>CAYRBY010000003.1:60092-66143 GCA_964422635.1 uncultured bacterium
GGGTTGGGATTTACTTTTGTGAGCCTGGATGCCCTAAAGGACTACCTAAGGAACATTTCTATCGGCTCAATATAATTGAGCCCGGATGGATTCGAACCATCGACACCATCCTTAAAAGGGATGTGCTCTACCACCTGAGCTACGGGCTCTAAAACTAAATGACGTGGATTTCCTGCTCTTTATGTTTCAGAGCCTCATCCACTTCAGAAACAAACTTATCCGTAAATTTCTGAATTTCTTTCTGCGCTGCGTGTGACAAATCTTCCGCGAGAACTTTGGACTTCTCAAGTTTTTTAATCTGCTCAATGGCTTCGTGTCTTGAATTACGCACCGAAACACGCCCTTCTTCCGCTACACGGCGGACGACCTTGGTCAACTCGTCACGGCGCTCCTCTGTCAATGCCGGAATCTGAATACGAATCACCTTACCATCGTTCATCGGATTCAGACCAAGATCGGACTTCATAATTGCTTTTTCGATCTCCGCAATACCGGAAACATCCCAGGGGGTAATCATAATGGTCTTGGGGTCCGGTGTAGAAATATTAGCAAGCCCCTTCAGCGGAGTCGGCGTATCGTAGTAGTTCACAATAATACCTTCAACAAGTGCGATGGACGCCCGTCCCGTACGGATATTTTTAAATTCCTTCCGCGTCGCTTCCACGGCCTTGGCCATGTTCTTCTGCATATCATCAACGATTTTTTTTGAATCCGTCGTCGTTGTCATTTTCTTTCCCTCCAGGTAGAAAACCTATTAGGGTTCGCAGCAATTAAGAGTGAACGAGTGTTCCGATTTTTTCGCCCTGAATAACCCGGCGAATATTGCCTGCCTGGTTCATATCAAAAACAATAATTGGAAGATCATTTTCCATGCACAGCGAAATGGCTGTTGCGTCCATAACACGCAGGCGCTTTCTGAGAGCTTCCATAAAAGGAAGATGCTCGTACTTCTTGGCCTTTTTGTCCTTCACGGGATCGCTCGTGTACACGCCATCCACTTTTGTGGCCTTCAAAATCACATCCGCGTTGATTTCTACAGCCCGAAGAACAGCGGCCGTATCTGTCGTGAAGTACGGATTTCCAGTCCCTGCCGCAAATATAACAACGCGTTTCTTTTCCATGTGCCGCATTGCCCGGCGGCGGATATACGGCTCAGCCAATTTGTGAACATCAATAGCGGATTGAACTCGTGTCGGAACGCCGATTTTTTCGAGCGCTTCCTGCAGAACCATGGAATTGATAAGGGTCGCAAGCATCCCGATGTAATCCGCTGTTGACCGGTCCATTCCCGCTTCGGCGCCCTGGAGCCCGCGAAAGATATTTCCTCCGCCGATGACAACGGCCAGATCGGTTCCCAGCTCATAAACTTCCTTGACTTGCTGGGCAATACTGGAGGCAACTTTGGGGTCCACACCATAGCCGAGCCGCCCCTGAAGCGCTTCACCTGAAAGCTTCAGAAGAACTCTCTTGTATGCGATGCGTTTATTTGTTGCGCGTGCTGCCATGACGTGACTTGGGTTGTGATACTGCTCGAGGAAGGACTCCCGGAGAAGCGAGGCCGCTTCTCCGGATCCGAAAACCGTTTAAATAGAACTGCCGACTTCGTAACGGACAAACCGGCGAATTACAATATTCTCACCGATCTTGGCAATCATCTCATTCAGATAATCCTGAATGGTTTTTGAATCATCTTTAATGAACTTCTGATGCAGCAGGCAGATTTCTTCGTAACGTTTGGTCAACTTGCCTTGAATAATCTTCTCCTGAACTTCCTGAGGCTTTCCGGCCACCTGGCTGCGAAAAACTTCCTTTTCCTTTTCAAGATCCGCTGCCGGGATACCCTGTTCGTCCACATAAAGAGGAAAACCTGCCGCGATCTGCATGGCAACATCCTTGGCAAACGCCTGGAACGTGTCATTTTTGGCAACGAAATCCGTCTCACAGTTGATTTCAAGAAGAACACCAAGCTTGCCGCCAGAGTGAATGTAGGAAATGATCTGACCTTCCTTCACTTCACGGGTCGATTTCTTCTTGGCAATATCAAGGCCCTTTTTGCGGATAATCTTTTGGGCTTCCTGAAGATCACCCTTGGCTTCATCAAGAGCCTTTTTGCATTCCATCATTCCGGCTCCCGTGAGCTCACGGAGTTTCACGAGATTGTTTTTTGCGTCAGTTTCAGCGCTCATAGGCATTGCGGTGCTTTCCTCTTTCTAGAATTAATTTCCGCTTGAATTATTTGCGGACGGGCTTTTTCGGTTTGGCGAGTTTCGCGAGCTTTTCTTCGTCCGTCAAAGCTGTCTTGGCGAACTTCTGCTCAACTTCCTCAACCACAATTTCCTGCGGGAATGCGGGAACCAGAACTTCTTCTCCCTGATCAGAGCCAGTCACAGCTTCGGCCGCAGCGGCAGCCGCTTTCGCAGCTTCAACATCGTCCTGCTCCTTGGCCCGGCGAGCTTCCTGATCAGCGATTTTCTTTTTAAACTCATCACGGCCTTCTTTAGCTGCCTGCGCTACAGCGCCGCAGAAAAGCTTGATC
Source organism: uncultured bacterium (assembly GCA_964422635.1). Classification (GTDB taxonomy): domain Bacteria; phylum Omnitrophota; class Omnitrophia; order Omnitrophales; family Aquincolibacteriaceae; genus ZLKRG04. Next base: position 62,629 of record CAYRBY010000003.1, read on the forward strand.
GCGCGAATCGCGTCATCGTTTCCAGGAAATCCATAATCCACAAGGTCCGGATCGCAATTGGTGTCAAGAACTGCCACCACTGGAATTCCGAGTTTGCGGGCTTCATAGATCGCAATCTCTTCCTTCTTGGCGTCAATAACAAAAATCGCAGAGGGAACCCGCTTCATCACGCGGATACCGCAAAGGTTTTTTTCGAGCTTTTCACGCTCTTTCTTAATGGAACCGACTTCTTTCTTCGTGATGTACTGAAAGCTTCCATCCTGTTCCATGCGGTCAATATTTTCAAGACGGACAAGTGACTTGCGAATCGTCTCGAAGTTTGTGAGCATACCGCCCAGCCAGCGCTGGTTCACATACGGCATTTCACAGGCTTCGGCAGCTTCCCGGATGCAATCCTGAGCCTGCCGTTTGGTGCCGACAAAAAGAATTTCCTTGCCTTCGCGCGTAAGGTTGCGGACGTACTCCACACCCTTTTTCAAGGATTCCAGCGTAATCTCGAGATTGATGATGTAAATCCCGTTACGCTCTCCGAAGATATACTTCTTCATCTTCGGATTCCACCGCTGCGTTTGATGACCGAAATGTACTCCCGCTTCCAGTAATTGTTTAATGGTTATGTCCGCCAAGATTCACTACTCCCTTAGATTTTTTGAAAATTGATACGGCACATCAGGCCGCTTGCCGCAATCGATTAAAGACCTGACAGCGATCCCGTAGAGAGACACCGAAGGCATACACGAAGGGCTCTTTTATAGGGGCGTCATTATAACAAAATTCATTAGGCGGGCAAGCACTTTTTAGGCTGTGGCAGCAACGAGCTCAGATCTCATCTAATGCGGCCAAAACCTCTTGGGCGTGACCTGCAACCTTCACTTTCGGGAAAACCTTCCGTACCCGGCCTTCTTTATCAAGAATAACCGTCGTGCGCTCAACGCCCATAAACTTTTTTCCATACATCGATTTTTCTTTCCAAACCCCATATTTTTGAAGGGTTTCGGTCGATTCATCGCTGAGAAGCGGAAAGGAAAGTTTGTATTTTTCTGCAAACTTCAGGTGAGCCTTCAGGGGATCGGCACTAACACCTAAAACAACAGCGCCTTTGGATTGAATGCTTTTAAGCGAGGCCTGAAAATCACAGGCTTCCTGGGTACAACCGGGGGTATTGTCTTTGGGATAAAAATAAAGAACGACTTTTTTCCCTTTGAAATCAGAAAGCTTTACAGAAGCCCCTTCCCCTGCGGGAAGACTAAAGACCGGAGCTTTATCACCTTCTTTAAGCGGCATATCTCCTCCTATATGAATTGAACATGTCATTCGCTCTTAAAGAGGAGATACGTTAATACAGCGCCTTCCTGGACAGCAAGTTTTTTGTAATTAGAGATCAAGCGGCTGACGGGAACCATACCCGTGCCCGATATCATGCCAGGTGGTAATTTCGGGCTCTCCAAAGCGCCAGCAAAGATAAACAACACGCCCTTTATACACCGTATAAAAATCCACAAGACCGCTCTCAATGCTCTTCAAAAAGCAGCCTGTGCCATGAACTTCCTCGATCAGCGTGTAGAATTCATTAACCGACTTTTCGTATTCTGCCAGCTTAGCCTCGACCTGGGCGGAAGGGGCCTTCTCAGAAGACGATTGAGCCAACACCTCAAGTACATCTATTTCCATTTCAAGAGCCGAGATATCGTCTCTTTTGTTTTTGAGTTTTTCTATCAAATCATGGAGCCGGGGGATCAGTTCGTTCGCTTCCTGAAGCGTAAACATTTTAAGCTGATGGCTCGATTCCAAAGCAGTGTCCTTTCTTTTGGGGGTTTATGCCTGACCGCGAAAAATGGCCAAGCAGAAAAAAGGGCGCTTAAAGAAAACCTCCTGTTTTTTGGCAGGTTTCAGGATTTGACGGCTTAAAAAAGAGATGGGTGTGCGGTAGGGTAAAAAGACGGCTCTGAAGCGCTTTGTTTTTTCTGATCAGGGGAAACATCAGGGCCCTTAGAAAATTCGCGATTGAAAAAATTGCGCGTCAACGCTTGCTGATGAGAAGATTTTCCTCAAATCAGCGCAATTTGGCAAGTCCTAAATTTTGATAAATTTCCAACGTGGCCCTGGACTTGTTGAGCGTATAAAAATGAATTCCCGAAACCCCTTCCTTCAGGAGCTCCGCACACTGCCGGGTGGCATACTCCACACCAAAGGCTTCAACCGCCGCCTGGTCCTCCCCGAGGCGCAAAATGGATTCGCGCATTGAGGCAGGAATCTTTGCTCCGCACATCTGAGCAAACCTTTCAATCTGGGGCCCGTGAGTTATCGGCATAATGCCCGCCACAATCGGAATCGCAATACCTGCCTTACGGGCCCGGTGGACAAAATCAAAAAAATCCCTGTTATCAAAAAAAAGCTGGGTGACGACAAGATCCGCTCCGGCATCGACCTTTCGCTTCAAATGGTCAAGGTCCTTCACGGGATCCCTGCATTCCACATGTGTTTCAGGATACCCTGCGACAGCCAGCGAGAAATGATCCCGGAATTCCGGTTCGCTTCGAATAAAACGGACAAGTTCGGCGGCATAGTGAAAACCGCCAGGAACGGGACGAAACTGGGTTTCACCTTTGGGTGGATCTCCGCGCAAAGCCACAACATTGCAAACACCCCGGGCTTTAAGATCGTGAAGCACGGCCCGGATTTCTTCACTGGTGTGCCCGACGCAGGTCAAATGGGCCGCGGATTCGATTCCCAGTTCGGAGCGGACTTTGGAAACAATCCGCAGCGTATTTTGGCGAGTGGTGCCCATCGCACCGTAGGTCACGGAGACAAAAGAAGGATCCAGCCGCTTGAGCTCACGGATGGTTTCAAAAAGCTTAAGCTCCCCCTCTTCTGTTTTAGGCGGAAAAAATTCGAATGAAAATGTGCGGATGCCTTTTTTATAAAACTCAGAAATTTTCATGACGGGAAATATAACCGAGATCGCCCGGGATGAAAAGCGGAACTTGCAGCTAACCTCCGGAGTGATCCGGAAAGGAGTTCACGGAATCGCCCGCACCAAAGTCCTGAAGCGCAAGCGGCGCAATGTGGTGAACACCTTTCTGCGGAGTAAAAATAATGGAGGAAGCGGAATCGGTGCTGCTTCGGCGGGCTTCGTCAAGCCTGTCAGGTTTAAATTCCAGCCGGGCTTCGTCGAACTTGAAATCCTTTAAACGCTCCTCGAGAAGTTTTCTCCTGTCCTGAAAAGGCGGGTGCACATTCATAAAGGTCACAAACCGCCCGACATCGTCCATCGGAACCCTTGCCAGGCGGTCCATGAAGGTTTGAAGCCCTCTCGGATCATAGCCTGCATCCATCAGGTATTTAACAGCGTGCTCGTCGGCAACAATTTCACTGTCGACATCAAAGCGATGGCCAAGGTACGGCGCGACTTTCCCGGAATATTTAACTGTGTAGTAAGCGGCGGTCCCATACGTGCCCACACTGTTCCTCGCAAGCTCTGTTCCTTTCAGCAGCGCGCCATGAACCTGCTGCAT
>CAYRBY010000003.1:66243-97966 GCA_964422635.1 uncultured bacterium
ATCAACTTTCCATCAGGACTGATCACAAACAGGTGCGGCGTTGTTTGAGCTCCGTAAAGCTTGCCGGCTTTTCCATCCGGATCCAAAAGAACGGCAGACGCTGCGGACTTCTGATTTTTTACAATATCGTTCCATTCTCCGGCCGTGTAAGAGCCCTGTTTACCCGCAGCAGAAGATGCCACCGAATACCAGACCACGCCCTTCGCTGTGTATTCAGCCTGCAGACTCTGCATATTCCCGCTGCCGTAGTGTTTTTTTACAAAAGGACAGTCGGGGTTTGTCCACTCAAGCACAACGTAGTGCCCTTTTTCACCGGAAATTGAATGAGTATTCCCATTAGAATCCGTGAGGGTAAAGTCCGGTGCTGCGTCTCCCGTGACCAACTGAGCATAGGCTGCGTGGGAAAAAAGAAACAAGGCTGCAAAAAAAGGCAATCGGCTCAAAAGTTTCATACTCGTTCTCCTTTTCGATCTTTTTGACTCTATAAAGACGCTGTATCGCTTTTTTCATTCGAATCTTTTTTCGGAAAAACCTTATCCAAAATATCCAGAACACCGGAAGGGGTTAAAATTTCCGGAAGGAAAACCGGCTCCCCCTGGCCGCGGCCGTAGAGGACATAAAGCGGCACGCTGTTGCGCCCATACCCGGCAAGGGCCCTCGTGATTTCGGCATCTCGTGAAGTCCAATCCGCCTTGAGCAACACAACCTCCTCTGATTTCAACCGTTCCTTAACCTTTTCAGCTCCAAGAGCGACACGCTCATTCACCTGACAGGTGAGACACCAGGCTGCAGTAAAATCAACAAGCGCGGGTTTGCCCTCCCTCCGGAGCGCAGAAAGCCGTGCCTCAGAAAAATTCTCCCATCTCAACCCGGACGCAAAGCCTTCTCCCGTGTGAATCCTCTGTCCACCGCCCAACAGCCCGGTAAACGAAACCGCCGTGCCAAAACAAAAAAGCAGGATCGCCGCCCAGCGCCAAAACGGATTCGCCTGGGAGCGCTGGATTTTGGTCCCATAAATCCAGCAGGCCGACGACAAAAAGAAAAGTCCAGAGAGGAGCCCGATTAAGGCTTTCTGCCCGGACTGAATATTCAAAACCCAGGCAAGCCACATCGCTGTCAGCAGTAAAAAAATGGCGAGAATTTTTTTAAGTTTCACCATCCAGGGACCGGGCTTGGGCAAGGATTTCAAAAGCTGCGGGAATGCGGAAAGCAAAAGGTACGGGGCTGACATCCCTGCTCCGACGGAGGTAAAAACAAGCATCGCTTCGACCGCCGGACGCGTCACAGCAAAGCCGAGCGCAGCTCCCATAAAGGGAGCCGTACATGGGGTTGCAACGGTAGTTGCCAAAACACCATTCAGAAAGACAGACAACTTTCCAGTCTTACGGCTCGCTTTGCCCGCAGCGCCGGAAACAGAAAGCCCGACTTCAAACACCCCAAAAAGATTCAGTGCGAAGATAAAGAAAAGCAGAACGAGGGAAATCACGACCGGCGGCGATTGAAGCTGAAACCCCCAGCCGATCTCATGTCCGGCAGAGCGGAAAAAAATCAGCGCTCCGGCAAGAACCCAGAAGGACACAAGAACACCTGCTGTAAAATTAACGCCTTGCAGAAAAATATGCGTCCTGTGCTGCCGTGCCTGTTCAACAAAATGCAGAATTTTCAGTGAGAGTACGGGGAAAACGCACGGCATAAGATTTAAAATGAGTCCTCCCGCAAACGCCAGAAGAAGCGCAAGCCCCAGCGTTGTTCCCGGCCGGAAAAGATCACTCCACCCCTTGCCTTCTGCCGCATCAACAGGTAAATCAATCTCAAGGGCTTTCTCTGAATTTGCACCTCGCCAGCCTTCGCGGGAAACCAGAATGCCCTCGATCCGTCCCGGCACCCCGGGTTGCAGCGAGGAGCGCTCCACCAGGAGTTCATAAGCTTCCGGCGTTTCCCGGAAGCGCTGTGCCGCGGGGTGCTGAATTAACTTCTCATCATAAGGGAAAAAAGAAACGCCGCTGATTTTGTTAAAATCTCCTGCCGGCGGTTTCAACCGAAACAAAATTTGTTTTGCGCTGCCCTGAGCTGTGACCTGCCATTCAGAAGAAGTCAGAGGCATGCGGGACCGAGCGCGGGCAAAGTCTTCCGCATGAACCGGGTTGGTTTCCGGTGTTTCCGGCCTGACCGGAAGTTCGAGCTCAAGCGAAGCATCTCCAGGAATGCAGTTCACTTCACACTCGAGCCAATAAGCCTGTGCGCGAAGCGCCTGAGTCTGGCCCGGAGCAAGGGTTGCAGGCGGGGTGATTTGGGTTAAAAACAGCACTTCGCCTTCATAGGCATAAACAGCGAGCGGCGGAAGATCCACCCTGACCGGGTAAGGCCACAAGAGCGGCCCCGCAGTAAATCCTTCGGGAAGTTTCCATCGTAATTCCGTTGGGATACCGGAGTCGCCCGGGTTACGCCAATACGTGTGCCAGCGTTGATCCATTTTGAGACGCAGAGCAACCCAAAAAGGTGTTCCCGGCTGGATGGAACGGACTTCGGAGAAAAGCTCCGCATCGGTGTGTGAGGATGATGCCTGAACGGGCGAAGAAAAGAATGCCGCCAGGCAGATACTCACAGCGGAAAGAAAATATCTCATCTTGTTTTTTTCCTGTTTTCAAACCTCTGCTGCACTATGCTGCAATCAAAAGACCTAGTCAACGCCTTCATAGAGACGAAGAATCCAGTTCCTGAACCAGACAGGGCGGGCCCAGAGAACATAGGCGGCAAAAAAGGCTGTCAGCGGCAGCATAAAAATCAGCATATCGCCCAGCAATATTACCGCAATCAATAAAATACGGTCAGCTTTTGTCATCTCCTGACTCCTTTCAGAGTTCTCGCCTGATTTAAAAACCGGATAAAGATTTCTCGCGCCGTGTTCCGGTAGCCGCCTTCAGTCTTTTTAAAATGGCCGAGAAGTTGTGTTTGATCCAACGGTTTAAGATCAGGATCTTCAGCAGCCCATTCTTCAAGAAGGCCCGGGGTAAGCTCAAAGTGACATTGGAACCCATAAGCAGCTTGTCCGACACGCACGACCTGGTTTCGGCAGTGCCTTCCTGTACCGAGAAGCTTCATCTCTGGCGTCAAAGCAACGGTTTCACCATGCAGCTGAAAAACGGGAAGTCTCGTTTGAAAACCCTTAAACAAAGGATCCTGCATTCCTTCCGCTGTTAACTCGACTTCGTAAATCTTTCCCTGGGGATCGAAAAATCCAACCTCTTTTACGGGATTCCTTTCCACGCGGCCGCCCATAGCCTTTACAAGAAGCTGCAGGCCAAGGCAAATTCCCAAATAGGGACGCCCGGAGGAAACCCACTCATGGATACGCTCGAGCTCCTCCTGGATTTTAGACGTTGGGTCGTTGGCGCTATCCGGTCCGCCAAGCACCATCATCATTTCATAAGCATCCAGATCCGGCCACGAATCCCCTCCATCCAAATCAATCTCATCAAAACGAAGTCCCGCCTCATGGATAAATTCCTGCAGCAGTCCCGGCCCTTCGCGCGTCACATTCTTTACAATCAGGATTTCTGCTTTCGCTTTCATTTCATTTCTCCTGCCGTTTTTTTTGAAGCAATACTTGCCGGAATCGGTACGCCGCAATTCCAAAAGCAACTGTAACGTTTAGCGAGTTTTTCGCACCTGCCATCTCGATCTCCACGGCAGCATCACAGAGCGCCGCCAGTCCATCACTCACGCCGCCTGTTTCATTACCCAAAACCAGACAAACCGGGGACTGGACTTCAAACACATCGTAGGCCAAACTGTTTTCCATCTGCTCAAGCAGAACCAGCTGAAACCCCTGGGCTTTTAACTCCCGCGCCAAGGCTTCAGGATCGCGGCGGTACTCCCAAGGAACAACTTTCTCCGCACCCAAGGCTGTTTTTGTAATTTTAGAATCCGGAGGAAAGCCTGTAATTCCGCAAATCCAGAGTTTCGCCACCCCCGCCCCATCGCAGGTGCGAAAAATTGAGCCCACATTATGGAGGCTCCGGATATCATTCAAAAGCACATGAAACGGAAGCCTCTCCTCATCTTTCGCCAGCTGGCGGGCTAAAAGTTCTTCGTGGGTCAATTTGCGCATAGAATCCGGTTTCCCCTCATAAAAGCGCATTTTACCTGCTAAGAGCTTCTCTAGGATAGAGTTACTTATAAAGAAAAGCCTAAAAACTTAGGATTTTTTTGACGTATTTTGGTATCATACGGCTCCGCTCCCTCCTCAAGGCAACATTCCCTTGAATCAAGGTTTGCGGGAATCGCACGCGTGAAAGAAATGACTCTATGACGGCGAAGCAAATCGAGGAAGTTCTCCAGGAGAAAAAGATTCGGCAGATTGCCGAGTCAAAACTGGTACAGGCATCCCCTTCAATTTCCGTCAAAAGCGCTGTGGAACTGATGCGGACGAACAAGTCCGGTTATGTTGCGATTACTGAGAAAGATAGGGTTTTAGGGCTTTTTACAGAACGGGATGTCGTTTACAAGATTATGGGGGAGCCCGTTAACTGGGAGGCTCCGGCTCTTGAATACATGAGTCCTTGTCCGGCAGTCTTATCGCCCGAGGATACAGTCCATGAAGCGATTTCGCTCATGGTCAAAGAAGGTCTGTACCATGTACCGCTTGCGGATCCGGAAGGAAAACTGGCCGGTGTGCTGTCCGTGCGGATGATCATTCGTTTTCTGGCCGCTTTTTACCCGGCCGAAATTTATAATTTACCTCCTAATATTCACCAGATTATGACGACACCTGAGGGCGGTTGAATATGTTATCGACGAAGAAAAACCTTCAAACCACTAACGCAATCACAGTCCGTTTCGCCGGCGATTCCGGTGACGGCATGCAGCTGGCGGGCGATCAGTTCACGGATACCGCAGCCGCAATGGGCAATGATTTTGCAACGCTCCCTGATTTTCCGGCTGAAATCCGTGCACCTGCCGGAACGCTTCCTGGAGTTAGCAGCTTTCAGATTCAGTTTTCTGAATCCATCATTTTTACACCGGGTGACCAGGCGGACGTTCTCATCGCCATGAATCCGGCTGCCTTGAAGGTCAACATTCCCAACATCAAGAAGGGCGGCCTGATCATCGCCAATGAGAGTGCTTTCACAGAAATGGCCCTCAAAAAAGCAACCTGGAAATCCAACCCTCTTGAAGACACGACGCTGAAAGATTTTCAGCTGCTCAAAGTTCCTCTTTCCGAGCTGACAAAAAACTCTCTTAAAGACCAGCCTCTCAAGCTGACAGAAGTGGAACGCTGCAAAAACTTCTTCGCGCTCGGCATGCTGTTCTGGCTTTACAGCCGCTCCATGGATCACACGATTTCCTGGATTCAAAAGAAATTCGCCAAACGTCCCGACATCGTCAACGGCAACGTCACGGCTTTGAAGGCGGGATACAATTTTGCAGATATCACCGAAACGCTGCCTGTTCAGTATGAAATCAAAAAGGCCCAGCTTGAAACCGGTGTTTACCGTAAAATTACGGGTAATCAGGCCATGGCCATTGGGCTTGTTACTGCGGCCAATCTGGCCGGCAAAACCTTGTTTTACGGCTCCTATCCGATCACGCCCGCGAGTGATATCCTGCACTACCTTTCAACCTACAAACATTTTGGTGTGAAAACTTTTCAGGCTGAAGATGAAATTGCGGCATGCGGTTCAGCGCTTGGGGCTTCTTTCGGCGGACAGATCGGAATCACCGGAACCAGCGGTCCCGGCATCTGTTTGAAAGCGGAAATGATGAATCTTGCCGTTATGTCAGAACTTCCCCTTGTCGTCATTGATGTTCAGCGCGGCGGACCCAGCACCGGTATGCCGACTAAAACTGAGCAGACAGACCTTCTTCAGGTTCTTTTTGGAAGAAACGGGGAATCCCCTGTCTGCGTAGTGGCCCCCAAAACTCCGGCCGACTGTTTCAACATGGCGATCGAAGCCGTCCGCCTGGCGCTAAAATACATGACGCCAGTGGTGCTTCTTTCGGAAGGAAATCTGGCCAACGGAGCCGAACCATGGAAACTTCCTAAGCTTGAAGAACTTCCCAAGATCACGGTCAAGCACCCGGTTGCAGGGGACGGGCCTTTCCTGCCCTATGCCCGCGACGTCAAGACACTCGCGCGCCCGTGGGCAGTGCCTGGGACTCCCGGTCTTGAACACCGAATTGGAGGACTTGCCAAAGCCGATCTGACCGGCAATGTCAGCTATGACCCTGAAAATAACCAAAAAATGATCGTTTTGCGCGCAGAAAAAATCCGCCGCATTGCCGATGACATCCCTGAAATTGTGGTGGAAGGCCCTGCTTCAGGAAAACTTCTTGTGCTCGGCTGGGGCGGGAGTTACGGTCCGATTTATCAGGCTGTTTCGAATCTCGCCGCCGAAGGACGCGTCGTTTCTCATGCGCATCTTGCCTACATGAATCCTTTTCCAAAAAATCTTGGCGCTGTTATCAGCAAATTCGACAAGATCCTTCTCCCTGAACTCAACATGGGACAGCTTCTTGTTCTAATGCGCCATCATTTCCCCGGCAAAAATTTTGTCGGCTATCATAAAGTCCATGGGCAACCGTTCAAATCAGCAGAACTTATGGAAGAAATTAAAAGGCATCTATGAGCACAGACAACATTACACCTAAGGTTGACGGTAAACTCCCTTTCGTAAAAGAAGACTTCGAATCCGGACAGGAAGTCCGCTGGTGCCCGGGCTGCGGCGATTACGCCATTCTCGCGGTCATGCAGCGCACGCTGGCAAAGTTTTCCATTCCCCGCGAAAACTATGTTTTCATTTCGGGAATCGGGTGCTCCAGCCGCTTTCCTTACTATATGAACAACTATGGTTTTCACACGATCCACGGCCGTGCTCCGACGATCGCTTCCGGTCTTCGCTGCGTGAATCCGAACCTCGTGATCTGGGTCATCACGGGTGACGGTGACGGGCTCAGCATCGGCGGCAACCATTTGATTCATGCCATGCGCCGGAATATGAACATCAACATTGTTCTTGTGAACAATCAGATTTACGGTTTGACCAAAGGGCAATACTCCCCGACGTCAGAAATGGGCAAGGTCACAAAATCAAGCCCTCTGGGTTCCATTGATCAGCCGATCAATCCCCTCTCCGTCGCGCTCGCCTCAGAGGCAACCTTCGTCGCGCGCACTGTTGACGGAGATCCCAAGCACATGGGATATGTACTCGAACGCGCCATGCAGCACAAGGGAACTTCTTTCGTTGAGATTTACCAAAACTGCATTATCTTCAACGACAAGGCTTTTGCCCCTGTAACGGGCCGTGAAAACCGCGATGACCGCGCCGTTTATCTCGAACATGAAAAACCGCTGATCTTTGGAAAAGCCAAAGACCGCGGCATCCGCCTTAAAGGCTTCAAGCCTGAGGTTGTGGAAATTGCTAAGGGCGCACCTGCCCCGGCAGATCTTCTTCTTCACAATGAAAAAGAGGAAGATCCTAATTACGCTTACCTCTTGAGCCATTTCAGATACCCGGAACTTCCCGTTCCTCTCGGAGTCTTCAGAGCGGTTCAGCGCCCGGTGTATGACGAGATGCTCGATCTTCAGATTGATGAGTCTCTCAAGAAAAAAGGTAAGGGTAATATTAAGGATTTGATTTACGGAGCGGAGACCTGGACCGTCTCCTAAGCGAGGGCGGTTATGAGCATTCGGTGCCCTGCCTGCGGGCAGGAAAATCTCGATGGGGATACACGCTGTTCAAGGTGTCTTCATACGCTCATGGACCGCTACATCCCCGGCCCTCCCAAGGATGACCCTCTCAAGCGCCTTCTTTTAAATGCCCCCGTATCCGCTTTGATTACGGGCGAAGACCTGCTTGTCGCCAGCGCATCGGATTCCCTTCAAAAAATAGTCGCCATTCTTAAGAAAAAAAAGAAAACCTGCGTTTTGATTTACGAAAAGAAAAAACTGGTGGGAATCTTGAGCCTGCGGACGCTCCTTACTGAAGCTGCCTGTAAGGTCACGGACCTTTCACGAGTCACGGCGGGTGATATTATGACACGCAACCCGGGCTATGCGACTTTACAGGACCCTATCAGCTACGCAGTCAACAGAATGTCTATCGGGGGTTTCCGTCACTTTCCGGTACTGGCCGTTGACGGAACTCCCATCAGCATTATCTCCATCAAAGACGTTTTGGTGTACTTGATGGAGGGGGTGTCTCTTTCCAAAACGGGCTCGGCGCCTCAGCCTTAGGCTTTTGTTTTCCCGCGGATTTCAAACTGTTCGACAAGATCGATAACACGAGATTCTTCCACGATCAGAACTCCCTGGATTTTTTCCGCGAAGAAACCCGCGTTTTTTTCAAGCACTTTGCGTAAGCGGCTGGTTTGTTCCTCTTCGCCAAACCGGAAAAGAGGCACCTGGCTGAAGTCTCTGATCAAAAGCCATACGGGAATATCTTCAGCTGCGGCCGCCTGAAGACGCTTTTTCAAAAACAGGTCGAACTTGGCCCGTTCCTGGCTGTAAACCGTCATGCTATGCTGAAACCTGATCTTCCCCCAATCGGCCGGGACAAGCTTTTTGAAGGCCAGCCAAAGTGAAGCATAAGGGAAAAGCCGTTCCTCTCCCGGACTCAGCGAACGGCCGTGATTAAGAAGAAGACTGGCAAGACTTCGGCCGTCAAAATTCCTGAGTTTCTCACGCTCTCCAGCACAGACGAGCTCCAGCACATAGGTTCCATAAAGCTGCGCTTCAGCTTCTCTGATTGCGAAATCAAAAATTTCCTTTACGGAATCCCAAAGGGCTCTTTCTTCTGCCAGAATTACCTCCGCGAGATGAATACGCCTCAGTCCGGACTCCGTAGAAATTTCAAAGCGCCGGTCTCCGGACGGCGTTTCTCCAAGCCACAAAGTTGTTAAAACAGGTGCGAAGGGACGGAGAAAAAGCGTGTGACAAAAGTCATGGTGAAGAAGCCTGCTCATGTACTATACTCCTGACAAAAAGATGATTTTTAATTCCTTGAGGCCCCTTAAAATAACTCCTGGATAGGAAATCCGCCATATGAAAAACAGACTCGTCAAAATCATTTTCTTTTTCTCTGCTGTTGTTGTCATTGCCAAAGGCGCAGCTCTTACCGCCTACGCCGAAGACAAAAAGCCTGCCCCGCCTTACGAACTTCAGTTTCCTTTGGGGCTGGACCCGGATGTTTACATGATTCCTGAAGACAACCCTTTGACCCAGGAAAAAGTAGAACTTGGAAAGATGCTCTACTTTGATAAACGTCTTTCCATCGACAAAACCGTAAGCTGCTCAAGCTGCCACGACCCAAACAAAGGGTACACGGATCAGCGGCAATTCTCGGAAGGCTTTCAAAAGAAGAATGGAAACCGCAACTCCCCTTCGGTGATCAACAGCGGTTACCGTTTTTTTCAGTTTTGGGACGGCCGTGCACCGAGTCTTGAAGAACAGGCCAAGGGGCCAATGGAAAACCCCGTAGAAATGGCTCACACATTGGCGGGCGCCACACAGCGGGTCGCGGAAGTCAAAGGTTATGCCCCTTACTTCGAGTCCGCCTTTGGGGATTCCGAAGTAACAATCGAAAGAATCGTCAAAGCTATTGCCTCTTTCGAAAGAACTGTCTTATCCGGCAACTCGGCGTGGGACCGATTCACTCAAAACCAGGATACAACCGCCTTGAGCGAATCCGCCCAGCGGGGCATGAAACTCTTTGAAGGAAAAGCCCGCTGCACCCAATGCCATGTCGGCTTCAACCTCACAGACGAGATATTCCATAACCTCGGTGTGGGTATGAGTGCTGCGAAGCCTGATCTCGGCCGCTACGACGTGACTAAGGCCGAGCACGATAAGGGCGCATTCAAAACCCCTCAGCTCCGGGATCTTCTGAGAACAGCGCCTTACATGCATGACGGAAGTGTCAAAACACTGGAAGAGGTTATCGAGCTTTACGATAAAGGCGGCGAGGCCAACCCTTGGCTGGATGAAAAAATGAAACCTCTTGATTTGAACGAGCAGGAGAAGGCCGATCTTCTTGAATTCCTGAAATCCCTCGAAGGGGACTGGAAACCCGTCGAGGAACCTGCCTTACCTGAATAGTCTCCGAAATAAAAAAGGCCCCTGCGGAATTCCGCGGGGGCCTTTTTTGTTTCTGCCGAAAAACTATCCGTTTTTGCGGGAAAACTCTTTCATGAATTCTGTGAGGGCTTTAACACCTTCAAGCGGCTGAGCATTGTAAATGGATGCGCGCAGCCCGCCGACAAGCCTGTGTCCCTTCAGTCCGCTCAGACCTTCGGCTGTCGCTTCCGTCACAAATTTCTTCTCAAGATCTTCGCGGTCTCCCTTAATACGGAAAACCACATTCATCCGGGAGCGGTCCTTCTTTTCCACAGGAGAATAATAAAAATCATTTTGATCAATGGCATTGTACAAAACGTGCGCCTTTTCGATATTCCTCTTCTCAACGGCCGCAAGTCCGCCCAAACGGTCCATCCATTCCATTACAAGCGCGACCATATAAATCCCATACGTCGGGGGTGTGTTGTACAAAGACTTTTCTTTCGCATGGGTACGGTACTGCAAAATCACGGGCAGGTTCTTGCTGCCGCGCTCCACAAGATCCTTGCGGATGATGACAAGCGTAACCCCCGACGGACCTATGTTCTTTTGGGCACCCGCAAAAATGAGACCGAATTTTGAAACATCCACAGGACGCGACAGGATATTGGAAGACATATCGGCGACGAGCGGAACCTCGCCCGTATCTGGAAAGGTCGTCCACTCTGTGCCCGCGATGGTGTTGTTAGAACAGAGGTGCACATAGGAAGGCGCTTCGCTGAATTTGATTTCATCAAGCCTCGGAAGACGGCGGAATTTTTCACTTTCCGTGGAGGCCGCAACGTGAACCGTCGTCAGCTTCTGGGCTTCATCCATGGCCTTCTGAGTCCAGACCCCTGTGTTGATCAAATTCACAGGCTTGGAAGGCAAAGCGAGATTCATCGGCACCATGGCAAACTGAAGGCTGGCGCCGCCCTGCAGAAAAAGAACATCATAATTTTCAGGAACTCCAAGGTGTCTCCTCACACCGGCTTCGGCACGCGCAGCAATCGCTTCAAACTCTTCCGAGCGGTGGCTCATTTCCATGACGGACATGCCGCTTCCCTTGTAATTGAGCATTTCATCACGCGCCTGCTCAAGCACTTCCACGGGAAGCACTGCAGGCCCTGCGCTGAAATTGAAAATTCTTCCTGCCGCCTTTTCTTCGCCGCTGCCGATTTTCATACTCTTCCTGCCTTGGGCCATGCCCGTTAACTCGGTTTAGATCCAGCTCAAAAACAAATCGGTGATGGCCGGATGCGTTCCGACCGGGGGTGTCACGCGAAAAACAATGTCCGGATGCTTCTTTTTTGCTGCCTCGACAAGCGCCGGAATATCTTCCAGAACATGCCGTCCTGAATTCAAAAAGTTCAATAAAACAATAATCTCCCGGGCTCCCCGGGAAACACAACGCTCTATTCCCTCAGGAATAGACGGTGTGTCGGTTTCCAGAAAAGCGGCTTCCCCCAAGGGAATGCCTGACTTCTTCTGGATGCGCTCCAGTAATTCGAAATTTTCCTGACGGGATCGGGGGGAACGGCTGCCGTGGGAAACAAACAATATGGCTTTCATAAAAGGCCCCGAGAGGAAGGCAATATTTTACTTGGTTTAGACCCTGCCGCAAGCAATGTTTTCAGACGAAATCTCTTCTATCCAAGCACTTTAAGCGCGGCCATAACCACCACGCCCAAGACGATCATCACAAACTGCACGGCCGAGGTTTTCGCCCTTACCTCATGATGAAGCTCAGGAATAAGGTCTGAGCCTGCCACATAAATAAAACCACCGGCGGCAATCGGCAGAAGCGTGACGGAAAAATTCTCAATGTGTGCGCCAAAGGTTAAGGCCAAAACGGCTCCGAGCAGCGCAAAAAGCGCGGAAAGGAAGTTATAAAAAAGGGCTTTTCGAGCGGAAAGTCCTCCATGCAGAAGAACTCCAAAATCCCCGATTTCCTGAGGGATCTCATGAAGAAAAACGGCAAGAGAAGTCGTGATACCAATCGGGATACTGACCGAATAGCTGACCCCGATAATCATACCGTCAATGAGGTTGTGAACTGCATCCCCAACGAGGTTCATAGTAACAACCGGGTGAAGATGATCCTCCTCTTCATCGGTCACAATGTGGCAGTGACGCCAGCGGATAAATTTTTCGAGAAGAAAAAACAGCAGGATTCCAAGGAGCACATTCAAAGAAGTCGACATGCCTGAGCCCAGCTTTTCATAAGCTTCAGGCAGCAAATGAATAAAGGTGTCCCCGAAAAGCGCCCCCACAGCAAAGCTGACCAGGTACAAAATAATCTTCTTCAGCTTTTCAGGCTTGAGGGAAAGGGTGAAAACACCCACCAGCGATGCTGCGCTGACAATCAGAACACTGACAATCGTATACAGCCAGGTTTCATTCATATTTGAACGTGAATAACCTTGTTTTTTGATTTATGCCCGGAGGCAATTGAGAAGCACGACAAAGGAAGTCCAAAATAACTTTTAAGCGCTTTTAGAACTGCAGCGTTCGCTTTCCCTTCGTCGGGCGGGGCCTTTACCGCAACACGAAAGTGCGTGTCATCAAGACGTTCTACCGCTTCCTGTTTCGCATTCGGTTTGGCAATGACAAAAATCTTCATTTGTTCCCGCGGCTCTTAAAGCTGGTACTGCGGAATCACAAAGCTAAATATGCTGCCCTTGCCGGGTTCGCTCTCCACCCAGATGCGCCCGCGGTGAAGACGAACGATTTCCTGAGCAATCGAAAGGCCGAGCCCCGTTCCCTTTTCTCCCGCAGTGGCCGAACTGGTACCCTGGGTGAACTTTTCAAAAATCCTGTCCAGCTCACGCGCCGGAATTCCCACCCCAGTGTCCCTCACCTGAAACTGGACGTAATTGAGGCCCATTTCCGGAATAAAAAAATCACTCGGCCCCGCAACGTTCGCGGAAACAGTTACAACCCCGCCCTCAGGCGTAAATTTGAGCGCATTGGCCGCAAGGTTGGTCAGGACCTGGCTGATGCGGCTGAGATCAGCCTCCATTGCCAGCGATGTATCCAGCATTTCCCACGAAAGCTGAATCTTTTTCTCCTTGGCCCAGGGGGTCAAACTACTCACTACGTCATCCAGCATTTCAGACGCCGGGAAAAGAACTTTTCTGAGAACCACCTGCCCGGATTCAAGCCGTGAAAAATCAAGAATCTGGTTAATGAATTCAGAGAGCTTGTTGGAGTTCCGTTCCGCAATTTCCAGATACTTTTTTTGATCAGGACTTACTTCACCCAGCGCACCCTCCAGCACAGCCGAGAGGGACTTCTGAATACAGACAAGCGGCGTACGAAGTTCGTGAGTGATGCTCGAAATAAACTCAGTCTTCACGTCTTCTGCTTCGCGCTCGCGGACAGCCTCGGGCAGCACGGAAATCATGCCCCTCGTTTCTCCGGATTCCGTCTCGATCACAGCGGTCGTGCTGCGGACCTTACGGGAAGTCTCTTCATCTTCCGCAAGAAGCGACACGGCGTCATCCTCCGACTGCATAAGGTCGCGCACAAAAGAAATGACCTGCTGCTTGCCTTTCAGGTCCGCAACAGGATGGCCCAGAATATCTTCTTTTCTCCGCCCAATGATTTTTTCTGCGGCCGGGTTCACCAAAAGAGCTTTGCCTTCGCGGCTGACCACGACCCGTCCCTCCGCCAAAGAGCGGACCACATGGTCCGTGCGCCGCCGGGCCTTGCCCGCTGTTTTGAGGTCTTCGGCCATGGAAACAAATTTTTCTTCAGCCTTGCGGAGCGCATGGTCCTTGTTCTGGATCAGCTGTTCATAGGTGCGCGTGACTTCACGTTTGAAATTCCCGGCGCGTTTTTCCACTTCTTTATCCACCAGAGCGCTCATCACGTGAACCGCGGCGGTGAACTTCTCCCTGGGAAGAGAAAGTTTGGCCAATTCATTCTGAACATTGGGTGCAAAATCTCCTGCAAAAGGAGATTTTTCAAATTCCGGCGGTTTGCCTTTAACGCCTCGACGCAGGGCAAAGACAACCATAACGGCCGAAAGAACTGTGACGGCGATCCCGACGATGAGTATCCCCGGCATGTGGTCTCCTCCAAATAAATTGGATGGGTTGAATGAGGGTAGAATTAGGGCCGATTCTAGCGAAAAGCCCTGGGATTGAATACAAAAAAGAAAGCGGCGCAAGGTTGGCGCGATTCCTCCCTTATGCTATGATGTCCCCTCTTCCCCTCTCTTGAAGGAGCTCTCATGAAGAAAACTTCGCTAAGTCAGATTCGTTACGACTATTCCGACACCCCTCTGCTCGAAAAAACTGCCTCAGAGGATCCTTTCCGTCAGTTTGGCGGCTGGTTTGATGCTGCCTTGAAATCCGGTGACAAAATCCCCAACGCCATGACCTTGACAACCGTGGATCAAAAATGGCCTGATGCCCGGATTGTGCTTCTTAAAGATTTTGACCGGAAGGGCTTTGTCTTTTTCACTCATTATGACAGCCCCAAAGGGCATCAATTGGCGAAAAACGCTCGGGCAGGTCTCCTGTTTTACTGGCCTGAAATGGAGCGCCAGGTCAGAATCCGCGGGCAGGTCAAAAAAATTTCAGCTGCGGAGTCGACCCGTTATTTCCACTCCCGGCCCCGGGAATCACAAATTGGAGCTCTTGCTTCCCATCAAAGCCGCCCTCTGAAAGACCGGGCAACACTTGAGGCCAGATGCCGGGAAATCGAGAAGAAGTTTAAAGGAAGAGAGATTCCGCGCCCAGCTTCCTGGGGAGGCTATGTTTTGAAACCGGAGGTTTTTGAATTCTGGCAGGGACGCGCAAGCCGGCTTCATGACCGGCTGCTTTACACCCGGACGGGATCAAGCTGGAAAAAAGAACGTCTTCAGCCTTAATCTACAGGAAGGCTTTCTGAAGAGGAGAGAATTTCATTCATTTCTCCTTTGGCAATTTCGCGGAGAAAAACCGTTGCATAACAGCCTGCCGGAAGAGTGACTCTTAATTCCACGTAATCTCCCGCGTCGTCGGTTCCCTGCACCCAGGAAAGTTCCTCGGGTTTAAAACGCAGCGGCCGCCGGTCACCTTCGCAGCCCAGCAGGCCTTCCTGTTCAAAGTCGGCCCGGGTCACGCCATAGCGCTTCAGAATTTCCTCTTCGAGCTTTTCGGGTTCTCCCGTCGTACGGCGGATTTTTTTTCCAAACAGCGGCGCTGTTGCGGAAATTTCGAAATTCGCAGCCCTGACATTGTCTTCCGCTTCATTTTCAACAAGGAACATACCGCCGCTCGCGTGCTTGACCGCGCAATCTCCCCTCATCACCTTGTCGAGAGATGAAATACGGGACGCAAGCATGTCATTGAACATTTTTGACTGAAAAGAAGAGATGTAAAATTTGAGGGCCTTCTTATCGATCGAGCGCACGGCGCGCCGGAAGTTTTGAGGGTGTGAAGCAAGGAGGCGGCAAAGCACTGCGCAGTAAAACAAGGCTCCGGGCCAAAGCCCCGCGGAACGCGAATACTCGCCTTTCATAAAAGCTTCACGGGCCTCCAGAATCCGGCCTTGATCCTTGGGCCCTGGGTTCCCGGCCATCAAACGGGCAGCCAGTTCATAGTCCTGCTTAATAAGGGCTTGCCCCACCTCCCAGGTGTCGCCCCGCATCCCAAAGCGCTGATGCCCAAAATAATTCGGCGTTCCTTTTGCTGCAAGGCGGTTCAATACTTCCGCAAAATCCTTAAGTCTGGCGGGGTCCATCCCTCGCAGCTTAAGCACAAAACGGTTGCCGTGCAAATGTCCGGTTTTCAGTTTGTTGCGGTGTCTTGACACCGCAAGCACACGGATGTTCTCCAGATTCAGACCTTCAAGTTTGGCAGGGTCAAAATGTTCGACGCTCAAAGTCTGAACCGTAACCGCCCGGGCGTCTTTAAGACCCGCATAACCAAACTGGCTGGGAGTCAGCCCCACGCTTTTGCCGATTCTGCGCACCGCTTCCATGGTAGAAAGCCCCCGCTTCTCGATTGTGATATAAACGTGATCTCCCTCTCCGCTCGGCAGGTAGGCGGGAATTTCTTCCACACGAAAATCCTGAGGCACGGCGCGGATCGTAAAAGCAATCGGGGCAATATCGGGCGTAATATAAGGCAGCGATTCTGTCATAAGACTTTCCGGGTTAAGCGGGTTTAAGTTTGCTATTATGTCTCACGAATGACAGACGAAATCAATGCTCTTCTTGAGGAATTGTTAAAAAGCCCGGGAGCCGTGGCGCTCACAGGTGCGGGTGTCTCGACGGATTCCGGTATTCCCGACTACCGCTCGCAAGGCGGACTCTGGGACCGTTATCACCCCATCACGTTTCAGGAATTTCTCGCCTGCGAAGATTCCCGCCGCGAATACTGGCGCAGAAAAAAGGAAGTTTACCCTGCGATTCGTGCCGCCCGCCCCGGCCCTGTTCACAACGCCTTGAAACGGCTTGAAGATCTGGGAATTTTAAAAGGTATCATTACTCAGAACATTGATGGGCTTCATACTCGCGCAGGCAGCCGGAAGGTTGTTGAAATCCACGGCACAACGCTCCAAACAATTTGCCTTGAATGCGGAAAGACTTCCCCTTTTGAAACGGCTCTTGAAGCGTTCACGCAAACAGGAGAATGTCCCCGCTGCCACGCTTGTGAAGGCCTGCTGAAACCCAACACCATTTCGTTTGGACAGGCCCTTGATCCCGGAACCCTTCACCAGGCCGTGGACTGGGTTCAGCAAACAGACCTTCTGCTCTGCATTGGATCTTCGCTGGTCGTAGAGCCCGCAGCTTCTCTTCCCCGCTATGCCAAACGGGCCCGGGCCAAAGTCATCCTCATCAACCGGGAAGCCACCCCGCTGGACAGTCTTGCCGACCGGGTAATTCATACGGAACTAGGCCCTTTCTTCTCATCCGTTCTCGAAAGGCTCCCAGCCCCCGGCTAGAAGCCCGTGTTATAATGCCCCCCATGGAAAACCCTGACTGGCGCCGCCTTGCCGATAACGCCCTCTTTGAGAAACGCATTCAGGATCTGAAACTGACCATTTCCGGTTCAGCTCTTGAGCCCTTGATCCAGCGTCTTTATGAGGAGCTGCGAGCCAAAGGACTGAGTTTTGAACCGCCCTGTTTTCTGGCTGACGAATGGTTTTGTCCCGTGGGTGTTCCTGCGATCGGCGTTCCTTTTTATCTTTCCCACTCCCGCCTCCGCCGCCTCGAAAAGAAGATTATTCTCGAAGTGGAAGGCGGCACAAAAAAAGATTTTATGAAGCTCATGCGCCATGAGACTGGCCACGCTTATTCCTATGCCTACAACCTTTTTAAGAAAAAACAATGGCGCGAACTTTTTGGTTCTGCCGCCGAAGAGTACCGCGACACCTACCGCCCCCGCCCTTACAGCCGGGCCTTTGTCACGCATCTCGATAACTGGTACGCCCAGAGCCACCCGGATGAAGACTTTGCTGAGACCTTTGCCGTGTGGCTGACGCCCGGCCTTGACTGGCGTAAAAAATTCCGTGGATGGAAGGCCCTTGAGAAATTGGAATACGTGGACGCGCTGATGAAATCAATCGCGGGGAAACCTCCGGCTGTCACTCCCTCCTCAGATTTAAAGCAGTTCGCCGGCCTCTCGATCCGGCTCAAAACCTATTTCAAGCGGAAAAAGAAATTATTCGAGGAGGATTATCCGGACTTTCACGACAACAATCTAAAAACCGTTTTCACCGCCGTCCCCGAAGAACGGGGCAGCCGCAAAGCCTCCCGCTACCTCAGAGACAACCACGAACGGATTCTCGCACCTGTTGCCCGATGGACGCGCGAAAAGAAATTCACGGTCGACAAACTCATGCGGAATCTCATCAATCGCTGCGACGCACTCAATCTTTATGCCCGAAAGGACGATCATCAGACGGACTTTGAAATCGCGGCTTATATCACAACCCTGATCAGCAACCATCTTTTTACGGGGAAATTCAAGCGCTCCAAATGAGCAAAGCGGAAAAGGTTCTTGTCCTATTCAATGCGGAAGGTCCCACCACCCTTGACCAGGACTATACTGAAGACCTGAAAAAAAAAGACTGGGAAACAGAGGCGGATATTCTCAAGGCGCTCAACCAGCTCGGCCACACCACCGCCCCTCTCGGACTTTTTGACGACACGGAAATTCTCTTCGAAAAAATAAAGCAGTTTCAGCCCACCGTCATCTTCAATCTGGTGGAACGCTTCAAGCATGATTCGGCGCATGACCGCGACATCGCCTCTTTACTGAAGCTCATTGGCATTCCGTTTACCGGCTGCGGCCCCACCGGTATGACGCTTTGTAAAAACAAAGGCCTTTCAAAAGAGATCCTCAGCTTTCACCGAATCCGGGTTCCAGATTTCGCAATTTTTCCGCGGAAGAAGGCCGTCAGGCGCCCGAGAAATTTAGACTTTCCTATCTTCGTAAAGCCCCTCAAGGAGGAGGCTTCTTTGGGGATCGCCCAGGCGTCATTCGTCGAAAATGACGAACAGCTGAAGGATCGCGTACAGTTTATTCACGAAACCATGGATCAGGACGTTATCGCAGAGGAATACATCGACGGCCGGGAGCTTTATGTCAGCATTTTAGGAAACAAACGTCTGGAGATTTTCCCTATCCGGGAAATCCGCTTTAATGAAGTGCCCGAGGATGAACCCAAGGTCGCGACCTACAAAGCCAAGTGGGATGAAAATTACCGCAAGAAGTGGGGCATTAAAAACCAGTTTGCCGGAACTCTGGTCAATGGCGCTCTCGCCAAAATCGAAAAGGTCTCCAAAAAAATTTATCAGCTGCTTTCCATCAAGGGTTATGCCCGTCTTGATATGCGCCTGACCAGCTCAGGCGATCTTGTCTTCATTGAAGCCAATCCCAACCCCATGCTTGCGGCAGAAGAAGATTTTGCACAGTCTGCGGCCAAGGCCGGACTCGAGTTTCCCCAGCTCATCCAGCGCATTCTCAACCTCAGCCGGCCGGGAATTGAAGATTAACCTTTGTAGTCTTTCAGGCGGGGATATTTCTTGTCTTTGTCGGAGAGAATAAAGCTTTCCAGCTTCGGCCAGGCAATTCCGAGATCGGGATCATTCCAGAGAATCCCCCGCTCATGCTCGGGCGAATAAACATTCGTGACCTTGTAGAGAAATTCCGTGTCCTCTTCCAGCACACAAAACCCGTGCGCAAACCCCGGCGGGACATAAAGCATTTTCTTGTTTTCTGCACTCAGGACAATCGAGGCGTGCTTTCCGTAGGTTTTTGAACCCGGCCGGATATCAAGCGCAACATCAAACACGGAGCCGCGGATCACGCGCACCAGTTTGCCCTGTGCCATGGGATCCTTTTGAAAGTGCAGTCCACGCAGAGCGCCTTTGGCAGAACGGCTGTGGTTATCCTGGATAAAAACATCCTTGATCCCGTTCTGGGAAAATAAATCTGCACGGTAGGACTCATAAAAAAATCCGCGCGCGTCCGGGAAAACGCGAGGCTCCACAACCACGAGTCCTGAAATTTCAAGAGGTGTAAATTTCATGTTTTTTCTCCGGGCGCATTGTAGTGTATTCCGGCCCTTGCTTCAAGGTTTGCGCTTGGGTGCTTTCAATACGGCGCCGCCCCTCATAACGCGAAGATGTTCAGCTGTGCAGCGGGGCAGATAATCCAGGTGATACCCGCCTTCAAGAAGCGAAATCAGCCGGCCGTGACTGTGCTTCGCCGCAATCTCCATCACGCGCTCCGTCATCCATCCGAAGAATGCTGTGCTGAGATTGATGGATCCCAGCGGATCGGCCTCATGCGCATCAAAGCCGGCGGAAATAATCACAGCATCGGGCCTGAATCGATCAGCGGCCGGAAGAATCTTCTGACAAAAGGCATGTTCATAATCTTCATCGCGCGCGCCCTGCCCCATCGGGCAGTTGAGAGTTGCGCCTTCGCCTTTTCCACGGCCGGTTTCATAAGCATCACCTGTTCCCGGATAAAACGGATACTGATGAAGACTTATATAAAAAACGCTGGGGTCTTCTTCAAAGATATGCTGAGTGCCGTTTCCATGGTGAACATCCCAATCAAGGATGAGGATTTTTTCAAGACCATGCTTTTTTTGTAAATACCGGGCAAGAATTGCGGCATTATTAAAAAGACAGAACCCCATGGCAAAATCCTGCTCCGCATGGTGCCCCGGCGGACGCAGCAGGGCAAACCCGTTCTGAATTTCACCTTTCATCAACGCATCGCCCAGTGTCAGCGCTCCGCCGGCAGCCAGCAACGCAACGTCAAAAGACTCCGGACTGATTCCTACGTCAGGGGTATCGATACTGGGATGGCCCAGGCGGCAGGCTTCCGCGACACGGGTGACATATTCGGGGCTGTGGACGGCCTGAATCCACTGTTCCTCCGCCGTGCGCGGCTTCAGCATCTTAAGAGAACTAAACCATTCCTGGGTAACAAGATGCGAGTAAGTCCTGGAAAGCCGTTCCGGCCTCTCGGGGTGGTAAAGTCCTGAGTCGTGCCGAAGATAGATTTCATCGAAAAGAAGAGCTGTGCTCACCGGAAAATCCCTGGGGTGAAAAAGAGGTCAATCACTGTCTGTATGATGACGATCTTTATGGCATCGATCAAGACAGAATTTGTTAAAGCGAGGGGTATGGAAAGAGACTACCGGGCTTCAGACTTCCGGGATTACCGGAAAGAGCAGAGAAAAAGAAATCAGTCCCGCAGCAGCCGCATCGGCGCAGGAAGAGAACTGACCAATGGATTAACTTCCGCATTCTGGATGACCTTGAATCTGGTGCTTTCCATTTTGGGAGTTTTGATCGCAGCGCTGATTGTTTCCGGATGGCTCCGGTTTGTTGCTTTCGGTAAAGTCGACAACGATGCCTATTGGAAACGCCTCGTGTATGACTTCACCCACATCGATCAAAGAAACTCCCAGAACCGCCTCAAGAACTTCGCCCAAGGCGTTCTTCACGGCTCTGAAAGTTCCGCGTCCCTCTTCTAAAGCTTACGCCGACCGCTCAACCAGAAGCGCAGCCTTCAGAACTTCTGCAATAATATCCGCAGCACGCAATTCGCGGGCTCCCGGCACCGGGCTTTCAGAGCGGATCACAATGCCTCCTGCTGCAAGCGGCAGGGCCCCGGCCTGAAGCGCTTCCTCATAATTCTTCTTCAGCTTCACATGCGCCAGCGGGCGGAAGTGAATCACTTCATTGCGCAGCACTTTAAGCTCGCGTGATTTTTCATTCAAATACGTAAGGAGATCTGTTTCGGGAAAAACAAAATCGTTTTTCGTAACGGCATCCGCAAACTCCTTCACAAGCGAAGCCCTTTCAGAAGCCGGCGCAAAGACGGAAATCACCACGCCAGGAGATTTCTGATCCAGAAGTTTTTTCAGAAGCTCTCGATCTTCAGGCACGCGGTATTCGAAAAGATAATACCCTCTCGTCCCGGTCCGCGCAGATCCCGGAAGCCCGAGAGCCTGAACCACTCCAGGAGTCACAGCAAACGCATTGAATGCTTTTTCAAGATCAATCCCCGCAGCTTCAGCCCGCGCAAGGCCGGGCAGCAGCCTCCGTTCCTCAGAAAGCCAGGCCAGACGGCTCTTGGAAAGAAGCGCTTCCGACAACTCTGCTGGATCCAGCTCGCGAAGCTCAGAACGAACCGTTTCAGACGGCTTCCCCGGCTCGGCAGGTGAAGCGGTGCGTAATTCCGCGCGAGAGCTCGGAGAGGCGGCTGTTTCCGCCGCACGCTCCTGTTTGATTGGGACAAATGTTTTTGCAATCTGCCGCCGGATCTCTTCCTGTTCTTTTAGCCGGCTCTGTGCCTGCCGAAGTCTCAGGAAACTTTCACTCGGCTGAGCTTGAGTCCGGGAAACACGTTCCGCGGCCGGTGCCTGAAGACTTCTCAGCTTCTGCACCCTTTCCCGGCTGTTGGTCAGAGCCTGCCGCACCAAATATTTCAGCTCTTCAAGCCGCGTCGGATCAATCTTTCCCTGAAACCAGTCAAGATCCGCACCCGCTTCCTTGCGAAGCCGCGTGTAGCTGCGGTCGAGGTGCGCGGCCACCGACGGCTCCAGGGCCTGATCTTCCAGTGTTTTCAACTCAGAGAAAAGATCAAACGTGATTTTTTCCAACCCCATTTCAATCCCGCGCTGATAAAGTTTTCTACGGTCATCACGGCTCAAACCGGTATTAGACCGCCTTCTCTGCACCACAGGAGCGCTCACTGCCACCTCGGTTTCACGGCTCTTTTCAAGAATGGTTTCTGCAGTCTCCACGCGGAAAGGAAGCGGTACGGCCGGCGAATTAAAGCGGCTTGTGGATTCCGGTTCGCCAATCTGGGAAAACAGCAGGTTAAGATTCACCGCCGCATCTGGAGAACGTGTTGTCGCCACACGTGTGCGGCTTTGGCTGGCCGCCATATCGTAGGTCAGCCGGAGAAAACGAAACGCGCGGGAAACGATGCGTCCCAAAGCCCAGAAAATAACATAGGCAGAAACAAGGCGTTCAAAAGAACCAAGACGTTTCTCATACATCCGCTCCAGAAGATGCTGACGCTCGCCAAATAGGAGAAACTCTTCTTCAAATTTGGCAAGATCCGCTCCCGAAAGACTAAGACCGGTGCCCAGTTCTCTCGCGGCCAGATGCAAGGGCTTGCCGCGGTAGAGCTCCGCAAAATTTTCCAGCTGTTCTGCAAGTGCCCGTTTCGCGCCGGCATCAAGGGTCACCACCCCCGACACCTTGCGGATAAAATTCGGAATCGAGACCTGAATCGGAGTGTTGGCCACGGGAAGCGCAACTTCTTTTTCCCTCGCGGGTTTCCCGGGAATCTTACGGCCCAGCGTGAAGACCTCAGCGCCGACCTTGAAATTACGGACCCCTTCCTGCTGACTTTTCGTCATTCTCACGGCACCGACTTCATCCTGATGACTGTGCAGCCTCGCATCCGGCTCCATCAGAAGAGACAAAAGACCGCGGACAATGCGGTGGCCAAAGCGCGGAAGATAATGATCACGCGGGTTGGCAGCATGAACATCCAGCGATGCAAATCCGTAGCTCAACGAAAGAATCTTGCTCACATACGCTTCGAGCGTCTGGTGAACATAAGGAATGTCTCCAATCACGAGCGTTCTTTTTCCTGTGCGGGCCAAAAGCGGAAAACGCTGCTGCACAACACGCAGCCCCAAAGAAAGAAACCAGGGGAAAAGAATGATCGCGTAGATTCCATTTGCGAGAACAAAAAACAGGGCGTTCCCGACAGAGCCCACGGCACCGGGAATTGGCAGCCCGAAAGAAACCAGAAAATCCACAAGACTTGCGGGAGATACCGCCTGCAGCCAGCCCCAGGACGACGGAAAAAAGGGAAGCCCGTAGTAACTGGCAACACCCACAATCAGGGTCGCCAGACCAATCACAATCGCAGGCTCCAGAATATGCTGCGCCCAGCGCTTGCCAAGCTTGATCAAATCGCGGCGCACCGGAGAATCCACAGTTTCCTTGGGGCTGCGAGGTGAAGCTCCCGTAACCGCGGGAAGCCCCTGCGTATTAAGCTCATCACGGAGTTTGCGGAGAATGTCCAGATCCTCTAATTCAAAGGCCATCCCCAGCGGACGGCGGTCCCCATAAATCCGTTTCATTTCCGTTCCAAGGTAAAGCAGCAATTCCGTAAAGGTGGCGTGAGCAGCAGCGGTTGCCACCGTGCTGGGCTCGGCGGGACGAAGTCCGCTCAAATTATCAAATATTCTTCCGCTAAAAGGAGCCCCCTTGGCATAAACCTGTCCCACCGCACGGCCCATCAATGTATCCAGACCGCCGGTCATGGCAAACACCCTCTCCCCCAGCACCGCGCGCAGGGCAATCGTTGCATTGAGCGTGGGAAACGTTTGTCCAGACTGACTGATCGCAAGCACCACTGTATTCTTGTCCACACGCACCACACGGTTGTTTTCCTGGATTCGAAACTCGCGTGCGCCTCCGCGAAAGCGTGTCTCTTTCAAAGATTTCAAAACCTTGTTGGAGGAAACGGCTTCCACGGTCAAAGCGGGAAACAGCCTGCTTAAATCGGAAATAAACTGTTCGCCAAACCACTGGCTGACTTCAAACCCTGTCAACAAAACATCGACAGTGGCCTGCCCCTCAGGAAAAAAATCTGCATTCTCCTGAACGTGCGGAGGATTCAAAGCTGCGGCCTGATTAATCAAAGCGATTTGCTTTTCAACGAGACCGGGCAGCTCCCGGCTTGTTATTTTTCCGCTCATAAGTTCCACGCGGATTTTTTGCGCCCTCTCGCGGATGTCCTCGGCCAGGCCGTTCAAATATTTCAAACTCACACCGGCACGGATTCTTTTTTCGATGTCTTTTTCCACCAGCATTTCAAGCAGCGCATAGGCGCTCTGCCGGTTAAAACTTTCTGAATCCTGCCAGTTCTGCTCGATCTTGTTTAAGATGTAAGGGATTTCCTTGATATCCGAGCCTACCAAATCGTTTTCATCAAATTCCGGCAGCGGATCAATTAACGGGTTGTTCCGGGTATCAATCACACGGCCTGAGCGGGAGACCTCTTCGGGTGTCAGTTCCCGTTTTAAGAACTCCGAATAAACGCGCAGGGATTGGGCTGTTTCCCCTTCTTTCCCAAGTCCGTCATCCATCCGCAGTTCGAGGATCTCACCCGTTTCCTGATCCATATCAAAACGGTAAGGAAGCGTGCGCTTCGTTCCATCCACCGTGTAGGAAACTTTAAGTGCTGCAGCCTCCGAGGCCCACGCCATTAAATTCAGGCTTGGATCATAACCAATGAAAAGCGGCTGCGAGTGCGCGAATAAAACCGTTTTTTCCGGCTGCAAGGACGACGAAATAATTACGCCAAATGAACCTTCGGACCGGGCTTTGACGATCCGGGCCATTGTGTAGAGATCGTTTTCGAGAAAGGCTTGAACGGCCGCCTTCATAAACGCTTCACGCTTTGATTCAGGCACGGCCTTTTTGAAGTCATCGCTTTCTGAAAACATCCGGAGCGCTTCTGCGGCAATCAAATCCCGTTCAGCGGCTGGAACGTGCGACCACTCCCGCACAGGCGACACCCGTCCTTCACGAATCAGGCGCGCCAGCAATTCATCCATGCGCGCCCCCCAAAGCTTCCAGGTCTTCTGCGGCAGGCCCGGATAATCCAGGCTGTCAGCGACACTTTCATAAAATGCAAACCGGAGTGCGGCGTCCCACATTCCCTGCGCAAACACATAATCAATGACACCGGCCAGCTTGGGCGTGTCCCCTTTGGCAGGGTGCCCGATACCCAGAACCTTTTCCAGCCATACCGCCACTTGATCAAAAGAAACCTGTTTGCCGTAAAGCTCCCAAAAATCAAAGTCTCCGTTGTGCGTCACAAAGGTACTCACACGGCGTGTCTGCGCACCACGGGGCATGACGCCGTTATCAATACTCCACACGGGCGCCTTGCGCTCCGGAAGCCACGTGTGCGGCTGCGTTTCTTTAACCGCAGGCGCACTGGAGGTCCCATAACGGGAGTGGCCCTGAAGCCGGACAATCCTCGCAGATCCCGAGCCTGCATAACCAATTTCTCCGCCTGCCTGTTCACCGCGGATAACCGTGACTTTCGACATCTTAAGCAGAAGTTCATCAAACCAGGTCGCTGTCCTGGGCGCTTCAAGACCTCCAAACGGGCGGCGCAGTCTTTCAAGAAGCGAACGTTTTTTCACTTCTCCTTTGTATTCGCCGCGCAAAGCATCCGGAAGCTGACCGCGCTTTGTCTTCACGACACGCGCGCGGATGGACGTTAAATCCTGACCTCCCACGGGCGGCTGCACCGACGGATCCAGATAAGCAGCGCCATAGTTACCGCAGCAATAAATACCTTTCGGTGCGGGCCGTAAAAGATCGGACCAGAATCCTGCAAAGAAAGAAATGGTAAACCCAATCGCGGTTCCCGCGACAGCCGCGCGAGACAGCACGTTCTCAAGCCCCGGCGTGAAAACAACCAGGGCCACAAGCCCAGCCAAAGCCACTAAACCGCTCATCATCCATGCCGCATCACGCACAATCGCATGCCGGGAAGTATCTTTTCCAAAACGAAGCGCAGGAATCATGACCCTTGGCGTCCTCACGAGCGGCGCAAAAATTCCCGCAAACCATTCGCGGATTTTCAGAGAGCCCGTGAGGTTCGTACGCGTGAACGCGTCCTTTCCTGCTCCGGCAGCAAGAGCGGCCGACAAATGAGTCCATTCGTGTGCGAGCGTCAAGGCCAGATAGCCGATACGCATTGAAAAAATGAAAAGAAGTGTTTGAATCACCGCCGGAAGACTCATGTTTTGCAGAAGGTAAGCCGCTGTTCCGGGAATGACATAGAAAAGAATAAATCCCGCGGCAAAACGAACACTGCCGGGCACCTTGCTTTCACGGGCCGCCGAAGGCGTTTCTTTTTGAAAGCCTTCCAGGGCCTGCTGAATCTGCTCAAGCGAATGCGTTTGAAAAAAGGTTGCGTCCCCGCGGTACGTGGAAAGAAGTCCGGTCAATGACACATCCTCCGCTTCGGGCGCCGATCCCTCAGAGGCAGACAGCGAAGGCAGAAGGTTCCTAAGCTGCTCCACGGCCTCAGGGGCGCGAACACCGATACGCGCCAACAAGTCATTCCACCGTTCCCGGAAGCGGGCGGAGATCGCGGCATCGGCCGTTTGATGAAATTCAGTATCCTTGAGATCTTCGAGCTCGCGCAGCGCCGCGGTCACACCCTGTTCAAGAAAACGCGACAGCTTGGCGGCATCCACTGTTTCCTGCCGTTCAAGATAAGCTTCTGCCTGCGAAAAGATCCGGTTAATTTTTTCCAGTGTTTCTTCGAGCCACTGGCTTTGTCTTTCTTCAACATCCTTACGAAAAGCATCATGCTCCGTGCTTCTCAGCTCCGAACGGGCCGCCGCTTCTTCCTCGGCAATGCGGGCACTGGTATCCCGGGCTTCAAACTGACGGCGGATTTTTTCAGGGACCAGATAGCCATCCACTTTTAAAACAGAAAGGATCTCATCCCCGCCCAAATCAACCACGGGCACCGAACGGCGCAGCCCAAAAGCCGCTTGTATCTGATGCCGTTCTTTTCCATTCGCCTTCACCACAGCACGGAAGACACCGCCAGGCAGGCGCTGCCAGTAAACCTGCATATCTTCCGAACGGTGTTCCAGCACACCGTATTCAAGACTTTCAAGAACTGCCGCTAACTGTGCGCGGTAATTTTCATCAGGCATTTCCTCGCTCTGCTCTTCAAGGCGGCGAAGCGCAGGCTCCACAACTTCTGCCCCTAAAAGGCTTTTAACGGCCCCAAGCCAAAAAAGGGATTTAATACGCGGCTCACTACTTCCTGCACCCGCTGAACCGGCGCTCATCAACCAGGGCACAAGCTGAAAATGCGTGTCCTGAGTTTTCGTTACCTCAGAGTTTTCGATCGTTGATTTGAAAACATCCTCCAGCGTCAGTGGTTTTTCACTGAGAGCATCCTCATAACGCTTTTTGCTTTCTTCTTCTCCATCTACTTTTGTCATTCGCGGCATAACGGTCACAAATGAAACACCTTTTTCCCTCAGCCGCCGCTCAATACCAGCGGTGTGGAATCCGCCTGCCACAAGGGCTGCGGAACGCGTGTGATCTTTCTGCATCTTGCCGAGGGTGCGCTCCACCAGAACCTTATCGCGGAGCAAGGCCGATTGATAAAACGTTTCGAGCTCCGGAAGGTCTTGATCAAGACGGCTCAGCCCCTCGGGAAGCATCTTTTCAAACTGATTTTTTTTCAGAAGCGGCTCCACAAAAGCCCGGATTTTTTCAGAAGAGAAGAGATCCTTATTCTGAAAAAAGAACTCCGCGTCTTCAGGAGTCAGGGAAAGGTTCAAAAAGGATTCATAAATTCGGAGGACCTGAAAAAAGCGCTCAAAGTTTTTCTCCGTTTCAGTGATCAGAACTTTTTCTTTGACCGCGGCGGCCAAAGCACGGATTTCCTGGCTCAGATTCATCCCTAAAGAACGTGAGACTTCAAAATACTCCGCCATCCGGAGTGCTTGAGGATATTTCCCGCCAAGTCCCCCTTCAGCAGCCTTGCTCAGAATCTTGGCCCAATCCCTGCGCCGCCACTCTCCGCCAGTCTCCCCTGTTTCGGTCACCGGTAAATCCCAGACCTGCCCGGGAAACCGGATCTTCAGGGTCTGCTCCAAGACATTTAATTCCTCCCGGGCCTCCTCAAACTGAATGCGTTTCTCAAGCTCTGCAACATGGAGAAATTTTCCAATGGAGCCATACGTATTTTCCGGGATTTCAAGATCACGCGCTTTCTGAACAAGCATATAAACATAGGTTTCAAGCCGGCCGCTGTCCTGGAACGCGCTTTCTTCACCGCGCAGCAGCTCCTGAACATCTGCTGCATAGACATACCGTGACAGTTCCTGAAAAAGATCACGTGTCTCTTTCAAAACCGATTGATCCTGATCCCGGAACTCCTGGGTCTTGAAGTAAATCTCACGGTTCTGCTCGTAGAGCTTCCGGTCTTCAGCTCCGAAAAGTCGAAGACTCGGGTCCAAAATCATGGCGGCATACTCCGCCCCTGTCAGCCGTCCGTTTTTCAAAAAATATCCCGCGGCCTTGCGGAGCGCGTCTTTATCCGGAAATGCATTCACCGCATGTGAAGCGAGTTCACCCTCAGCACCTTCGACACTGACCATCTTCACACGGTAATTTTCCGATAGAAACTTCAGAAGATCTGCGAGGTGAAGCTGCGCTTCTTCATGAACATGCGCATCCTGAAGAAGAACTACAAAATAGGGTTTATCTCCCTGAAACGAACGAAGGGACTGCCCGTAGTTGGCTGGAATGCTGAAAGCAATTTCCGGCAGAATCTCAGAAGGAAGACTTTGGTCACTCAATGAAGTGACACCGGGAGAAGGAAGAACAGTCTCAAAAGCCCTGGCTTCCTTTATATCCAAAGTAAGAAGAGAAAGAATAAGGGAGAGGGCAATGGCCTTGGTTCTCGTCTTTTTTCCCCCGAAAAAGGTCTTAAACATTGGCCCCGCCCTCCCCCGAAAATTTTTAAGTCTTAGCCTCCGGACGTTTTTAATACATTGTTTTTAAAAGTTTTTCGTCCGTGACTATGCTATTGCAACGTATGTGCCAAATATTGGGGAAAGATAACCGCTGTTTTAAGTTCCTGCCACCCATCATTAACCTTATCCACAACCCATTTAAATAAAATAAGTTAAAGATATATCCTGGATTTTAGATCGAGGGTATAACTTGGCACGGATGAATCTGCATCGATATAAATAAGCTGTTTTTGTAGACAACAAAATTGTTCACATGAAAACAAAGATCGCGATTGCGTAGCGGTGTTAGTGCAGAACTCGCCTGCGGATCAATTTAAGCGGGGATCAGAAAGCTTGGCAGGATTAAAGTGCGTAGCGCTTGGCTATTTCCACATCAGCCGTTGGAGTGTTCATCAAATACTCAAGGCGAGCCACGCGTTCAGCGGTTGGGGGATGGGTCCGGAAGAAAACAGGGGTTGTGTCGCTGCTTATCATCTGCAGCTTCTTCATGAAGCGAAGCAAGCCATCCGGGGCATAGCCTGCGCGGCGGATCAGGTAATAACCAATATCATCCGCCTCGCGCTCATCATCGCGGCCATACTTATTCAGCACACCACCGCTCGCAAACTGAAGCGCTGCCTTGGCAACAAGGTTGTTATTGCCCTTTAACAGCATATTCGAAATATATTGTGCGCCGAGCGAGCGGGTCATCCCCTTGGCCGGGTGCCGCTCATAGGCATGGCCAATCTCATGCCCAATTACGCCCGCCAGCTCATCATCGCTGGTGGTCATGGCCAGCAGGCCGGTATGCACATAAATCGCGCCGCCGGGAATTGTGAAGGCATTAGGAGTATTGTCCTGAATCACAAAGAAACGATAATTGAACTGCTTTTTGGGTAAGGACGCGACCAGCTTCTGCCCCACCGAACTCACACGCTGATTAGCCGCGGCATCACTCACGAGTGTCATCTGCTTAGCGATCTCGCCTTCCATCTGTTTGCTGGCCTCGTTCTCCTGGGCCACAGGAATGATGTTGATGTTTTCAATAAGGGGATTAATGGAAGCACAGCCCTGAAAAACGACAAAGAGGGAAAGAAGAAGACTGGAACGCAGCGCATTTATTTTCATGTGAGAAATCCTTTGGTTAACCGGGGTATTCTAGCGCAGAACAAGAAGAGAGCGTAAGGATTTTTCGGGTAAGGTTAGGCCTTCAGAAGGCGATCCACTTCGTCAAAAAGGTAGGTCAGGTCAAAGGGTTTTTGCAAAAAGGCGTCGCGGCCAAGCTCTTCGGCCTTATCAATAATTCCCTGATCCACATACCCCGTCACCACAATAATTTTGGTCAGCGGAGAATGCTCCTTGGCATGCTTGAGCACATCCAGCCCTGAAATGTCCGGCAGTTTGATATCCAGTATCATGATGTCGGGCTTATGCTCTTCAATCATCTTGATACCGTCGCGGCCGGAATCTGCTGTGTAGACTTCAAAGCCCTCTTCTTCGAAGAAGCCCTTCACTTCGTCTACGATCCCAACCTCATCGTCCACAATCAGAAGTTTTACCATTGATTTAACCTTAACCTGCCGACGCGCGCCGGTCTGAAGAACCGTGCATCATGTCACTGGAAGACGCAGCAGAAAGACGGATGATAAACGTTGTTCCCTCACCCACTTTACTTTCTACTGAAATATCGCCGCCGTGCAGTTCAATAATGTATTTACACATATAAAGACCAAGTCCTGAACCTTTGCCGGGAGCCTTGGTTGTAAAACCGTAGTTGAAAATCTTTTTCCGGATCTCGTCGGTCATACCCTTGCCGTTATCTTTAAAGAAGACCTGCACCATTTGCTCATCCGAGGGATCAGGCTGGGCATACACACGGATGCGGCGGTGCTGGCGGCCTTCCATGGCGTGATACGCATTGATGAACAGATTCAGGAAGACTTCCTGCAAACGCTCAAGGTCACCGCGAACAAGCGGCAGATTGCTCGGCACATCAAACTCAACTTCTGTTCCCGTCAAATTATCAAGGTAGGTCTGGAACTGCACCAGCGGCAGGGTCTCTTCAAGAATCAGCTTCAATGAGAGTGGTTCGAATTTACCCTTTTCTGATTTTTTCAAAAGACCGGTCAATGTATTCACCACGGCCTTGATACGGCCGATGTTCTGCTCCATCTTTTCAAACGTGTCCATGATTTCATTTACTTTGAGGTCAGGATTTTTTCTGAGCTTCAACAGAACACGTGAAACATTCATGGAAAGAATGGTGAGCGGGTTATTCACTTCATGCCCTACTGATGCGGCAAGCCGGCCAAGTGTGGCCATCTTCTGTTCGTGGATCAGCTGGGCCTGGGTGTCCTGCAGCTGCTTATTGGCAACCTCGGTTTCCTTCAGGGCCTTCATCAAAAGATTTTTGGCATATTCCAGCTGAGAGTTGATTTCTTCCAGTTCGCGGGTCTTGTTAATGGCTTCATCGTAAAGGCGGGCATTTTCAATCGCGATGGCCGACTCTTGCGCCAGCGTAAAAAGAACGTTCAGATCATCTTCGGTATAAAAATCGCCGGATTTCTT
>CAYRBY010000004.1:0-30773 GCA_964422635.1 uncultured bacterium
AACATGCTGGCGGCCTTCTTCTGTTATTACATGTTTATGTACCTTGCCTTTTTCTATAACAATATCCGCAAGGCCAGGTATTGGCTTCTTCTGATTCCTTTTGCGCTTTGTTTTCGCGGCATTATGGTGTGTTTTTCCCGCGGGGGGTACCTCGCTTTTGCACTCGGTGTCTATGCCACAACCTTTTTCCGGAGCAAGTTCTTCACGGCTTTGCTGATCGGCCTCTCGGTCATTATTTACCTCAACCCTGTGCTTTTGCCCGCCGGGGTCCGGTACCGGATGGGGCAGACCTTTGTGAGTAATGGCAGTGATACCAGCTACCTTGATAAGTCCGTCGAGGATATGGAAGGGAATCTCGAAACCAGTTCCAAGCGGCGCGTCAATGTTTGGAAGGCTTCGATGAGCATGATCAAGGAAAATCCCGTGTTCGGTATCGGTTACCGTCTCTTTGAAACCGAGATTGCCAATTACTGGGACGGCGGCACGATGGACGCCCACAACACCTACATTATCATAGCGGCCGAGATGGGAATCCCCGCGCTGATTGCTTTTCTTTTGATCGTTCTGATCGTTCTTTTTGAAAGCTATATGCTGTTTATCACAACGCCGGATCCCTTTTCAAAATCTGTGGCTTTGGGATTTATCGGCGGTCTTTTCGCGCTTCTTCTGGCGAACATGTTCGGTTCGCGTCTGGACGCACAGGAGGTTTCCAGTTATTTCTGGATTCTCGCAGCCCTGGTTTACCGGACCCGTTATATTGAAAAACGGGAACAGGGAGACCAGGATATCGGGCTTTTTGGACCGAGAGCTCCGAAACCGATCGAAGGGCCTGTTCAGACCGACCAGCCCAGAAAAAGACGCAACACGCTTGACGCCTGCTGGGGAGAGCCCTGAGGGATGGCTAAGCCTGTGAAAGTCGCGCATGTGATCTGGTCTCTGGGGCTTGGCGGAGCAGAGCAGGTCGTGCTCGGACTTGTCCGAAATTTTGACAGAAGCCGGTTTGAGCCGCTCGTGATTTGTCTTGATGACAAAGGCCGTTTTTCGCCGGAAGCCGAAGAAGCGGGTGTGAAAGTCCTGGCTATGGAAAAACAACGGGGGCTGGATATCGGACTTCCTTTCCGTCTTGCGCGTCTTTTCCGTGAACAGAACGTCGGGCTTGTGCATACGCATCTTTTCAACGGACATCTTTGGGGCCGGCTTGCCGCAATGCTGGCAGGGCTGCCTGTGATTTCAACGGAGCATGGTATGGACGCCTGGCGCAGTCCTTTGCATCACGCGCTTGACGCTGTACTGACGTTAAAAAACGCGCGCGTTGTTTTTGTGTCCGAGGAGGCCCGGAAGTTTTACCGCGCGCGCGTTCCGGCGGACGCCCGCAAAGACCGGGTTATTTTCAACGGAATTGAAACAGCTCGTTTCGAAGGCAGAACTTCCCGCCAAAGAATCCGTGCAGAATTTGGTTTTGAACCCTGGGACCGCGTGATTGCGACAGCCGGGCGATTTGTTCCTGAGAAAAGGCATGATTATTTTCTGGCGGTTATTAAAAAACTTTCTGATCAGGGATTACCGGTCAAAGGCTTGCTTGTCGGAGACGGTCCGCTTCGGGCGGCAGCTGAAAAGCAGGTTTCGGATCTTGAGCTTAAGAGTGTTGTGAGGTTTGCAGGCGTGCGGCAGGATTTGCCAGACCTCTATCCGGCCATGGATCTTTTTCTGCTGACATCGGATCGGGAGGGGCTCCCGATAACAATCCTTGAAGCCATGGCTGCGGGAACCCCGATTGTCTCAACGGATGTGGGCGGAATCCATGCCTGCATTCAAAACCGCGTTTCGGGCAGGCTGGTTCCTCCGGGGGATGTTGACGCTCTTGCGGCTGCGTCAGCGGAAACACTGGCCGATTCCGAAAAAACAGCGCAAACCGCTGCTGAAGCCCGGCAGTCGGTGCGGAAGAATTTCTCTGTTAAAGCCATGGTGACACATTATCAAAGTCTTTATGATGAGGTTCTTAAACCGTGAAAAAAATTGCCTTTATTGTTTCCAAATTTCCCAGTTATGACGAAGCCTTTCTTCTGCGCGAGCTCTATGCCCTGTCTCAGAAAAGAGATTCCGTCATTTTCTCGCTGCGCGGAGCCAAGGATCCGATTATTCATGACCAGGCCCGTGAACTCCTCGCACGGACACTTTATCTGCCTTTTCTTTTTTCGTTCAAACTCCTCTGCGTCAACTTGAAATGGAAGTTCACAAAGCCGGGGCGCTACTTTTCAGCGCTTTTCAAGGTGATTGCCGGGAACTGGAAGAGTCCTCAGTTCCTGATTCGAAGCCTGGTCTTTTTCCCCAAAAGTGTTTTATTTGCGGACTGGGCCTTAAAAAATGAAGTCGGGCACATGCACGCTTACTGGGCGACCTATCCGGCAACCGTGGCCTTTATCGTCAATGAGCTGACGGGGATTACGTACAGTTTTATGGGGCATGCCCATGACATCTACCTTGATACAACGTTCCTGCCTGAGAAGATGAGCCGTTCGACTTTTATCAGCACGTGCACCACTTCCAATAAAGACCATCTTCACAAAGTTTCTCCGGAGTACCCGCTGGAAAAGATCCGGATTATTCACCACGGTCTGGATCTCAAACAGTTTGATTGTGTGATCGAAAAGAAAAACGAAACTTATGAAATTCTTTCTGTGGGTACGCTTCAGTATTACAAGGGATTCAATTACCTTTTGGAGTCTTTGGCGCTGCTCAAGCAGCGGGGATTGAAGTTCCACTGCACGATTGTGGGCGGGGGACCCGAAGAAAAAAATCTGAAAGAGCAGAGAAGCAGGCTGGGGCTTGAGGGGGAAGTCACTATGACCGGCCCCTTGAAGCAGAATGAAGTCATCCCGCATTATAAAAAGGCGGATGTTTCGGTGCTGATGGCCCAGTCGGAATGGCACTGGGGCATTCCCAACGTGCTGATCGAGTCTCTGGCTGCGAGAACGGCTGTAATCACCACACTGTTTGGTTCTGTGGAAGAATTGATCCAGCATGAAAGGACGGGCCTCATTGTCACGGCCAAGGATCCCGTGTCTCTGGCGGATGCTCTGGAACGGTACGCCCGTGACAAAACTTTGCGTCAGGCGCACGTGGAGGCAGGGAATGCTCTTGTCCGGCGTGAGTTCACTCTGGAACAGAATGTGAAAGAATACCTGGAAAGGTTCTCAGTATGAGTTTAAGGACACTCACCCGTACTGCAGCCAAGGTCGTGCGGTTGATTTCAGGAAAAGCGGATCCCAGGACAGTGCGCATTTTATGTTATCACCGAGTGCGTAAGGAACGGGATTACCTGAGCGTAACACCCGAAGACTTTGAAGCCCAGATGAAACATGTGGCTTCCTTGGGGCTGCGAACCATTTCCCTTAAAGAAGTTTTGGACGGAAAGGGGGATTCCCGATCCTTGGTTCTGACTTTTGATGACGGCTTTCTTGACAACTATGATCAGGCTTACCCCATCATGAAGCGGCATGGTTTTACGGCCGCGATTTTCTGTATTTCCTCGAAGATGGGAACGCCTGGTTATCTCAACCGGGAACAGATTCTTCAAATGATGAAGGACGGTTTTGAATTCGGGGCGCATACCGTCACGCACCCGCACCTTCCCCGCATCAGCCGTGAAGAAAAGCAGGCAGAGATCCTGAACTCCAGGACCGCTCTTGAAGCCTATACCGGCAAGCCTTTTGATTTGTTCTGTTACCCCTACGGGGAGTTTGATTCAGACTGTCTTGAGATCCTGAAAAGCTCAGGCTTCCGTGCAGCCTGCTCCAATACGCCGGGTGCAAATCAGGCTGGAGCCCTCGGAAATCCCTTTTTGCTCAAAAGGACTGAAATTTCGGGCTTTGACAGCCTGGAAGATTATGACTTAAAACTTGCAGGCGCTTATGATACGCTTCACAGCATTCTGCACGCAGTTCGAGGCCGTCCCTGATTCCTCCCGAAGATCCCCAATACGGATGAAGATCAGCAGCTGGGCCTTATTTTATTAATTGAGAATGGAAAGAACTTTGAATTCCGATATTGGACAAAAGGCTGGAAAGCAGCCCGTCAAAATTTTGTTTGTAATCGACAAGCTTGTCCCTGCGGGAACCCAGAAAAACCTTCTGGAGATTATCTCTCGCTTGGATCGGAGACGTTTTCTGCCTTCTCTGGCTGTTTTTCAGCTCGGGCCGGAAGCGGATTGGTTTACTTCCCGCTGCGGTCTCAAGCCGATTTTTTTGAAGGTCAATAAGGCTTATGACCCAAGCGGTCTGAAGGCCTTCCTGTCTCTTTACAGACTCTTCCGGGAAAAACGTTTTGATCTCGCCCAGCTTCATTTTCTCCAAGCCGAAATGCTGGCCTTGCCTGCAGCCCGTCTGGCGGGAGGCGTCAAGGTCATGACCACCAGGCGTGATGAGGGATTCTGGCGCACTTCTCGTCAGCTTGCGTTGAGCCGTTTTTTTGCGCGCCGTTCCGACGCGGTGCTTGTGAACTCTCTTGCAGTCGAGAAGGCTGTAGAAGAAAAAGAACAGGTGGCTCCCGCAAAAGTCCGCGTGATCTATAACGGTGTGGACACCGCTGTCTTTGGTGTGGATCCCAAGGCCCGCTTGCGGATCCGTGCAGAGCTTGGACTCCGGGAGCAGGATTTCCTCGTGGGCACTGTTTCCAATATGCGTTATGAAATCAAAGGCTACCGCAATTTGATTGAGGGGGCCTCGCTTTTGTCACGGAGAAATCCCCACGTGAAATTTCTTTTTGCAGGGGATGGGCCGCTGCGTGCTGAATACGAAAAGCTTGCGTCTTCCCTCGGCGTGCGCGAAAAAATCATTTTTTCCGGCGTTCGTCAGGATATTCCTGCACTTCTCAATGCCCTGGATCTTGTTTGCCAGCCGAGCCTTTCGGAGGGCTTCTCTAATACACTGCTTGAGGCGATGGCCTCAGGGAAGGCTGTTGTAGCCACCGCTGTGGGAGGAAACCCTGAAGCTGTGGATGATGGTGTTACGGGATTTCTGATTCCTCCCAAAGACTCCTCTGCAATTGCGGAAAAAATATCGCTTCTTGCCCAGGATCCTGTTCTTTGTGCCGGTATGGCCGAAGCCGCCCGAATGAAAATTGAACGCGAGTTCTCAATGGAGGCCATGGTTCGTAATTATGAAAACTTTTACGAGTGTCTTTCAGGACGCTCCGGCCAGGCGGTTTTATGATCAGTCTTGAAGAATTAAAAACCCGCGTGATGAAGCCCGGAAAGGATCAGGTGCTTTTTTTTGCCTTTGCCGGCATGGCGGCTGTAGTTGCATTTTTTATTGTCAAGCATCTTCATTTGCCGCCCGCTTTCCGCTATCTCGCAGGGTTCCTGATGAGTTTGGCCGTCCTCGCTGCGGGGTTCTGGAAAGCCGAAGGTGTGCTTTACCTTCTTGTGGCCTATATTCCCTTTGCCAAGCAGATGCCGGGCGATTTTGATGGAAAGATCCCGGGTGTTAATTTGACCAATTTCCTTGTTCTCTTTTCAGCCGTTCTTTGGCTGGCAGGGCGTTTTGGCGAAGGTACGCGGAAACTGCGTAAAGCGCCTCTCAATACCCCGATCCTGATTTTTTTAGGCTGGGGTGTTCTCTCCGTGATTCAAGGGCTTCCCTATGGATTCAGTTATCTCGCCCAGGCCTTCTCTCAGTTTTTTTACAGCTGGGGCATCGGATTTTTTCTGTACTTTCTTGTTTTGAACGTTGCAAAGAAATCAGAGCAGCGCCAGCTTATCGTGAATATTCTTATCTTCTCGACCACGCTTGCGGGTCTAATGGCTGCTTATGAATACATGGACACAGGGGAGCGCGCGGGCGGCATTTTTGATCATGCCAATCTTCTTGCCTCCTTTTTCTGCTATTACCTTTTTATCCCGCTTTCCTTTTTTCTTTTTCAAGTCAAATCCGTTCAAGGCTGGGTTTACCTGGCCTCTTTTTTAATTCTGGTGCGCGGTGTTATGGTGTCGTTTTCCCGCGGCGGTTATCTGGCCATTGCGGTAGGCGGTATGGTGGTGACTTTTTTCCGTAGCAAGATCCTGTTCTTTTTAATGGTGGGTGCGATTCTTGTGGCGGTCATTCATCCGGACGTGCTGCCTCACGGGGTTCGCTGGAGGCTTTCGCAGACACTCGAGAAAACGCCGGATTACGCGGTAAAGCAAGGGCAGGCCGCTGTCCATCTTGACCGCAGCACCAGCGACCGCTTTGAGCTTTGGAAGGCAGCGGGTTACGTGATCCGCCAGAACCCTCTGTGGGGCGCAGGCTATGACCGCTTTTTGCCGAAGATGCAGAACTACTGGTATGCGGCCTTTCCTTTTGAGCCGCACAATACTTTTCTTTTTATTCCCGCGGAAATGGGGATGCCGCAGCTCGTCGTTTTTCTCTGGATTTTGGGCCTCCTCTTTTACCAGGCGCTGAGAATTTACCTGTCCTCAAAAGAGCCTTTCTACAAACCGCTGAGCCTGGGGTATATCGGGGGACTGTTTGGCTACATTGTCAGCAACTGTTACGCGCCCCGTCTGGACTATCCGGAGATTGCGGCCTATTTCTGGATACTCGCGGCCATTCTCTTTTTGTTTGATAAGGAGAAAGCATGAAGCGCCGCTACCGCCAGATCGTCGGAAACATTCCCTGGCTGAATCGTCAACGCCGCCGATACCGTCACTTCGACCGTTTTTTTGCTTTGGCCTTGATTTCATTTGCCTGCGGATTTCTTATGGGGATTGCCGCTACGCTGGAAACGCAGCATGATCCAGTCAAAGCGCTGGGTGTGAAAGAGAAGCGGCCTGGTATCGGAGACTGGTTTAGAAGTACTTTTGCTCCGATCGTGACCGTGCCGGGGCATCAGCTTGACGGCAGTTTTGTGTTCGCCGATTTTGAATCGGTCGGCGATTTCAGCCTCTGGAAAACGGAGGCGGCCTACCTTCAGGTGGCGCAGGAAAATTTTTCTGAAGGAAGCCACTCAGTCAAGATCTCATATCATAACAACACGCGGCTCTCATCGGTAACCATGGAAAGCTACTTTAACAGCCGTTATGCGCTTTCGGACTGGTCCGGGTATCGTGCGCTGGCCTTTTATCTTTTTAATCCTCAGGACACGCGCGAGAGAATCATTATTCAGATTAAAGACCGCCGCGGAAAACGTTTTAAAGAAGACCTTGTGATGGACCCTGAGCGGGGCACGAATTTTGTTCTCGACCTTGACCGCATCCGCAAGGAGATCGACATACACAGGATCGAACACATCAATTTCTTTGTCTGGGATTCCAAGGAAGAAAAGGAATTCTTTCTTGATCATCTTCGTCTGCTTCCGGCCAATGACGGAGGAAAACAGGTATGAGGTTTTCTTCTCTGAAAAATATTGTTCTGGTTCTGCTCGGGAAAGTCCGGATTCTGGCTGGAAATCTTTTCCCAAAAGAGCCTGCGCCCGAGATTTCATCCTCGGGAAATCCCCGCCGACACCGCCGCCATAAAATCCGTCATGTTCCCGTGCTCCTTGCATTCTGCCTTGCTTCAGGTGTGGTGGCCGGCTACATCTCGACTCTGGCGGTGTTAAAAACCGTAGATGCTGCTGTTCATGCTGCTGAAAACTCAGTCCGTCTCGTTCGGTTCGTGTTTGGGAAATCAATACCGCTTGTGGGAAAGACTCCGGATGGAAGCTTTGTTTTCTCTGATTTCGAGAAGGAAGGCAGCGATAAAGCCTGGATGCCCATCGGTGCGTCTTTTGAACGTATTGAACGTTTCCCTTCTCAGGGAAGCTTTACGGGACGCGCTTATTTTTCGGCCAAGGCCCGTCAATCCACAATCATCCTGGATGATCTGCTCAAAAGCCGAAAAGGGGGCAGCGACTGGACGGGCTACAAGGCGCTCTTTTTTACCGTTTTTACGCCTGTTAAAGACGAGGTTCGGCTTTCCATCCAAATTACGGATCTCTGGGGAAAACAATACCGTGAAATGCTGAAATTCACCGGCGGTAAAGGGGTTTCCTTTACGATTCCGATGGAAAAAATCGCGAGTGTTGTGACGCTTTCCAAAATTGACACCCTGGCATTTTCCATCATGGACGAGAAGGAAGACCGGGAATTTTATTTGGACGATGTCCGCTTGATTTCCAAACGCTTCGGGGATTCTTCCGGACATGCAGCGGAAGCGGATACGGCTGCGCAGCCGAGAAATGTGCCCCTTGAAAAAAGAAAAGTTCATTTTTTTGATTACGGATTTAAATCACGGAAGGCGGCCTGGGCGCTGGGCCCCGCAGGACCTTTTAAAGATATTGTCCGAGTTCCTTTTGTTGTGAAGAACGAAACCCCGTACGCCTGCCGTTTCTGCACGGTTGAAGGCGGTGTTCCTTTTCCTATGGGCGAACTCAAAGACCTGGAAAAGCTTCGGCTGCACACACCCAAGGGAGAGGAAATTCCCTTTCAGCCCCGGGTGATGTCCCGCTGGCCGGACGGTTCAGTCCGCTGGGTGGCGCTTCATTTTGAGGAAAGTCTGGGCCCCTGGCAGGGCACAGGCTATTTCCTCGATTATGGGCCGGGCATCCATCAGATGTCGCGGCCAGAAAGCCGCTTGAAAGTCCGGGAGGATGCCCAGTCGGTCGAAGTGACCACGGGTGTGCTGCGTGCTGTTCTTGACAGGCACACGTTCTTTTTATTTTCAAAAGTATTTCTTGATGAAAATGGCGACAGCGTTTTTGAAGACACGGAAGAACGGGTGTCCGAGGCTTCTCTGCGTCTTGTCTTCAAGGGCAAGGAATACAGAACCGACCTCTCGCCGGCTTATGACATTGAAGTCGAGGAAAAAGGGCCTCAGCGTGTGGTGGTGCGTTCGGAGGGGTGGCTTAAATCTCAGGATGGCCAGCGGTTCTGCAAAGTCATTGTGCGTTACTATTTTTATGAGGGGCGTAGTGATGTGAAAGTGGCGCATACCCTCGTTTACACCGGCTATCCTGAAAACCGTTTCAATGCAGAGTACAGCGGACTTGATCTTCCGGCCAATGAGCCGGTAGATTCTTTTGGCATGCATATCCCGCTGAAGGGCTGGAAAGAGGATGAACCATTGGCGCTTCGCCTGGGGCGTCAGGATGCTCATCCTCTTGAACTTACCGCTAATCAGAAAGTGCGCCTTATACAGACGGCATGGGACAAGTCCAAACTCATCAACGGGTCTGAAACTCTGGAAAACCAGGGTCTGTTTTCAGGGTGGGCAGAAATTTCTTCAGCGGCCCGGGGCCTGTCGGTAGCTGTGCGGCGTTTCCGGGAAAATTATCCCAAAGCCTTCGCTTATGACCCCGCGCAGCTGGCTTTGGATATTGATCTTTGGCCTGAAGAGCAGGGGGCTCTTGATTTGTCTACGACTTCCAAGGCTCTGGGAGCCGGCTCCGCAGCCCGGG
This sequence comes from uncultured bacterium, assembly GCA_964422635.1. Lineage (GTDB taxonomy): Bacteria > Omnitrophota > Omnitrophia > Omnitrophales > Aquincolibacteriaceae > ZLKRG04. Next base: position 9,412 of record CAYRBY010000004.1, read on the forward strand.
GGAGTGCCTTTGGTCTTGCGAAGACACATGAGATCCTTTTTTATTTTCACAAAGGCAACCCGCGTGATTCGCAGGAAAAGATGGAGAGTTTTTCACGCCGGCTGCTTGTTCGCAACAACCCTTTCTGGGTGGACGCTACAGGTGCGCTGGGCCGCCTCTTCCCCGCAGATAAGCGTTATCAGAAACAGGAAAGGATGCTCGAGGAGCTCTTTGACTGGGCGGACCGCCATCCGAAAAGATTCCTGTGGTATGGAATGCTGGATTTTGGAGATACCTTGACCTGGTGGCGTGACAAAGATGAGGAAAAGGATTATGGGGAATTCGGATGGCATCCGGAAGGGCGCTGGGGCTGGTATAACGCAGAAGGGGTGGGGACTCACACAGGCGCGCTTCTGCAGTTTGTCCGCAGCGGAAAATGGAAATATTTTGAGTTCGGAGAAAATCTGACCCGTCATATTTTTGATATCGATACGATTCACTACAACACGATTTCCCAGGACCCCCGCTTGAAAAAAGTCCTGAATGATGAGTTTTCTCAGCCGGGTTCGATGCACCGGCACAACGGCGATCACTGGGGCGGCCGCAGCGAAGAAGCGAGCCACACGAGTGTTGTGGGGCTTCTTTACTATTACTACCTGACAGGGGATGAGCGGGCCTGGGATGTGGCTCAGGAAGCGGGAGAGTTTTTTCTCAAAGAACGGTTTACTTATTCGGGTGATCCGGATTCTGCGCCTCACCGTGGCATGGCCAATGCTCTTTGGGGCGATGTCTTGATGTTTGAAGCTACAGGTGATGAACGTTACAAAAATGCTGCCGACAAACTCATCGAAGTTTTTTTAAAGGGCCAGCAGCCTGACGGAAGCTTTCTGGAAAACTATCATCCGAAAAAAAATTCCTGGTCAGGTGAAAAAGACGAATTGTTTATGTCCTGGTATGACGTCGGGGCCTTTATCAGTTATCATGAATTAACTCAGGATGTAGCCGTCAAGGAAATGCTTTTAAAGCTGGTGCGGTATCTTGCAAAAAACGAATCTTCCGGTACGGTTTCTTTGCATGGGCTGGCGTATGGCTACCTCATTTCCCATGACCGGGAATTGGTGAAACTGGCGGAAAATTACTTGGCAGTAATTGGCAGAAATCAACTGAACTCGGATAATCCGCTTCTGGACGGCCTTATTTACGATAAACCTATTTACCATCGCCCGAATATTTTTCTTTACACCGTGCCTTATGTTTTTGGCGCGATGGAGGAAGCCTTTGCCGAGGAAAGAAAGGCCGCTGGTCCGCAGCCATGACCCTGTCTATTCCTGTTCTTAATTATCATGGTATTCAGTCCCGGCCCGGGGAGTACGGCTGGGAAACCGGAGAAAAGGTTTACGTTCTCCCTTTACCCTCTTTTCAGGAGCAGCTTCAAATCCTTGCCCGCAAAAGTAAATCTTTAGTCTGCGGGGATTTGAAAAACGCAGAAGCTCGAGGCGTTCTCTTAACATTTGATGACGGGCATGTGAGTCATTTCGAGTACGCACGGCCTGCGCTTAAGGCGGCAGGTTTTTCCGGCGTTTTTTTTGTATCCGCGGGGCTCGTAGGGGAAAAAGATTTTATGAATGCCGGCCAGCTTCGGGAGATGATCCGGGAAGGCTTTGAAATCGGATCTCACGGTTATCATCATGTGCCGCTGCCGGGACTTTCCCTTGAACAGCTCAACGTGGAAATGAGGGATTCGAAGAAACGCCTTGAGGATTTGCTTGGATCCGAGGTTAGAAGTTTTTCCATTCCGAGAGGTTTTTATCATTCCCGCATCCGGAGTGCGGCCGAAGAGGCTGGATATCATTATCTTTTTACATCTCACTTCGGCCTGCAGGCGGCTGGCGGGGATTTGCTTTATATACGCCGCATGGCTGTTACGGCGGACACAACGTCCAAACAGCTTGAAGCCTGGATCGACGGTGCCTTGGGGATGAAACTCTGGGTCGAGGAAGCCAAAGAAAAAACGCGGCAGTTGATAGGCCCTTCGGGATATGAAAAAATGGCACTGATCAAAGCGCGTCTCCGTACCATGACAAGGAAAGGCTAGCATGTTCTTTTTTTGGTTTTTTACGCTTCTGGTGATTTATACCTATGCGGGTTACCCCTGCCTGCTGCTTTGGGTGGCGCGTTTTTCTCAGCAGCCCGTGAAAAAGGGCTCTTACGAACCGCGCGTCAGTGTGGTGATCTCCGTTTACAATGAAGAACGTTTCATCGAGGACAAAATCAACAACCTCCTGGCTCTTGATTACCCGGCCGAAAAAATGGAAATTTTGATCGGCTCAGATGGGGGAACGGACCGCACGGATGAAATCGTTTCCCGCATTCATGATCCCCGGATCCGTTTTTTCAGGTTTGTTGAAAATCTTGGAAAGCCGCACGTTTTAAACGGCTTGGTCGCGGAGGCCCGGGGTGCCGTGCTTGTGTTTACAGACGCGCGCCAGCGCTTTGAACCTCAGGCGGTCCGTAAGCTTGTTGAAAATTTTTCAGATCCCGATGTCGGCTGCGTTTCCGGGGAACTCTATTTCGAAGAGACCCGCGGCAGCGGTGTGGCCCGCGGCATGGATGCTTACTGGAAGTACGAAAAGTTTCTCAGGAAAAAAGAGGCTGAAATCGGTTCGATGCTCGGTGCTACGGGTGCGATCTATGCAGCCCTTGCAAACCTCGTCCCTTCAGTGCCGCTCAACACCCTTGTCGATGATATGTATATCCCGCTCTCGATTGTCTCCAAGGGTTACCGGGCCGTCTTTGAGAGTGAAGCCCGCGCGTATGATCTGGCCTCAAGCAAGGGGGCTCAGGAGTTTAAGCGCAAGGTTAGAACCCTCTCTGGAAATTTTCAGATTTTTGCGGCCTTTCCGGATCTGTTGAAACCCTGGAAAAGCCCCGTGGCCTGGCAGCTCTTGTCCCATAAGGTTTTGCGGCTTCTGGTTCCTTATTTTTTGGCCGCTGCTTTTATCAGCAATATGTTCCTCTGCGAAATTCCTTTTTACAGGTTTCTGATGATTACGCAGCTTTGCTTTTACGGTTTGGCCGCCTTTGAAGCGCTGCGGATGCATTTTCTCCCGGAGAGTAAGCCTTTCAAGCCTGCGGCGCTTCCATACATGTTCTGTCTGCTTAATTTTTCCGCTGTGGCGGGACTTTACCGCTATCTCAAAGGGCAGCCCAAAGCGGCTTGGGACAAGGCTTATTCATGAAAAGATTGATCGTTTCTGCTTGTTTCTGTATCCCTCCGATCAAAGGAGTTTTTCCTCAAACGCGCTGACTTTGCGATTTTCAATTTCATCTGCTAACCTTGCGCATTGATTAATTCTCAGCCTATGACCCTAACGACACAAGACACAAATTCCAGCTGGAAAAAACTGCTTTTGCCCGGCCTTGCCTGTGCTGCGCTTTTAGCGTGGGTTTATGTTCCGACCTTTGAGTGGATGGTGGACCGCTGGTCTGTCCGCGACTCTTACTATGGGCACGGTTTTCTCATTCCATTGGTATCCCTGTTCTGGATTTGGCAGAAGCGCGCGGAGTTGGGCAAGGTTGAACCGCAAGCAAGCTCCTGGGGTTTTCCTGTTCTGATTGCTGCAGCTTTTGTGCAAGTGTTTTCCGCTATTTTCCGTGTTTATTTTCTTTCGGCATTTTCATTCATCCTGATGCTTACCGCGGCAGTCTTGCTTCTTGGCGGGCTCAGGGTTCTGAAATTGATTTGGTTTCCGGTTTTTTTTCTTACGCTGATGGTGCCGCTTCCGCTCCTCATGATTTCCGAGATTACATTGAAAATGAAATTTCTTGTAACGGAGATGGCTGTTTACAGTTTGAATGCGATTGGCCTGCATTCTCAGCGTCAAGGCAGCTATCTCATGCTGCCCAACGCCGTTCTTCTTGTTGGAGATCCTTGCAGTGGTCTTCGTTCCTTCCTTTCTTTTTTATGTCTTGGATTGGTTTTTGCGTACGGCGGGAAGACCTCTTTACCGGGGAAACTCATACTGGCTTTTGCGGGTTTGCCTTTGGCCATTCTTTCAAATCTGCTTCGTGTCTTTTCTCTTGGCATTATTGCGGAGATTTATGGTCAGGAAGCTGCAAGCGGTAAAGTTCATGACGCTTCCGGAATCGTTGTTTTTATTATCGCCTTTTGTGTTTTTATGAAAATCCGCCAGAAGCTGGAGGCCCGGAGTGAAGTCTAAAACTCTAAAAGGCGCTATCCCTTTGCTTATGGTGCTTGGTGCCCTGAGTTTCTTTCGTCTTGCTTTGCCGTCGGCTATGACTGTTTCTGATGAGGTGAGCCCTTTTTTTAAAAGTTTTCCGCTGCAGATTGGAAACTGGCAGGGCGAGGAAATGGTGCCGGATGAACGCGACCTGCAGATTCTTGAAACCCGAAATGTTTTGTCCCGGATGTACCGAAGCAAATCAGGGGACTCGCTCCACCTGTTCCTGGTGAGCTCGAAAAAGGACCGCCGGGTCGCGCATCCTCCTGAAGTTTGTTACATTTCTTCAAACTTTAATGTTGTCAATGCCCGGGAGTCTGTGGTCGTGGGGCCTGATTCACGGGAAATACCAGTTAAGGAGTTCACCGCCGTTCCTGAGCGCCGGCCGGATAGCCCGGAAGAAGTTTTGTACCTTTATAAAATCGGAAACAGGTTTACGACAAACTACTATGCGCAGCAGCTTCAGTTTGCCATGGATAATCTGTCGAAAAATAATTCCGAAGTTCTGATGATTCGTCTCGCAGGAAGAAACAAAGCCGTTCTTGAGGAGTTCCTCAAAGAATTAATTCCGGTTTTGAATTAACCTTCCCTGGCAGCGTCATAACCTTAACGCTGCAAGACACTCAAAATTCAGACGCTGGCGACGGATTCCTGGGCTTTGTACACCGAGGGCCGGCGAGACCGGTCTAAAAGATGTAAGTTTATGAAAATGCAGGAGTTGTCAAAGTCACCGGTTATTTAAACAATTTTAGACAAGTGTTGTTTTTTTTAGACACAGCCGGAAATGAAACTAATATAAGTGACTTTGATGACAAAGCAATTAAGTTGTAAGTCATTTGTTTTGAGTGGGTTGCGCGTATTTATTTAGATGAGTTGTAAAACAAGGTTGGCATGAAAAGTGCATATGCTGTCCGTACTGAAGTGCACTTATTCAAATATCCCCGTCATAAGGTGAGGAAAATGAAAACGTTATGGAATGATGAACTGAAGCAGGGATTTAACGCTTTGAGGGCGGATATCCAGCGCGACTATATGCTGCGCCGGTATCAGATGCTTTCAAAGGGGGAGACACCTGTTGAAGAGAAGCTGATGCATCATATGACGCACGCCTATACGGCTGTTGTTACGTCATGGCGGCGTTTTTTGAAGCGCGCATTGGATCTTACGGTTTCCTTGATTGGGCTTACTTTAGGGGCGCCGCTTTTTCTTTTGATTGCCCTTGTGATTAAGCTCGACTCACGCGGACCAATTTTTTACAAGCAGCTTCGCGTCGGATTGCGCGGAAGAACCTTCTATATCTATAAGTTCCGCAGCATGAGGCAGGATGCTGAAGTCAAGAGCGGCCCTGTTTGGGCGAAAGAAAATGACCCGCGTATTACCCGTGTTGGAAATTTTCTCCGCACCACGCATTTGGATGAGCTCCCGCAGTTCATTAATGTTTTGAAGGGGGAGATGAGTCTTGTCGGTCCTCGTCCTGAACGCCCGCACTTTGTGAAGGAATTGCGCAAGGTGATTCCGCACTACGATAAGCGTCATTATGCGAAGCCTGGTGTCACAGGTCTTGCCCAGATCCGCCAGCGCTACGATGAAACAACTGAAGATGTGAAAAAGAAAGTGCGTTACGACGTGCTTTATATCAAAAAGATGTGTCCGATTCTCGACATCAAGGTAATTGCCATGACGGCCCTTACCATGATTCTGAGAACGGGCAGATAAGAGAATGATTCCAGCTAGCGGGAATTACTTCTCTAATTTAAAAAAGAAAGGAGCTAGAAACAGCATGAAAAAAACATTGAGCTTGTTCGCACTTATTGCTGGATTGGTCATTCTCTCCAGCGCACGTGCGTACGCAGCTGTTCCGGTGGTTAATGGAAGCATTAGCCCCGCCGCTGAATGGGATAATACTGGTTACAACTATTATCTCCATATCAACGATGTGAACGAAGCTGCCATTCCTGATAGCTATGACATCAAGTCAGCTACATTGCTTCAGGAAATCGAAGGCTTTGGATTCGGAGATGGCAATGCTGCTAACGACGGTATTTACCTCCTGATCGAAACCTATGCGACCCCTTCTCTGGTGGATTTTACACCGGCGGGTCCTGTGGTCACGATCTTCTTGGATGGTGATTTTAACGGCGATGGCATCATTGATTTCTCTCTTAAACACACAGCTCTTGCTAATGGAACAGGCCAGACAGTTACCGTGACGTTCAACGCGTTTGGACCGACGGGTGACCTTGTTGCAAATGGCGGTTCTTTTAGTGCCGGCAGTGTGCTTGAGTATTTCATTCCTCATACAGGATTCAACACACCATCTCTTCCCTTCCCGAACTCGTTTGTGGGATATATCACCTATGATAATGGTGGTACGCCCCCAGATGATGATTTGGTTGGCAGCAATGGCGTTGTTCCTGAGCCGAGCAGCATGCTTCTCTTCGGAGGCGCGTTGTTGGGTCTTTTGGGCGTGAATTTCAAGCGTTTCTCCAAGTAGTCTTCTGTCATTTAGTTGCTATAATCGTAAAAAATTATAGATAACTATTTGGTAAAAGCTTCTTACCTTGGCCCCCGAAAGGGGGCCAAGGATTGCTTGTACAAATAAAGAAAACGTAGTAAAAGTAGAAGGTTGTGAATCCTAAGGAAGGAGGTGGCCCAGAAAATGGCACGTCACCCCGAAAATAGCAGTAAACAGCAAAGCCTGCACTTTGAAACACTTGCTGCGATAGCTAAGCAGCCCATCATTCCTGCGCTCTTCATACTTCTGGCTTTATTTCAAGCGGCAGCACTTACCGTTGTATTTCTTTCGCATTCTGAGCCCTTTTTGAGCATTTTAGGTCCTATTATCCGCAGGTTTTGGGGAGAGCGTTTTCTCCATTATCCGGAAAACTTCCTTCTTCTTCCCAAACTTTTTGGGCACGCGGAAATGGTCGTATTGACCTTGGCAGGTCTTTTGGCGACGGGTATTGTCATTCAGCTTCTTGCTGGCGGACGAGCGGGTAACTCGCGCGTTACAGCTGTTTCTGCGTTTACAGTTACGCTGAAGAAATATTTTGGGATGGCCTTCCTTTGGCTGGGTTTGTTTTTTGTTCTGCGTACGGCATCCAGATCAATTTTACCGCATCTTCCGGCGCTTCTTCCCGCGCATTTCGCCGGCCTTGTAGCGGTTTTTTTGATGACTCAGACACTGACCGCGTTTTTGTTTCCCTCAATTCTATTATCAGGAAAGAACTACTGGAAATCCCTGGGCGAGGGGATTCTCCTTTCATTAAAGAATTTCCCTCAGTTACTTGTTGTTTTGTTTATTCCGGTTGTGGTCAGTGTTGCGGTGTCCTTTCTCCGCTCCTTATCACCGTCTCTTTCACATGATAATCCGGATTTTGTTTTGGTTATTCTGTACGTCAGTATTTTGGTTTCAACCGCCGTGGATCTCTACATTACCTCCGCGACGGCTATCTTTTATTTGAAAGTGAGGAATTAAATTTCATGAAGCATCTAAAACAATATCTGGCGGGGTTCCTTTGCGCGGCACTGCCGAGCTGGGGCCTTTATGCGGCTGTTCCTGATATGCCGCTTGTCTTTACGCCTTCCGTTCTTCCGGTTGAAGAGTCGGTTGAAAATTTTGTCGGCTGGGATCAGATAGCTGTCCAGGATGAACTTCCCGCAGCGACTGTTCCTCAGGCGATTGTCGACGCCTTGTTTCCGCAGCAGGAGGATGTTGTGATTCCCCAGATCGCGGGAGGAACCTCCATTTCTCTTGATAATCTCTCAGATGAAGAGCTGGAAGAAGAACTCCAGGATGAGCTGCTTTTAGATGAAGATACGAATGGTTCGCATTCCACAAAGAAGCGGATTATTGCAGGACTTCTTATTCTTAGTGCTGCACTTGGGGCGTTGATTTTGCTTCTTTCCGGATCAGGCGGCGGTTCTGGCTCCGGAAGCGGTGATTCCTCTGGAAACGGCGGGAACTCAAACAATTCCAATTATCCTCCCGCAGGCGGTGGCGGCGGTACGGGTGGTGGAAATGGCACCGGCCCAGGTACTGGCCCCGGTACGGGCGGCGGCGGCGGTCCGGGGGTTGGCGGCGGTCCCGGCGGTGGTGTTATCACGCCTTTTAGCATTCCGCTTAATATTCCGAATAACCCGGAACCTTCAACCTTGTTTTTACTTGGCCTTGGATTGTTGTTGCCTTTTTTTCGTAGAAAAGGATAATCCGAGTTCATGAAAAAGATTGTATGCCTCGTTTTGCTGTCAGCCTTTGCTTTTGCAGGCTGCGGCAAAAACTATCTTGCCGAGAAAGAATTCTACAAGGCCGAGCAGCTTTTAAAAGGCTTGAACCTTTCTCAGAGTCTGGAACCGCTTGATCAAGCGGTCTCAGCTTTCCGTGCTGTCGCAGACCGATATCCCGGCACACCTAAAGCCTTGGAAAGTCTTCGCCTCATCTCCAATATGCGTCTAAAGCAGAGGCGTTACGAGGAGGCGCGCGAGGCTTTGGTGGAAGTCATCCAGAGTTTTGCGGCTTCTCAGGATGCGATAGCGGATGCGCGTTATCGGATCGGTGAAATTTACGAGATTGAAGAGAAATGGTCAGATGCGGAGAAGATATTTTGGGAGCTCTCCGAAGCGAGTCCTTTGCATGGGAAGGGGCTCTACGCACCGATTAAAATTCTCCTTAATTACCGCCGCACAAAAGATGACAAGGGGTTTGAACGTGCCTATGTTAAGGCGCTCGATCATTACGAGGATTTGCTGAAGCAGGTTGGACCCATTGAAGCTGCGGCACCAGTAAGAAATTTTCTGGGTGTTGCTCAAATGATTAAAGGCGATCATCCTGCCGCGCTGGCGACATGGCTTTCGATCCCGCTTGATTTTCCTAAAAGCCCTCAGGCTTCCATGTCCATTCTGGCGGCTGCCGAGTTGAACTGGAAGGATAATGAATTCGAAAAATCGGAAGCGTTGTACGAGCGTTTCTTTACCGAATATCCAGGACATCCTCTGACGGGAAGAACCGCCATGACCCTGGGGCTTGCTTACCAGAGCAAAGGCGATTTTGCGAAGGCGCGCGATTGGTATAACAAAGCGCTGGTGAGTGGATACAAGGAAAAATCCCCGGAGCAGGCTGAACTGAAACTTTTGATCGCAAGAAGTTATCAGGACGAGCTTCTTTGGGACGAGGCCGAGGCGCTTTATAAAGAGATCGAGCTCGGGTATCCGAACTCTTCCGCAATGCTGCAGGTTCCCTTGATGCGTGCAGACCACTTCAATGAAGTTGGTGAAACGGCGCAAGCTGTTGATATCCTGGATAAAGCAATCCGGCACTATGAGGTTCTTGAATCTACTTCAAAGGATCCTAAAGTTGTCAGTTATGCTCAGCGATTTCGTTCACAGGCTCTTGCCCGAAAGGGAGCTTGGAAAGAGATTGTGGATGATATTGACAAACGCATGTCTGAAGAGACAACGCCGGTGCGTAAGGGCCGCTGGCTCTTTTTGAAAGCACTGATGACGCAAAACCGCTTAAAAGACAATGCTAAAGCTATCGAACTCTTTGAGAGCTTTTTGAATCTTTACCCGGGCCATCCGCTTGAAGCCCGAGCTAAATCCCAGCTTGAGCTGCTAAAGAAACCCGCCTAGCTTCCTTCCGCTATTATATTATGGTAACGATCGTTTATTTTTTTAGACTTTTTAGGCCTTTCAAGAGTGATCAAAAACAATCTTTTTAAAGCATTTTAAAACAAAGCATCTTTTATCATAATATATTGAAATAAAAGCACTTACGGTTATGTATTTAGCCTCGAAGTCTTGAATGAACAAGTCCTTGTGATATAATCCCCACATTGCATTTCAAAAGATTCATCATTGTGATTAAAAAAATCAACGTCCTTACTTCCCAAAATAACTCCTAGGAAACAAAATGAGCGTGACGGTTCAAAATTCTGGAAATGATGTCAAGCGCTTACAGCTTTTACAGGAAGAGTTGCATTCGACCTCTCCATATTATTCTAATCCGGATCACTTTCTTGAGTTTGTTCTGGATTCAACGCTTTCAGTCGTCAAGGCGCATGCGGGTTCCTTGTTCCTCTGGGATGATTCAAAAAAAGCGCTAGTGCTTAAATCCGCACGAGGGCCTTATAGAAATCGTCTCGCTCATGTCCATGTCAGATTGCGTGAGGGAATCTCCGGGTGGGTTGGGGGAAACGGCTGTTCGGTGCTTGTAAAAGATATTCAAGCGGATCAGCGTTTTAGTCAGGTTAAACGTGCCGGGCAGTACAAAACAGACTCCTTTATTTCGCTTCCTCTTATTGCATCCAACAAACTTCTTGGCGTCATCAATGTGACGGAGCGCGAAAGCCTGGCGGCATTCACGGAAGAGGATTTTGAACGCGCGCGGGTGTTTGCTCAGTATATCGCAATCGCCTATGAGAACATGCGCCTTGCAGCAAAGCACAAAATTGAAAATCAGCAGCTGGGTGACCGTGTGGCGCGTTTGGAGCAGACGCTGCGCGATCAGGAAGCTCTGGTCTCTGTCGGGCGTCTTGCTTCGAACCTTGCGCATGAGCTTAACAACCCGCTGGACTCCATACGCCGTTACGTCAACCTCGCTCTGGATCAGGTTATGGAAGATTCTGTTGCCAGACAATATATTCTCAATGCGAAAGAAGGAATACGGCGTGCTGTTCAGGTGATCCGGGGCCTTCTTCAATATACGAGAGAAACCGGCCGGATTGAAAGACGTGAAGCGGAAATACACCGCGTTCTTCGCGACAGCCTTGAGAGCGTCGTAAAGGATCAGGGCTTTGAAGGGATTAAAATCGAGACTCACTTCAAAGCGCCTGCAGCTATTGTTTCTGACTGCGGCCTGATGTTTGTCTTCCGGAATCTTTTTAAAAATGCTCATTACGCCATGAAGGGTGTCGGGACCTTGACGGTGGAAACGCACCTGGAAAACGAACGTATTGTGGTTTGTGTTTCGGATACCGGTTCCGGTATTCCGGAAGCGGTGAAACGCCGTCTTTTTGAGCCGTTTTTTTCAACAAAAAAAGAAGAAGGAACGGGAATTGGTTTGACCATCTGCCGTGAAATTGTTCAAAAGTGCGGCGGCGACATCTCTTTTGACAGCCAAATGGGTGTCGGAACTCAATTTGTGATTCATATTCCATGCAAGAAGAAGGAAAGCACAGCCGCGTGAAAAACTCCGTCCTTATCATTGAAGACAACGACCTTGTCAGAAATTCCCTTTCTGACTTTTTGAAAGCAGAAGGGTGCGACGTTTCGCAAGCTTCAGATGGCCCTGAGGGGCTTGAAGTGATTGTTCAACAATCGTTTGACCTTGCGCTTATTGATCTAAGACTTCCGTCCGCAAACGGCATTTCCATTCTCGAAAAGGCAAAAGCGATACGTCCTGAGATGGACGTCATTATGATGACAAGTTTTGGAACTGTTGAAACGGCTGTTGAGGCCATGAAGCTTGGGGCGGTTCATTATTTGACCAAGCCCATCAATGACGACGAGCTTAAAATTATTTTGCAGCGCCTCTCGGATGCGCGTCGTCTTCGGGAAGAAAATGAACACCTTCGCCAGGAGTTGGATGATAAGCGTTCGCATTTTCACAATCTTATTGGCCAAGACTCAAAAATGCAGAAGATCTACTCCATCATTAAAGCCATCAGCGATACCGACACGACAGTGCTGCTCCGCGGCGAGAGCGGAACCGGAAAGGGAATGATTGCGCAGGCGATTCACTACAGCGATCCCTCACGGCAAAAAGGCCCGTATGTTGAGGTGAGCTGCGGAGCCATTCCTCGTGAGCTTTTGGAAAGTGAGCTGTTTGGGCATGTGAAGGGGGCTTTTACCAGCGCCATCCGGGACCGCATGGGGCGCTTTGAACTCGCGAATGGGGGAACGATCCTCCTCGATGAAATCGATTCTCTTCCGCCGTATTTGCAGGTGAAGCTCCTGCGTGTCTTACAGCAAAAAGAATTCGAGCGCGTAGGCGATACCAAAACCATGCATGTGGATGTACGAATCATAGCGTCTACGAATCGTGATTTGGCGTCTGAGATCGCAAAGGGACAATTCCGTGAAGACCTCTATTATCGTCTCAATGTTATTACGATCGATGTACCGCCTCTCAGGGAGCGCAAGGAAGATATCCCCGCATTGGTTAAACATTTCCTGAGCGCGTTTAATCTTAAAACCCGCCGCTCGCTTCGGAGTGTCAGTTCTCAAGCTATGAAGCGTATTCTCGATTATCATTGGCCGGGAAATGTCCGTGAGCTTGAAAATTTTCTTGAACGCGCAGTTGTTTTGTCTCAAGGGGAAGTCCTGGATGTGGACGTGTTTCCCGAATATATAGGCAAAAGAAACGAACCCTATCAGGTGCCTGAAGTAGAAAACACTTCCCTCAAAGAAGTCCTAAAAGAACCTGAAAAGCAGATTATCAAGAAAGTTCTCGATCAGGTTGGCTGGAACCGGAAGAAAGCGGCGGGTCTCTTGAATATCAACAGAACCACGCTTTACAACAAGATGAAAGAGTACGAGCTGCTTTAACGCCGTCCGGCGTCCTTTTTCCTCCCGTAAAAAACCCGTTGGCTTTCCTGCGAAAATAGTTATAATTGTCCTTTCTAACTGGCCTCTTGGTCACGTGTTGCGACATTTGCCGCGCAGCTTTTATAAAATTTATCATCAAAAGGAACATTCCATGTCCAAAGTCAAAACAATCAAAGATCTTCAGTTGAATGACAAACGTGTGCTTATCCGTGTTGATTACAACGTGCCCTTGAATGAAAAAGGCGAGATTACGGATGACATCCGTATTGCTAAGTCAGTGGATACCCTCCGCTATTGTTTGGAGCGTAATGCCCGCGTCATTTTGATGTCTCATTTAGGCCGCCCGAAAGGTGCTCCCGAAGCCAAGTATTCTCTTAAGCCTGCCGCGGACCATTTGGCCAAGCTTCTTGGAAAACCTGTAAAGCTCCTCGGGGATTGTGTTGGGCCAAAAGTCGAGAAGGCTGTGCAAGCGATGCAGCCGGGTGACGTTGTCATGCTTGAGAACCTTCGCTTTCACGCGGAAGAAACAAAGAATGATGCCGGTTTTGCCAAAAAATTGGCTTCTTTGGCGGATGTTTACATCAACGATGCCTTTGGTGCGGCCCATCGCGCACATGCTTCCACAGCAGGCGTGACCGAATACCTTCCTTCCGGTGCGGGTTTTCTGATGTCCCGCGAGCTTGAGTATCTCGGAAAAGCGATCACGACCCCAGACCGTCCTTTTGTAACGATTCTTGGAGGTGCCAAGGTTTCTGACAAAATTAAACTTATCAGCAACCTGATTGATAAAGCGGATACGATTCTCATCGGCGGTGCAATGGCCTATACCTTCTATAAAGTCATGGGGATCGGAATCGGAAATTCCAAGTTTGAACCGGATGGTGTGCCTGCTGCAGAGCAAGCTCTCCGCAAGGCCAAAGAAAAAAACTTCCAGCTTGTTTTTCCGGATGACCGCGTGATTGCGCCATCCATTGATGAAGCGTCTAAGGCAAAAGTCATTGATACCGCTATTCCGGATGGATGGTCTGGTTTTGATATCGGGCCGAAGACCGTTGAACGGTATAAAGCGATTTTGGCCAAAGCTAAAACGATTGTTTGGAACGGTCCCGTGGGTCTGTTTGAAGTGAAACCTTTTGACGAAGGAACCAGGGCTCTTGCGAAGTTTATTGCAGGTCTCAATGCCACCAAAATTATCGGGGGCGGGGACACAGCTGCGGCTGTGAGAGCGTTTGGTTTGGATACTCAGATGTCGCATGTTTCCACAGGCGGCGGGGCTTCTCTCGAATTCCTTGAAGGAACCCAGCTTCCGGGTGTGACCGCATTATGTGAAAAAGCTGGAGCTGCCAAGTAACCCCGGAGCAAAACCGGAAACCTGAGGTGTTTATGAAGAAGCCGTTTATTGCCGGAAACTGGAAGATGTACAAGACCCCCTCTGAAGCGGTGAGTCTTGTCCAGACCATTAAAGCCGGTGTATCGCACAAAACCGATTGTGATATTGTGGTGTGTCCGCCGTTCACTGCACTTGCATCTGTCACAAAACTTCTGGAAGATTCTTCTCTTGATCTGGGCGCACAAAATATGCATTACGATGCCGAAGGGGCGTTCACAGGTGAGATTTCTCCCTTGATGCTCAAAGATCTTGGCTGCCGTTACGTGATATTAGGGCATTCCGAACGCCGCCAATTTTTCAAAGAAGATGATGAGCTCATTAATAAAAAAGTCCGTACAGCCGTAAAGTACAGCCTGGTTCCGATTCTTTGTATCGGTGAAACCCTCGCTGAACGCGAAGCCCGGCAGTTTTTTGAAGTGGTGAAGCGGCAGTTTGAGGAAGGTTTGAAGGGGCTGACCGGTGAGGAAGTGTCCAAGCTTGTGATCGCTTATGAGCCTGTGTGGGCTATTGGAACCGGGCAGACTGCAACACCTGAGCAGGCTGAGCAGATGCACTCTTACATCCGCCGGTTGTTGAATGAAAAATACGGTAATGAAATTGCCTCCCGCGTGCCCTTGCTTTATGGCGGCAGCGTGAAGCCTGACAATATTGCTTCCCTGATGCGCAAGCCGAATGTGGATGGCGCTCTCGTGGGTGGCGCATCGCTAAAAGCGGAAACTTTTTCTCAAATCATTATGAATGCAACAGAAGCCTGTAAAGCCGAGGTTCATCCTTCATGACTATTTTGATTACCATTCTTCACGTCATTGTTTGTTTTGTGCTTATCATGGTCATTCTGCTTCAAGCGGGCCGCGGTCAGGGCCTCACTGGCGGAACTTTCGGAAGCGGCAATGTACAGTCGCTTTTTGGAACCAAGGCCTCGGTTTTTCTGACGAAGGCAACTTCTGTTTCAGCGATTTGTTTTATGCTGACGTGTATCGCGCTGGATCTTATTGAAGTCCACAAAAGCAAAAGCCTGCTTGAAACCTCACGCAGTGCGGCCCCTGTGGATGTGGATCAAATCAAAAAGGCTCTTGAAAAAATCAAGAATGAAAGCCGTGAAAAAGCCGGCGCTGCCGCGGATGCTGCTCAAAGCGCTGCGGCTCAGACCGGTGAGGCTGTAAAGGCGCAGTCCGCTGAAGTGAAAGATGCAGCGGCTCAAGCCGGTACAGCTGTGCAAGAGGCTGCAGTCGATGTGAAGCAACAAGTTCAACAGGCTGCCGGATCTGCTGCCAATGCTGCTCAGGCTGCTTTGCCTGGCGCTGAAGCTAAGTCCTGATCCCACATCCTTTCCCGGGTTGTTCAATTAAAGCCGGAAGGTATGAAAACTCAATCTACCACTCCGAGTTTATCGAACCTTCGATATATCAAGGGGATCGGTCCCAAACGCGCACAAACCCTTGAGAAGATCGGGGTTCTGAATGTCCGGGATCTCCTCTTTTATTTTCCCCGCCGTTACGAAGATCGAAGCCAATTTAAAAATATTAGCGATGTGAAACCCGGTGATATTGTCACGGTCAAAGGTTCCATCTTGAGTGCGCATCTCAAGCGGCTCCGGCGCATCACAATTCTAGAAGCTGTTTTGGGTGATGACAGCGGCATGATTCCTGCCGTCTGGTTTAATCAGCCTTACCTTAAAAACCAGTTCACACCGGGCCGGGAAGTTATATTGTTTGGCCGCGCCGATTTTCAACAGGGCCGTTTTCAGCTGAACTCTCCTGAATATGAAATTCTGGAAGACCGCGACGCAGCTATTCACACGGGCCGTATCACCCCCATTTATCCTCTGACAGAAGGCCTTTATCAGAAATCCTTCAGAAGCATTCTGAACGATGTTGTTTCAGAGCAGTCAAAAACCATTATTCAGGATTTTCTGCCTTCTGATTTCCGCAAGGCAAGAGATCTCATGCCGCTGCAGGAAGCGGTCCAGGAAATGCATTTTCCTGCATCTTTCGAATCGCTAAAAAAGGCTCGCCGGAGAATTGTGTTCGATGAGTTTCTGCTTTTTGAGCTGACACTACTTGAAAAAATCCGCATGATGAAATCCCGCTTTCAATCACCGGCTTTCAAGAATGCGCGGTCGTTGATCCCTGAGTTTAAAAAAATACTGCCTTTTGTTCTTACTGAAAGTCAGGATGTGTCGATTCACCAAATCGCTGCAGATCTTGAGAAGTCCCAGCCTATGAACCGCCTCTTGATGGGGGATGTGGGCAGCGGCAAAACCGTTGTTGCTGCCTTTGCCCTTTGGGCAGCGGCCAAGTCCGGTTATCAGGGGACGATCCTTGTACCAACTGAAACGCTTGCCCTGCAGCATTACGAAAACCTCAAACGCCTTTTTCAGCCGCTCGATGTGCCGGTGCGTCTTCTTACTGCGAATACGGAAACGTCTGCCCGGGAACGCCTGCTCGCGGAATTAAAGCAGGGGAAGCTTCCTTGTCTGATAGGAACTCATGCGCTGCTTCAGGAAGACGTTTTGTTTAAATCCCTTGGTGTGGTGGTGATTGACGAGCAGCATAAGTTTGGGGTTTACCAGCGTTGTCATTTGCTCGACCGCAATCCACGCCCGCATCAGCTTGTGATGACGGCCACCCCTATTCCCCGCACGCTGGCTTTGACCACTTATGGAGATTTGGATTTGTCGGTGATGCGGGGGCTGCCATCCGGAAGAAAACCGGTAAAAACTTTTTGGATAACGCGGGCGAAGCAGCCGCAGGTGTATGCCCATATTCTTGAAAAAATAAAAAAGGGAGAACAGGCCTATTTTATTTTCCCGCTGGTTGAAGAAACTGAGAAAACGGATCTTCTCGCCGCTGTGAATGAATTTGACAAGCTTCAGAAGGGACCTTTTCGTGAAGTGAAGGCAGGCCTGGTTCACGGGAGGATGCCTTCGGCGGAGCGAGAGGCGGCCATGAAATCCTTCAAAGAGGGAAAACTTCAGATCCTGGTTGCCACTTCCGTCATTGAGGTCGGGGTGGACAATCCTAATGCGACCGTCGTTGTGATCGAGAATGCGGAGCGTTTTGGTCTTTCTCAGCTCCATCAGATGCGGGGACGGATTGGCCGCGGTGATAAAGAGTCGGAATGTTTTTTGTTTGGCGAGCCTGCGACAGATGAAGGGAAGAAGAGGCTGCGTATTCTGACAAGAATCCAGGACGGTTTTCAGATAGCCGAAGAAGACCTCAAGCTGCGCGGGCCTGGGGATTTTTGGGGGAAACGTCAGAGTGGAGAGCCGCTTTTCCGAGTCGCAAACCCTGTAGAAGATGAGGCGCTCCTTCTGGAGGTCCGTGAGGCTGCCCGGGAAATTGTCCATGCAGGGGGCTTCACGGAAACCGGCTCCTGGTCAGGGCTTAAAAATTATCTCGATCAATTTCCCATTCGCTATTAATATACGCATTCAGCGGGGCCTTAGGAGCCTCGGGAACGGACAAGTCTTCCAAGCGGAGGCAGGCCATGAGAATCATATCGGGCGAATTTAAGTCCAGAAAAATTCAGTTTCCAAAGACCAAACTGACGCGTCCGATGACGGACAGGACCAAGGAAACCGTTTTTAACATTGTGGGAAGCCTGGTGACAGGGAAGCATATCCTGGACCTTTATGCAGGAAGCGGCTCCCTTGGACTTGAGGCCCTCAGCCGCGGGGCTCTTGATGTGACCTTCGTTGACCGTGGATCCTATGCGACGAAAGTGATTGCCCAGAATCTGGAGTCGTTAGGGCTCAAGAATAAAGCTCAGATCCTCGAAGGCGATGTGATCCGTTCTATCAACAGGCTTGAAAAACAGAAGCGCTTTTTTTCTCTCGTTTTTGTGGATCCTCCGTTCAATCAAGGACTTGTGAAAAAGACATTGCTCCGCCTAGACCAATCTGCTATATTGACGCCCTTCGCGCAGGTCGTCGTGGGACATTTTAAAGATGAACCATTGCCAGAATCGCTTCAAACTCTCCGGCTGGCACGCACCAAGAAGATAGGCCAAGCCTGTCTCTCATTTTACTTTCGTTTGGAGTCACAGGATGGAGAAACGAAGAGCTATTTATCCGGGGAGTTTTGACCCGATTACGTACGGACATATTGATTTAGTCCGCCGCGCACTTTTGATCTTTGACGAAATTATTATTGTGGTTGCTATCAATGCCGGCAAAAATGCTCTTTTTAGTGTCGAAGAGCGGATGGATTTTATCCGGCGAGTGTTCAAGAATACGCCGGGTGTGAAAGTCGACAGTCTGGAAGGCTTGACTGTCAAGTACGCCAAGCAGCAAAAGGCGAGAACAATTATTAGAGGTCTCCGGGCCACTTCGGATTTTGATTATGAATTTCAGATGGCATTAACAAACCGCCGTCTCTCTAAAGAAGTCGAGACGGTTTTTTTAATGCCTTCCGAAGATCATTTTTACCTTTCCTCCCGGTTGATCAAGGAAATAGCCCTTCTGAAAGGCGACATATCAGAGTTTGTTCCTTCTTATGTGGCCAAGCGAATCCGGGAAATTTTCGGCCGCTAACTAAGCGGGAGGATTGATTATGAAAATTGTGGTCTCCGCTTATCAGGAAGGTGTTCCGCGCGAGGTCCGGGAAACATATGATCCCCGGGAGTGTGAACTTGACCTTGTGGATATGAAGTTCTTGAAGAACCTGGAGTTGGAAGGGACTATTCTAAGGGAGCCCGACTCCCTGAGTTTTTCAGGACAGCTTGAGAGCCGCATTGTCCGGATCTGCGGCCGCTGTCTTCAAGAAAGTGAAGAAGATCTCTCGCTTCCGTTTCAGTTTTATTATGAAACGAAAGATAAGGAAGTGATCGATACGATTGATGATATCCGTGAAGCGGTTGTCGTCGATCAGCCTATGGCTTATTTCTGCAGGGAAGATTGCCTGGGTCTTTGCCCTTATTGCGGGGGGAACCGCAATGAAAAACCCTGCCGGTGCAGTGAAAAGCACGAAGAAAAGCAAGAACCTAAAAACCCTTTTCAGAAACTAAAGCAGTTTGGTCATCGAAATAAGGAGGAATAAGGAATGGCAAATCCAAAGCGGAGGCATTCCAATACCCGCACCAATACACGCCGCGCTCACGACGCGCTTAAGCTTAAATCTGTTTCCAAGTGCTCTCAATGCGGAGCGCCGATCTTGTCGCATCGTGTCTGTATGGAATGCGGCTACTATCGCGGCCGTCAGGTCATCACGATCAAGATCAAGGAAAAGAAGAAAAAGTCCTAGTTCGTTTTTTCAACGATAAGGAACCTAAATTTATGATTCGTATCGCTGTTGACGGAATGGGGGGCGATTACGCCCCTGAAACGGTAGTTGAGGGTGCCGTTTACGCGGCAAACGATTTTTCAGATCTTGAAATTGTGCTCGTGGGACAAATGGATGTTATTAAGCGCGAGCTTAACAAACATCGTGTTCTTGGCGGAAAAATCGTAATTCAGGATGCGAAAGAAATTGTCGGGATGGGGGATTCTCCTGTTGCCGCAATTCGTAAGAAGAAAGACTCTTCTCTCTCTGTCTGTATCGACCTCTTGAAGAAACAGGAGGTTCAGGCTGTTGTGACTGCCGGAAATACCGGCGCTGCCGTAGCGGCTTCTACATTGATGCTCGGGCTGCTGCCCGGGATCAAACGCCCGGGAATAGCGATCGGCGTCCCTACTCTTCACGGTATTTCCATCGCGCTTGATGTCGGCGCCAATCTCAATCCTTCGGCTGAAGAGCTTTTTCAGTATGCCCAAATGGCGGATAGTTATGCCCGCTACATCCATCAGAAGAAGCGGCCAGCGATCGGTCTTCTGAATATTGGCGAAGAAGAGTCCAAGGGCACGGAAGTTATCAAGGAAGCCTACAAGCTGCTTCGCGATTCCAACTTGAACTTTGTCGGCAATATTGAAGGACGTGATTTTTTTACGGGACGCGTTGACTGCATTATCTGCGATGGTTTTGTCGGGAATGTTGTGCTCAAGATGTGCGAAAGCATTTTGGAAACTGTGGGTGCAATGGCCATCCGTGAGCTTAAGAAGAGCCCTATTTCGCTTCTTGGCGCCTGGCTCTGTAAACCTGCGCTCAAAGCAATCCGGAACGAAACCAATTATGAAGAGGCTGGCGGTGCGCCGCTTTTGGGCGTCAATGGAACTGTGATTATTAGCCACGGTATTTCTTCAGCCCGCGCGATCCGTAATGCGATCCATGTGGCGGGTGAGATGGTTTCCAAACAGCTCAACCAGCATATTGTAGAACTCATCAAGTCTAACTCCCAAGGGGCCTCGTCCCAGCGTAGCGAAGAAACTTCGGGCGAAGGAATACGCTGATATGGGAGTCCCCTACAAGGCCTGTATTAGCGGCCTGGGTTTTCATGTACCCCAAAAAGTTTTGACCAATTTTGATTTAGAAAAAATGGTCGAAACTACGGATGAATGGATCCAGACCCGCACGGGAATCAAAACCCGCCGCCTCGCTGAAAAAGGCTGTAAGGCCAGTGACCTCGGCACTGCGGCTGCCCGCGACGCTCTTCAGAATGCCGGGATCACACCTCAGGATCTCGATCTCATCATCGTGGCCACGATCACTCCCGATATGTATTTCCCTTCAACAGCATGCCGCATTCAGGATAATTTAGGCGCGCGCTGCGGCGCTTTTGATCTTGCTGCAGCTTGTTCAGGATTTCCTTACGCGGTGACTGTTGCCGAAGGGTTTATTGCGACGGGGCATTACAAGAATATTTTGGTTGTCGGTTCCGAAGTGCTCTCGGGCTTCATTGATTGGAAAGACCGTTCGACTTGTGTTCTTTTTGGTGACGGTGCCGGGGCTGCTGTTATTTCACGTTCGCCCGATGATCATGGCATCGTGGCTTCTCTTCTCGGGTCAGATGGTTCGCAGGGAGCTATTTTGCAGATTCCTGGCGGCGGCTCGGCTTATCCACCTTCGCAGGAAACCCTTCAGCAAGGGCTGCATTTTTTGAAGATGGAAGGTGCTGAGGTTTTCAAGGTTGCTGTGCGAACGATGGAAGTTGCGGTTCGTGATGTTCTTGAGCGCGGCGGTGTAACGCTTGATCAGGTGGACTGGTTGATTCCTCATCAGGCGAATATCCGTATTCTTCATGCTGTGGCCGAGCGCCTGAAGTTTCCTTTGGAAAAAGTTGTTGTGAATGTGGAACGTTATGGAAATATGTCGAGCGCCTCAACCGTTGTGGCT
>CAYRBY010000004.1:30873-34575 GCA_964422635.1 uncultured bacterium
CTGACTGCGGCTGGTGCGATTTCGTTTGAGGAGGCCCTGCAGCTGGTTCGCCTGCGTGCAGAAGCTATGGAAGATGCGGCCAAGCAAAACCCCGGAACCATGGCATCAATTATGGGGCTGGATCGCACTGCCTGTGAAGCTGTTGCCAAAGAGGCTGGATGCGAAGTTGCCAATCTGAATTCGCCTGATCAAATTGTATTATCAGGAACTGTGGAATCCATTGATAAAGCGTGTGTTTTGGCCGAAGGCCGCCAGGCAAAGCGTGCTATTAAATTGAAGGTCGGCGGCGCTTTTCATTCGTCGCTGATGCAGCCTGCACGAGAACGGCTTGAAGCGGCTCTCAGAAATACAAAAATTCAGGCACCCAAGTGTCTCTTTATTCCCAATGCCAAAGCCGTTCCTGTTTCGGATCCCGAAGAAATCCGCTCTCTTCTTTCGCGTCAGCTCACGAGTCCGGTCTGCTGGACGGAAAGCATGGATTCTGCAAAGGCCGCGGGGATCCTTCATTATCTTGAGCTTGGACCCGGTAAAGTTTTGAAGGGGCTTGTGAAAAAATCAATTCCGGAATTTCAGATTCACGCCTGCGGAGCTTCGGCGGACTTCGAGAAGCTCGAAGAGTTCCTGAAGTCAACGGCCTCGAACGCGTAGGCAAAGTGTCCGAACACTTTTGTATGGAAAGGACTACAGATGCACGATCTCAAAGATAAGGTAGCGTTGGTCACAGGAGCCAGCCGGGGAATCGGTCAGGCTATTGCTGTTTTGCTTGCTAAACGGGGAGCCAAGATTGTTCTTTCGGCGTCTGCGATTGAAAATTTGCGTGAAACAGAAGAGAAGATCAAGGCTCTTGGAAACACAGAATGTGTTTTGACGCAAGCCAATGTCAGCATTGGAGATGAAGTAAATGAAGTGGTGAAAATAGCGCTTGACACGTTTGGAAAGGTCGATATACTTGTCAACAATGCAGGGACAACACGTGACAACTTGTTGGCTCTGATGCCCGAGAAAGACTGGGACGACGTTCTTTCTACGAACCTGAAAAGTGTTTTCCTCTTCACCAAAGCATGTACTCGTCCGATGGTGAAGCAGCGTGGCGGATCGATAGTTAATGTCGCGTCTGTCGTTGGAATAACGGGAAACGCAGGTCAAACCAATTATGCGGCTTCTAAAGCGGGGATTATCGGTTTCACGAAATCAGTCGCCAAGGAGCTGGCCAAGAGAAATATCCGTGCGAATGTTATAGCGCCGGGATTCATCAAGACTCGGATGACCGATCAGTTGGGCTCCGAAATTCAAGAAAAAGTCAAAGATCAGATTGCATTAAAAAGGTTTGGCGAACCGGAAGAAATCGCTGAAGTGGCTGCTTTTCTAGCATCCGACGCCGCAAGTTATATAACAGGACAAACACTTGTTGTAGACGGCGGAATGGTCATTTAAAAAAATACTCTCATCATTACGGAGGAGGAATCAATGGCGGTTCATGACAAAATCACTGAAATCATCGTAGAGCAACTTGGGGTGAAGCCGGAAGAAGTTATCCCTGAAGCTTCCTTCGTTGATGATCTGGGTGCTGATTCCTTGGACACCGTTGAGCTTGTAATGGCTCTCGAAGAAGAGTTCGGTGTCGAGATTCCGGATGAAGACGCTGAAAAGATCCAGACAGTCGGCGATGCGATCCGTTATATCGAAGAAAAATCCGGCTCGAAATAACTTTCCAGTCAGCTAGCTATTCGAAGAAGTCCACCCGAAACTCAATCCCGTGATTAAAAGGCGCGTTGTGGTGACGGGTCTGGGGACCATTAGTCCCTTAGGCTCGTCCACAGACAAAACTTGGCAGGCATTCCTGAAAGGGCAGAGCGGCACGAAGCGCCTGTCGCAGGTGGAGTGTGCCAAGTTTAATTCCCAAGTCGCTGCCGAAGTCACGGATTTTGACCCTGCGCAGTATTTCTCACCTAAAGAGATTCGTAAAACAGACCGCTTTGTCCAGTTCGGCGTTGCAGCTGCAAAGATGGCTCTCGCGGATTCGGGCATGGATATGTCTCAGGAAGATCCTCACCGTATAGGTGTGCTTGTTGGATCGGGTATTGGCGGCCTTCGGGTTATTGAGGAGCAGCATAAAGTTCTCCTTGAAAAAGGGGCCGACCGTGTATCCCCTTTTCTTATCCCTATGCTGATCGTCAATATGGCACCCGGGCAGATTTCGATAGCTTTGGGTCTTAAAGGTCCGAACAACTGTGTTGCGACGGCCTGCGCAACAGGTTCCAACGCTATTGGGGACGCCTTCAAGATCATTCAGCGTGAAGAGGCTGATGTTATGTTTGCCGGCGGCAGTGAATCATGTATCACTCCGCTTGGTTTTGGAGGCTTTGATGCCATGAAGGCTCTTAGCACCCATAACGAAAATCCTGCAACGGCTTCCCGGCCTTTTGATCTGACGCGTAACGGTTTTGTGATGGGGGAAGGCTGCGGTGTCGTCATCCTTGAAGAGCTTCAGCACGCCCTCAAACGGGGCGCTAAAATTTACGCAGAAATGATAGGTTACGGAATGACATCGGATGCCAGCCATATTACAGCGCCAGACCCGACAGGAGATGGCGCGGCTCGCTGCATGATGAATGCGATGAAGGATGCTGGGATTAAACCCGAAGAAGTGAGCTATATCAATGCCCACGGCACTTCGACGCCCTTGAATGATAAAGTCGAAACGCTTGCTATTAAGAAAGCGATGGGCGAAAGCGTTGCCCGCAAGGTGAAAATCAGCTCGACAAAGTCTATGACGGGGCACCTGCTGGGCGCTGCGGGCGGGGTGGAAGCTGTGGCCTGCTGCTTGGCCATACGGGATCAAATTATTCCTCCCACTATCAATTATCATACCCCGGATCCGGACTGCGATCTGGACTATACACCGAACGTGGCTGTACGCCATCCTGTCAAAGTGACCCTTTCGAATTCACTCGGATTCGGCGGCCATAATGCATGTATTGCATTTCGGTCGTTTCAAGGGTAGAATGCCGCAGTTTTTTATCCTGCTCTTCTCTATTCTCTCCCTTCTGGAGGCTTCATGCGCTTAAAGAAAGTTGAAATTCTCGGGTTCAAATCGTTTGCAGATCGCACGCTTGTTTATTTCGATAAAGGTGTGACGTGTGTTGTCGGACCTAACGGATGCGGAAAAAGTAATATTTCCGATTCCATCCGCTGGGTGCTTGGCGAGCGCAGTGCGAAGATGCTGCGCGGCTCTAAAATGGAAGACGTCATTTTTGCGGGCACGCAGTTCCGTAAGCCTGTGGCTTTTGCTGAAGTGTCCTTGACGATTGATAACCAGGACCGCGGTCTTCCCATTGATTATAACGAAGTCACGATTACCCGCCGTCTTCACCGCTCCGGTGAAAGTGAATATCTGATTAATAAAACGGCCTGCCGCCTGAAAGATGTGCAGGATCTCATTCTGGATACAGGTATCGGATCCAGCTCCTACTCCATGATTGAGCAGGGCCGCATCGATCACATTCTCAATGCGGATGCGGACGAGCGCCGTTTTCTTATTGAAGAGGCCGCCGGCATTTCCAAATACAAAGTTAAAAAGGATGAAGCGATCCGCAAGCTCGACCGCACGGAGCAGAACCTTTTGCGCTTAAAGGATATTGTCACGGAAGTGCAGCGGAACATTCAGTACGCCGAACGTCAGGCCCGCCGGGCGGAACGCTA
>CAYRBY010000004.1:34675-48274 GCA_964422635.1 uncultured bacterium
AAACGGGAAGAAGTAGCTTCAATTGAAGGTCAAAAGCAGGATGTTCAGGTTGCTTTTGAAGCCGCGCGGCAGATGCTGGAGCAGGCAGAAAGTCATCTTGAAGCCTCCCGAGGTCTTTTTAATGAAACAAAAGCCGCGGGGTTTGAAGCGGCCAGCGAAGCGGCGAAAGTTCGTAACGACTACCACCGCCTTTGTGCCTTTCTCGAAAGTAATGTCGAGCAGAAGAAAAAGCAGGATGCGGGTGCTTCACGCTATCAGCAGGAGCTTGAACAGTGGGCGGCTCGTAAAGAAGACTGCGAAAAAAGCCTCCGCGAACTCGAAGAGCGGGTGATTCTGCTTTCGGAACAAAAGGCCGTACAGGAAGAGCAGCTCAAAGGTTTGAAGCAGACGCTGGAATCACTTGGCGACAAAATCGAAGCGGCGGAACGCCAGCTTCACGAAAAACAAACCCGCCAAAATCTGCTCCATGAAATGGATGCGGCGGCAGGGTTGAGTCAGGAAGGCCTTTTGGAGCACCTGACAGAAGAAGAACGTTCGCTCATGAGGCAGCTTCGAGACCTCATTCATGTTGAAACTGGCTTTGAATGGGCGGTTGAGGCTGTGCTCGGAGATTTTGCCAAGGCTCTTGTCACGGAAAACGGTTCCGCTGCGACAAAGCTTCTCCACGAAATGATCGAGAAGAAAAGCGCACCTGCGGCTCTTTTGGTCAATCTCACGGGCGGTGAAGCGTCTGAAGAAACGGTTCCGTCACTTCTTCCGGAGGGGGATTTGTTTGCCAGTCCGCTCCGCCGGTTTGTGAGTCTCGAGGAAAATTACCGGCCGCTGCTGGAAAGTTTTTTTGAAAATGTTTTTGTGATTGAAAATCTTACCGATGAGAACTTCCTTGAGCTTGTGAAGAGCGCCGGACATTACCGTCTTGTGACGCGTGAGGGAACGCTGTTGGGGCCCCGCGGGCGTGTTTTTTTCCGCCAGGGACAGTTGAGCGCGGAGCAGAATCTTTTTAAACGCGGTACGGAAATCGAAACGCTTACGACGGAAATCAGAGAGCTTGAGCGCAATGAATCCAGCTGGAAACAGGAGGCTGAGAGGCTTCTTGAGGAGGCTCAGCGTCTTGATGAAGGCGTGAAATTGACGGATTCGGAAATCCTTGAAACCAAACTGCAGCGGGAATCTTTTGAATCGCTTCGTAAAGGTCTTCAGGATCGTTTGGGGACTTTTCAACGCGAACTGGATTTGATCTTTAATGAACAGGAAGAAATGAAGACCCGCGAGGAAGAGGCGGTGGCGCAGCGTACGCAGCTTGAAATTGAACTGATGCGCACCGAGGAAAAGCAGCGGCAGATCCGCAATGAGCAGGAGAATCTAATCCGTGACATGGAGCGCATGGAGCGCTCCAAGGCCGACGCGCTCCGTGATTTTTCGGATCAGAAGGCGCGTCTTGACGGTCTGCGTCAGCGTGAAAAGTTCCTTGAAGAAGCCTGTAAGCTTTTGACCGAGCAGCAGGCCCGGGATCGCAGCAGGATTGAGATCCTCGAGGTTGAAACCACCCGCATTCAGGAGCGTGAACAGGCTCTTGAAGTTGAGGATGAGCGGATCCGTCAGGAACAGCAGGAATTGACGGCCAATCTTCAGGAAACTGATTTGAATCTGGCCTTAGTCCGGCAGGAAAGAGATAAAACCCAGCAGGAAATTCAGCAAATTGAACAAATGCTGATTGAGAGCCAGGACAAGCGGTATCAGATCGAAGAATCTCTGCACGAAATTGAAAAGAAAGTTATGGATCTCGGGTATCAGGAAAAGAATATCCATGAACGTCTTTTGCAGTCTTACAAGATCGAACTCGCAGCTCTTCAGCCTGAGCTTTATATTCTTTCTGAAGCGGAGCATCCGGCGGTTGCGGCACAGGTTGACGAACTCCGTCAGAAAATCGAGTCGATTGGAACTGTGAACCTTCTGGCTATTGAGGAATATGACGAACTCAAGCAGCGCTTTGAGTTCCTCCAGACACAGCAGAAAGATCTGGAAGAGGCCCGTGATTCCTTGATGGAGGCCATCCGGAAAATTAATCGTACCACGAAGGGGCTTTTTGAAACGACTTTCCAGGAGGTCCAGAAAGCCTTCGGGGAATACTATCAGACACTTTTCCGCGGCGGTGAAGCCAAGCTGGTCCTGATTGACGAATCAAACCCTCTGGAATCCGGGGTTGACATTGTGGTTCGTCCTCCGGGCAAAAAGCTGCAGCATATGAGCCTTCTCTCAGGCGGAGAAAAAGCGATGACGGCTATGGCTCTTTTGTTCTCGCTTTTCAAAATCAAGCCTTCGCCCTTCTGCGTGCTTGATGAAGTCGATGCTCCGCTCGACGAAGCAAACGTGGATCGTTTCCTCGCGGTGCTGAAAACGTTCCTTCAGTCATCCCAGTTTATTATTGTGACGCATAATCGCAAAACCATTGCGATGGGGGACTCCCTTTACGGCGTTACGATGCAGGAGGCCGGTGTTTCCAAGATCGTTTCGGTGAAGGTCAGCCAGGATGCGCAAAATGAAGCCTTTGAAGATCAAAAGGAAAAGGTTGGCGCTGGTGCCAGCCAGGAAGCTGCGCCTGCACCGGAAGCTGATAACCCGGGCAATGCTTGAATCTGCCTAATACCCTGACGCTGATCAGGATTCTGTTAACGCCGTTTTTTTTTACGGCGCTCCTTTACTATGCCGGGGGCGATGAGCGGTTCCGGATTTTAGCCATCATTTTTTTTACAGCCGCTGCCTTGACGGATGCCGCAGACGGGCTTCTGGCGCGGCTGCTCAATCAGCGTACAGCTCTCGGGAAATTCCTCGATCCTCTTGCAGACAAGCTCCTCCTTTTGAGCGGGTTTCTGGGGGTTCTATTTGTCGGCACTCTTTCCTACCGCCCGCCGATTTGGGTGATTGTGATCGTTGTCTTCCGCGACCTTTTCATACTT
Organism: uncultured bacterium; assembly: GCA_964422635.1. GTDB lineage: Bacteria > Omnitrophota > Omnitrophia > Omnitrophales > Aquincolibacteriaceae > ZLKRG04. Next base: position 37,633 of record CAYRBY010000004.1, read on the forward strand.
GGCGGGCTTCTTGTCGTTTTTCTGGCTACGGGCTCGGCTCATGTCCGGCCTAATTTTTTAGGAAAACTGACTACCGCAGTTCAAATGGCAACTCTGATTGCGATTCTTTTACAATCTCCGCTGTCGGTTCCTCTCTGGCATGCCGCGGCTCTTTTAACTCTTGCCTCGTGCCTGGTCTATGCCGGCCGCGATCTGACGGCCCTTAAATATTTTCAGCAAACATCCGCATCGAAAGGTTCCTGATTATGAATGTTCCGTTATGTTTTCTTTTTTTCCTTAACGCCTATCTGCTTGGCAGTATTCCATTCGGGCTTCTCATTGCGAAGCGGGTCAAGGGGATTGATATACGTGAGCATGGCAGTAAGAACACAGGGGCTACCAATGTTTTTCGCGTGGTCGGAAAAAAGTGGGGGTTCCTTGTCCTTTTTCTTGATGCCCTTAAAGGGGCATTGGCTGTGCTTGTTCCTGCTTTATTATTTCCCGAGACTTCCTTCGGTCTTAAGGCCTTTTTTGCGGCCACAGCGATTCTGGGTCACAGTTTTTCGTTCTGGATCGCTTGGAAAGGCGGTAAGGGAGTGGCTACGTCTTTAGGGGTTTTTATGGCTCTCGCGCCTCTGGCTACTTTGACGACTTTGGCGGGCTGGATTCTTGTTTTTATTTTATCCCGGACCATTTCTATTGCGTCTCTGGCTGCGGCTTTGATTTTCCCGCTCGTTGTTTTGCTGTTCTTCAGGGGGAGCGTCGAGTTTCCAATTTTATTCCCTTTGAGCATCGTGCTCGGAGCGTTTATTTTTTATACCCATCGCGCGAATATAGGCCGCATTCTTAAGGGCGAAGAAAAAAAGCTTATTTAAGAATAGTAAAATATTATTTGATTAAAGATAAATAATCTGTTATACATTCTCTTGCCGAATACTTGTTTTCTTCAACCCAGGAGAAAACATGAAAAAGTTTTTGCGTACCTTGATTCACACGCTTCCCACCAACACGGATACAGAACTTCAGTTCGCAATTAACCAATATGAAGACCGCTATTATGTCGATGTCCGGGTTTGGACCCGGATCCCGCAGGCCAAGGGGTTCCGGCCCAGCCAGAAGGGCATATCGCTTCCGCTTCACCGCCTTTCTGCGTTACGTGAAGGAGTCGAAATTCTCGAGCGGTCACTTTCTGAACGAGGGCTTAAGGCAGACGCGGCTGCCCGAAACCCAGGCATGGAAAAGACGTCATTCGGCACTCAGCCAAAGCCGGATTAAGTCTTTACACCCTTTGTCTAACCCAGTAAAATATGCGGACTTGCGTGCATTTGTACCGTCCGTATAAATAATTTTCATTCTGCTTTTCAGTAAAAATTCCTTCAGGAGAAGACTCCATGGTGAAGAAACCCGAAAAAGAATCAAAGCAGGAAACTGCCGCAGCTGCAAACAAGGTCACGCAGGAAAAGCACAAGGCTCTTGAACTCGCACTTCTGCAAATCGAAAAGCAGTTTGGAAAAGGCTCCATTATGAAAATGGGCGAAGAGCGGCGCGAACCCGTTCAAAGCATTTCCACGGGAGCCTTAAGCCTCGACGTTGCGACCGGCGTCGGCGGCATTCCTCGGGGACGTGTGATTGAAATTTATGGCCCTGAGTCCAGCGGTAAAACGACGCTGACCCTTAGCATTATTTCCCGCGTTCAGGCGGAAGGCGGCGTTGCGGCTTTTATTGATGCTGAGCATGCCCTTGATCCGACCTATGCCCAGAAGATCGGTGTGAAACTGGATGATCTTTTGATTTCTCAGCCGGATTCCGGTGAACAAGCTTTGCAGATTGCAGAAATGCTGGTCCGCTCTAATGCCGTGGATCTCATCGTCATCGATTCCGTGGCTGCGCTTGTTCCGAAAGCGGAAATCGAAGGGGATATGGGGGATTCCCACATGGGACTCCAGGCCCGTCTGATGTCACAGGCTCTCCGCAAGCTTACAGCGATTATCAGCCGTTCCAAGACCAGCATGATTTTTATCAACCAAATCCGTGACAAGATTGGCGTCATGTTTGGAAACCCGGAAACAACAACGGGCGGTAAAGCGCTGAAGTTTTATGCCTCAATGCGTCTCGATATCCGCCGCATTGAAAGTCTGAAGAAGGGCGACGAGATTATCGGTAACCGCGTAAAAGTAAAAGTGGTCAAGAACAAGGTTGCGGCGCCTTTCAAAGTGGCAGAGTTCGACATTCTTTTTGAAGAAGGAATCTCCAGATCTTCAAGCATTCTTGACCTTGGAATTGAACAGCAGGTGCTTGAAAAATCGGGATCCTGGATTCTCTACGGCCAGGAAAAGCTCGGGCACGGCCGTGATGCTGCCCGCCTGTTCCTCAAAGAAAACAAAAAGCTTCTTGAGGAGATTGAAGACAAGGTCAGAGCCAAGATGATGGGGGAAGCGGCGGTTGTAGCCTGATCGCCGGTCTGCTTCGAAAATCCAGCTTTTCGATTTATTCCTGCCGATCATGAATCAAAAGAAAGATTTTCAAGATAATGCTGCTCTATCCGGCGAAAAAGAAGCCTGGAATTTTGCGCTTAAAATTCTCGGGATCAGTCCTAAAAGCCGGAACGAAATGCTGGAGCGTCTCAAGACTAAGGGGTTTGACGCAGCGCTGGCTGAAAAGACAGTAGGCCGGTTGGAAGCTGCCGGTTATTTGAACGATAGGGCCCTTGCCCTTTCGCTCGTGAGCCGGATGGCTTCTTCCCGCAAGGGTTTTGGGAAAAGGAAAGCGGCGTTTGAGTTAAAGCGGCGCGGTTTTGAACCTGGTGCCGCGTCGGAGGCTCTCGAAGAACTTACAAGCGATGTTCAGAGAGAAGCCGCTGAAGCGCTGGTTCAGTCAGTCTGGGAAAAGGCAAAAAAACTGGAGCCGCTCAAGAGAAAGAAGAAGTTGTTCGACACATTAGTTCGCCGTGGATTTGATTTTGAGATGGCAAAGCACGTGATTGAAACATTTATTCGAAAGGCCGGAGACGAAGCCAGAGATGACGTCTCCGGTGATTTTTTTTAAGGATCGGGAAATGAAAACTGACGAAATTCGTAAAGCATATCTCCGCTATTTTGAGAAAAACGCCCATCGTATGGTGGCGAGCGATTCGCTTGTCCCGCAAAATGACCCAACGCTTTTGTTTACAGGCGCGGGGATGAATCAATTCAAAGAAAACTTTCTTGGCATTAAAAAAGATCTGAAGCGCGCCACAAGCAGTCAGAAATGCCTGCGTACGGGTGATCTGGAAGAGGTTGGACGCACAGCGTTCCACCACTCCTTTTTTGAAATGCTGGGTAATTTTTCATTCGGCGACTATTTTAAACGCGAAGCCATTCACTGGGCGTGGCAGTTTTTGACTGAGGAAGTCAAAATCCCCAAAGCGCGTCTGCGCGTCAGTGTTCATCAGAGCGATGATGAAGCCTTTGCAATTTGGAAAGATGAGATCGGAATCCGGGCGGATTGGATTTATAAACTGGGTGACAAAGATAACTTCTGGCCGTCCAATGCACCCAAAGACGGGCCCAATGGGCCTTGCGGTCCATGTTCCGAGATTTATTTTGACCAGGACCCTTCGCAGGGGGACGGCGGAACAGTTCAAGACAGACGTTTTGCAGAAATCTGGAACCTTGTTTTTACTCAGTTTGACCGCCAGGACGGCGGCAAACTGGTACCTCTTGCGCAAAAGAATATTGATACGGGGATGGGGCTTGAGCGTTTGGCGTGTGTTCTCCAGGGAAAACCAACGAATTATGAAATCGACATTTTTCAGCCTATCAATGCAGCCATTGAGCGTGCTCTGGGCCTGCCGGAACGCGGCGTTCAGGGCCAGGAAAGAAGCCACTTGTATGCGGTGAGTGATCATGTGCGCGCTGTTGTTTTTTCAATGGCGGACGGCGTAATTCCTTCCAACGAAGGACGGGGCTATGTGATTCGTAAGTTGATCCGCCGCGCACTTTGGCGTGCGCACCACATTCTGGCTTCAGCCGGAAAGGCCGAGCTTAAGGAAGCGTTTCTTTTCAAAATTGTACCTGTCGTGGTGTCTGTTATGGCGCCCGCATATCCGGAGTTGAAGGATGCCGAAAAAAGTATTACGGCGACCTTGAAAGGCGAGGAGGACCGATTCCTCGACGCCCTTGAGACAGGGTTAAGAATTCTCGAAAGCCGGATTGCAGAACTCGAAAAGAAGAAATCAAAGGTGATCCCGGGGCAGATTGTTTTTGAACTTTATGATACCTACGGATTTCCAGACGAACTGACGCGCATGATTGCTGAATCGCGCGGTCTCGAAATTGATGATGCGGGGTTTGATGCACAGATGGAAGAGCAGCGCCGCCGCGCAAAGCAGGCCACTCAGATTTCCGGAAGTATTTTTGCCGCAACTGAGCTCGAGAAAAAACTTGGTGCGCTTACACCCACACGCTTTCTGGGCTACACGGCCCTTGAAAGTGAAGCCGGTGTGCTCCTCGCGGAGCTGGACGGCGGCAAGGGTGTAATTCTTCTGGATCAAACACCTTTTTATGGTGAAAGCGGAGGCCAGGCGGGGGACCGCGGAACTCTTGAAAATGCTTCTTTCAAGGCCGCTGTAATCGAGACGCAAAAAAAAGACGCCTTCATTCTTCACTTCGTGGAAGTCCAAAAGGGCAGCCTTAAGCCTGGAGACAAGGTTACCGCACATGTGGATGCCGAACGCCGGAGCGATACCATGCGAAATCACACGGCGACGCATCTTCTTCACGCCGCGCTGCGTTCCGTACTTGGGCCGCAGGCTCGCCAGCTGGGGTCCCTGGTAGCCGCTGACCGTCTTCGTTTTGACTTCTCACATTCTCAGGCACTGAGCGCGGAGGAATTGAAGAGAATTGAGGATCTTGTGAATGCTGAGATCCTCTCCGACAAAGCCGTGTCAAAAGAGGAAAAACCGGTTGAAGAAGCGAAGAAAGACGGCGCGCTTGCTTTCTTTGGAGAAAAGTACGGGGCAACGGTAAGGGTTGTGACAGTTCCGGGATTCAGCAAGGAATTCTGCGGCGGGACGCATTGCGATCGGACAGGCCAAATCGGAGCTTTTGTGATTACGAGTGATTCTTCGATTGCAAGCGGAACGCGGCGTATCGAAGCTCTCACGGGTTCCGGGGCGTTAAACTACCTGCGTGAACTGCGCGCTCAGATCGGAGAACTGTCTTCTGCGTTGAAGACGACTCCTGAAAAGCTGAGTGAAAAGGTTGCCAAACTTCAAGACACAATTAAAAAGATGGAAAAGGAAAAGAAGCAGAGTTCTGTTGTAGCTGCAGATCCAAAGGCCATTTTAAATCAGGCTATTGCGGCTGGCGTTTTTAAAGTTGCGCGGCACAAGCTTCCGGAAGGCGCCGGAGTTGATGAGCTTCGAGGTCTTTCGGATTCGCTCCGTTCGATGAGCTCGAAAACCATTTATTTTCTCGGTACTGAAAATGAAGAAAAAGTGCACTTTGTGATCGGCTTGAGCCCGGATCTTGTCCAGGGCCCGCTCGACGCGCGTGAGGCCATGAAGACTTTGGCTCCGCTTGTCGGCGGAAGCGGCGGCGGACGTAAGGAGCTTGTACAGGGCGGCGCGCGTAATCAGGGGCAGTTCAAGGATCAGTGGGAAAAGATCGTGGAAAATCTGACCTCCTATGTGAATGAAAGGAACGGCTGATATGCAGGTTCTAACCTGGGATAAGGTGACTCAGAAAAAGATTTGCCGGGATTTTAACGATGCTTTTGATCCCAAGATTTTTAAGAAGGTGAACCGCATTCTCGCGGAAGTCCGCTCCCGCGGGGATCTTGCCATCCGGAGATTTACCCGTGAGTTTGACGGTCTTGATCTGCCATTAAAGCGGATCCAGGTTTCTCAGGGCGATATCAACCGCGCTTTTGAGAAGATCCAGGTGAAGTTTGTCCCTATCCTGAAGCAGATTACGGACAATGTGACCGAATATTATGAAAGAGAACTCAAACAGTCTTTCGAGATACGCGGTAAAGACGGGGTTTATCTCGCCAAACGCTATCAACCCTTGGACCGCGTGGGTGTTTATATTCCAGGCGGGACAGCGCCGCTTGTTTCAACGGTCTACATGACTGTTATTCCGGCCAAGGTTGCCGGCGTGAAAGAGATTGTCATTGCAACGCCTCCAAACCGTGACACGGGGGAAATTGATCCTAACATTTTGGCTGTCGCCAATCTTCTGGGAGTCAAAGAAATCTACCGTGTCGGTGGAGCCCAGGCTATCGGGGCTTTGGCTTTCGGAACCCGGACGATCCGTAAGGTAAATAAAATTGTCGGGCCTGGGAATCAATATGTGACCGAAGCCAAAAGGCAGGTTTACGGGTTTGTAGATATTGATATGGTAGCGGGTCCCAGTGAAGTTGCGATTATTGCTGATGGAACCGCGGATCCGGATTATGTGACCTGCGACCTTCTCGCTCAGGCTGAGCACGCGGGCGGCATTCCTTATCTTGTGACGCCTTCCAAAAAGTTGATTGAAATTATCCGTAAGCGCGTGGACACAGGTTTTATTATTCAGGTGAAGTCCATCGCCGAAGCCTGTGAAGTGGCTAATGCTATCGCTGCAGAGCACCTTGAAATCCTTACGGAAGATCCTGAGAAAGTGGCCAAGATGATTGATCATGCAGGCGCCATTTTTCTTGGACCGTATTCACCCGCAGTTGTCGGGGATTACATTGCGGGTCCGAGCCATGTGCTGCCCACAGGCGGTACCGCGCGGTATTATTCACCGCTCAGCGCATCGTCTTTTGTGAAGAGTACGCAGATTATCTCTTACACCAAGGAAGCGCTTTTGAAGTCCCGTGAACATGTGAAGCAATTGACAGACATGGAAGGGCTTGTACTGCACAGGATTTCCATGGAAGCCCGTTTTGTTGAAAAATCGCCGAGCGATGAAACCGAAACAGAAAAAGAAGGGGCTGCCGCGGAATAAACCCGGCATGAGGGGAGAGGTATGAAAGCATCTGTGAGAAAAGCTGAATTCAAGAGAACCACCCGCGAAACCGACATTGCCATGAAATTGAATGTCGATGGCAGCGGCATCTGCTCGCTTGATACCGGAATTCCCTTTTTGAATCACATGCTCGAGCTCTTTACGAAACATGGACTTTTTGATCTCACGGTAAAAGCCAAGGGCGACCTGGATGTGGATATCCACCACACCAACGAAGATGTCGGGATTACGCTGGGTCAGGTTCTGACTAAAGCACTGGGAAACAAAATGGGAATCCGCCGTTACGGTTTTTTTCATGTTCCAATGGATGAAGCGCTTATTCGCGTTACATTGGATATTTCGGGGCGTCCGTCACTGCATGTTTCCAAAGCTCGTGAGGTAACATTTTCGCGTCTCGAAAACTATTCCTTTCATGATGCCATGGAATTCATGAAGGCTTTCTGCCAGCATGCAGGCATTAACATGCACATTGAAGTAGCTGCAGGGCGCGACTCTCATCACATTATTGAGGGTGTTTTTAAAGCTGTAGCCCGTGCCCTGGATGCGGCAACGCAGATCGACCCGCGCGTTAAAGGTGTTCCTTCCACGAAAGGCAGTCTTTAAGCATGATCGTGGTTCTTGACTACGGCATGGGGAACCTTCGAAGCGTTTCGAAGGCGCTTGAACACTTAGGAGCTGACGTAAAGGTCACTTCCAATCCAGCGGATCTCTCCCGTGCTGAAAAAGCCATCCTCCCCGGAGTCGGTGCTTTTGGAGATGCCGCCAAAGAGCTGGATCGCGCTGGACTCCGCGAGCCTCTTGTGGAGTACATTCGTTCCGGCGGTCTTTTCCTTGGTATTTGTCTGGGCCTTCAGCTTCTTTTTTCAGAAAGCGAAGAAAGTCCAGGGGCCAAAGGACTCGGGATTTTTCCCGGAACAGTACGTCTCTTCCGTTCACCGGGTCTTAAAGTGCCGCACATGGGATGGAACCAGATTCTAATCCGTAAACAACACCCTTTGCTTAAAGGGATTCCGGATAAAAGCTATTTCTATTTTGTACATTCTTTTTATGCGCCGGCGGGAGCCGGCGGTGCCAGCGCTGCTGACTGCGACTACGGTGGTGAGATGTTTTCAGCGGCGCTTGGAACCGAGACTCTTTTTGCAGCTCAATTTCATCCGGAGAAAAGCCAGGGGGCCGGCCTCGGGATTCTTAAAAACTTTGTGGATTGGAAAAAATGATTCTTTACCCAGCGATTGATCTGTATCAGGGAAAAGTGGTTCGGCTGTCCCGGGGCGATTTTCAGGCTGAAACAATCTATTCCGATAATCCTCCGGCGCAGGCGCTGGACTGGCAGAATCAGGGCGCTTCCTGGATTCATGTCGTGGATCTTGAAGGTGCGAAGACCGGAGAACTCCGGAACCTGTCCTGGGTTTTAAAGATCCGCGAAACCGTCAACTGTAAGCTTCAGGTTGGCGGAGGCCTTCGCAAGGCCGAGGATGTGGAACGTCTTCTCAAAGAGGGTATTAACCGGGTCGTCATAGGGACCAAGGCGCTGGATCAAAAGTTCTTTCTTGGGCTTCTTGAAAAGTTTGGCAGCCGCATTGCTGTAAGCCTGGACACCAAGGAAGGCCGGGTCCAGACCGAAGGATGGCTCAAGGAGAGCGGGGAGTCGCTGGAAGCCATGCTAAAACGATTCAATGAAATGACTCTTTCGACCGTTATCTATACAGACATTGCGCGTGACGGAATGCTTCAGGGGCCAAATCTCCAAGGGTTAACTCAGGTCCTGGAGTGGAGTAAAGCCCAGGTTATTTTATCCGGGGGCATTTCCAGTCTTTCAGATCTTGAGCAATGCCGGACGCTCAAGCATAAGAACTTCGACGGCGTGATTATGGGCAAGGCCCTTTACGAAAAACGCTTTGAACTCAAAGACGCTGTTCGTCTGGCTTCACAAAAAGTGTGACATGATGGATATCATCAATTCCTACCTCAACATTATTCTCCAGGAACGATTCTGGTCGTGGTCCATCATTGGAATTATTTATCTGATTTTCGCTTTTTCAGTCAGAGGCTGGTTTCTGAATTCGCTGTTTCGCGATGCCAAGCATCTGAGTTCCCGCTATTATCATGAAATTAAACAAAACTACCTGAAGTTTTCATTTTGGGGTTGGTTTCTGTTTTTTTTACCCATAGTTTTTTTTACGTATGTCTGGAATCAGACTGCCAAAGAGCCGTTAACGCTCCGGCATCATATTGCCATTGCTTTGGGCTTCCTCAGCTTTGTTGCATCCATCGTGATTCACATGCGTGCCTTTGCAAGCGCGTGTGTGGAACTCCTCAAGGAGATCGTGGATGAAAAAGAGGCCCAGGCTGTTGTGAAGCACCTTTAACCCCACACTTTTTTCCGCATGCTCGCCAAACGTATCATTCCATGCCTTGACGTTAAAGACGGCCGGGTTGTCAAAGGCGTCAACTTTGTAAACTTGCTTGACGCCGGTGATCCGGTGGCCTGTGCCAAGGCTTACGATGAGTCTGGCGCCGATGAACTCGTTTTTCTCGATATTACAGCGTCCCATGAAAAGCGCCGTACCACACTTGAAATGGTCGAAAAGGTGGCGGAAACCGTGATGATTCCCTTTACTGTGGGGGGCGGCATCCGTGAAGTTCAGGATATCCGCGACTTGCTGAAGGCGGGGTGCGACAAGGTTTCGATTAACACGAGCGCCATACAGAATCCGGATTTTATCAGGCAGGCCAGCAGCCGTTTTGGCAGTCAGTGCATTGTGCTCGCGGTTGATGCCAAGCGTGATGTGGACGGCACCTGGCGCGTTTATACGCATGGCGGACGCAATCCAACAGGGCTCGATGCCATCGCCTGGGCCAAAGAGGGCGAACGGTTAGGTGCGGGTGAAATCCTTCTGACGAGCATGGACCGTGACGGCACCAAGCTCGGATATGATGTGGAGCTCTTGCGCCGCATTTCGGAAACTCTGCGGATCCCGCTTATTGCTTCCGGAGGGGTGGGCACGCTTGAACATTTCTACCAGGGTTTTTCCGAGGGAAAGGCAGACGCTTGTTTGGCCGCCTCTGTTTTTCATTTTGGAGAATTCAGCATTTCCCAAGTCAAAAACTACCTCGCCGAGCGCGGAATTCCGGTCCGTGTAACTTCTTGACACAGATTGAAGTTATGGCATACTGAAGAATTAACAAAGCCCCACGGCTTCCAGCAATCATTTTAATACATTTAAATCAAAGGAGTTACGTTATGACGGAATTCAAGTATGACTCAAAAGGGCTGATGCCGGTCATCATCCAGGACGTGGATAGCGGCGAGGTTCTTATGCTTGCTTATATGGACAAAGTCGCTGTTGAAAGAACCCTTAAGGAAAAAAAGACGGTTTTTTTCTCGCGCTCCCGCAATAAATATTGGGTCAAGGGAGAGAGCTCCGGCCATATTCAGGAGGTTAAGCAGGCCCTCACGGATTGTGATACAGACACCATACTTGTGAAGGTGAAGCAGCATGGCGGAGCCTGTCACCTTGGATACCGGACGTGTTTTGTGCACGAGCTGGATGAGAATGCGCAAGTCACCCGGATCACGCAGGAAAAAGTTTTTGACCCGGACAGTGTTTATAAATCATGATCTCTCCGGATCTGAAAACCTTCAAACAGATGTCCCGGAAGGGAAATCT
>CAYRBY010000004.1:48374-64279 GCA_964422635.1 uncultured bacterium
TATCTCAGTTATGAAAATGTGGCTGATTTTGACGATGTCCGTCTAAAGCCTTTGGCCTCGATCGGTGTGCCCCAAGGGGTATTTCTTTTCTGCCGGGACCTTGTCGTCTTTGATCATTTCCGCAAGCAGCTTCATTTCGTGACGCTTGTTCCTGTTTCCAGGCAGAAGTCTGTTGATCAAGCGTACCGGCAGGGCGCCGCCAACATCCAGAATCTTGTAGCCCGTCTCCGGCGGCCGCTGCATGCGTCCTTGCGTTCTCCGGCCAAAGCCGCCCCAAAACCTCAGTTTCATATGAAGCCCGAAGCTTTCGAGGCGAAAGTCCGCCGCATCAAAGAATACATTCGCGCGGGCGACTGCATTCAGGTGGTTCTATCACAGCGTTTTTCCTTGCCCTTTAAAGGCGAGGATTTTCAGATTTATCGTGCTTTGCGTTCGATCAACCCTTCGCCCTACATGTTCTACTTTCGCTGCGGCGATTTGCGTCTGATAGGGTCTTCACCGGAGCTTCTTGTCAAGAAAACGGGGCTGCGGGCTGAAGTTCGCCCGATTGCCGGAACAAGGCCGCGCGGTGCGACGGTTCGTGAGGACTTGAAACATGAGGAGAATTTAAAAAAGTCGCGCAAGGAACTGGCAGAGCATTTGATGCTTGTGGATCTCGGCCGAAATGATCTCGGCCGCGTCTGCCGTTATGATTCCATCCGCGTCGAAAACTTTGCGCGAGTGGAGAGGTACTCTCACGTGATGCATCTGGTCAGCGACGTGTCGGGAAAACTGAAACAGGGGAAGACTTCTTTTGATTTATTGAAAGCCACTTTTCCGGCAGGAACTGTTTCCGGCGCTCCAAAAATTCGCGCTATGGAAGTGATTAATGAACTTGAAACAGAGGCCCGCGGTCCTTATGCGGGCTGCTTGGGGTATTTTGGATTAAACGGTGATATGGATATGTGTATCACCATCCGGACCATGGTGCTGCACGGCGCGAGGCTTTATCTTCAAGCCGGTGCCGGGATTGTCAAAGACTCGAACCCCAAAAGCGAATATCAGGAAACAGTGAACAAGGCGAAGGCATTGTTTAAGGCCATTGAAGAACAGGGGCGTTTCACATGCTTCTCGTGATCGATAATTACGATTCCTTTACGTACAATCTGGTTCAGTATTTTGGCGAGTTGAAATCAAATCCTCAGGTGTGGAGAAATGACAAGATTACAATTTCGGCCATCCGCAAAATGAAACCGGCACAGATTGTCATTTCGCCGGGACCCTGCACGCCGAAAGAAGCCGGGATTTCCAACGAAGTGATTCGTACCTTCGCGGGAGTGATTCCGATTTTGGGCGTCTGCCTCGGCCATCAATGCATTGGTGATACTTTTGGCGGCCGGATTATCCGGGCGAAACAGATTATGCATGGCAAGACGTCTGACATTTTTCACAAGAATCAGGGCGTCTTCGAAGGACTTCCAGTGCCTTTTCCTGCAACCCGGTATCATTCGCTGGTTATTGAGAAGAAATCCTTTCCGGGCAAAGAGCTTGAAATTACGGCTTGGACCAAGGATGGGGAAATTATGGGGGTCAGGCACCGCCGTTATCCGGTTTGGGGTGTGCAGTTTCATCCAGAGTCTATTCTGACAACGTCCGGAAAAGATATCCTGAGAAATTTTCTGAAGTTGTCGCACACTTTCAAAAAGTGAAGGTCTCGATGCAGCCAGTCTTGACCAAGCTTTTAGAGGGCAAGCAGCTCGGGTTTATCGAAGCGAGCTCTTTTTTTACCGCTCTTTTTCAGGAACAAATTCCAGATGCCAAAGCTAAAGCGGTGCTGCTTCTTCTTGCCCGGCGAGGTGAGAGCTCTGACGAGCTTCGGGCCTGTGTTGAGGCTCTGCGAAAACTAGAGCCGGAGCTGAAAGCGCCTTGCCCGGATCTTATCGATACGTGCGGAACGGGCGGGGATGGTTCTCACTCCGTCAATGTTTCGACCCTCGCGGCCTTTGTGATTGCGGGTGCCGGCGGGCATGTGGCCAAGCACGGTAACCGGGCGATTTCATCGAAGTCGGGAAGTTCGGATTTTCTTGAAGCTCTGGGCGTAAAAATAGATGCGCCGGCGTCGCAGATGAAAGCATCACTCAAGAAAAACGGAATCGGCTATTTTCACGCTCCGCTCTATCACCCCGTGTTTGCCAGAGTGCAGCCTTTAAGAAAATCGCTGGGTGTCAGGACCATTTTTAATCTCTTGGGCCCGCTCGTGAATCCGTTTCGTGTTGCTTATCAGCTTACGGGTGTCTCGCGCCCTGAACATCTGGAGTTGTATGCCGAGGTTTTCAGGCGCCGTCCGGAACTTAAGAGAGCTTTGATCTGCCGGAGTGAAGAAGGCTGGGATGAGATTTCTGTTTTAAGACCGACAAAGTATTACCTTGTGGAGAAGGGCCGCGTGAAAGCCGGCGTGATTGATCCGAGGAAACTCGGAGTTGCCGGCGGCCGGCTGCAGGATCTGAAAGGCGGATCGCCCGCCCGTAATGCTTTTCTTGCAAAGAAAATTCTTAACGGGACGCAGAGAGGACCTCTGCGCAATTTGATTGTTATCAATGCAGCCGCGGGGCTTTGGACTGCAGGATTGGCAAAGAACCTCAATCACGGCGTACTTCTTGCGGGCTCCGCGATCGACAGCGGACGTGCGTTGGGGGCCCTACAGGGGCTTGTTCAAGTTTCAAGGACCGGAGTTTAAATGATTCTCAATGAAATTGTTCAGCAGAAGCGCAGGGATTTGGAAGAGCTGAAAAGGCGTTTTCCTCCGCATCGTCTTAAGAAAGCGGTGGAGCATCTCCGGGCCTCCCCAAAGCGTTCGTTTCTTAAGGCTGTAAGCAATCCTAAACGCTTGAACATCATCTGCGAATTGAAAAAGGCCTCGCCTTCGGAGGGAGTGATCAGGGAAGATTTCCAGCCTCTCCGGATTGCATCCATCTATGAACATGCCGGTGCTGCGGCTCTGTCGATTCTTACGGAACCGCATTTTTTCAAAGGCCGCCCCAGCTATTTGAAAACCGTCCGGCAGGTGACAACGATCCCGCTTCTTCGTAAAGATTTCATCTTTGAAACTTATCAGCTTTATGAAACCGCTCTGCTTGAAGCGGATGCGTTTCTTTTGATCGCCTGTCTTTTGACGGAGGAAGAGCTTAAAACGCTGATTGATCTCGGTCAGGAGCTTGGCATGGATGCCTTGGTGGAAATCCACGCGGACGAGGATCTGAAAAAGGCTCTGGATGCAGGAGCGCAGATTATTGGTATCAATAACCGGAATTTAAAAACGCTGGAAGTGGATGTGAACCGTTCCAAGCAGCTGCTTCCGCATATTCCTAAAGGGATTGTGAAAGTGGTTGAGAGCGGTTTAAGCAGTCACGAGCAGCTGTTATCCTATAAAGGGTATGGCGCGGACGCTTTTCTTATTGGGACCGCTTTTATGAAGTCTCCGGACATTCTCGCTTCGGTGGAGAGCTTTCTGGGGACAGACCGCAAATGGCGTAAAACGGAGGAAGTCTGATGCCGCTCGTCAAAATCTGCGGAAATACCAACCTGGAAGATGTGCGGCTCGCGATTCATTGGGGCGCGGATTTCATCGGTTTCATATTTACGGAAAGCAAACGCCGTATTTCGGTTGCTGAAGCCAGTGCGATTATCCATCAGTTTCCAGAATACCGGAATTTTGTCGGTGTTTTTTTTAATCAGCCTAAAAAAGAAGTCGAAGAAGCAGCTCAGGAGCTTGGCCTGAAGTGGCTGCAGTTTCACGGAGATGAAACCGCTCTTTACTGCGAGTCGTTTATGAATCACGGGTTTTCCGTCATCAAGACCTTCCGTATCAAGGATGCGATGAGTCTGAAGCGCATCGATGAATACAATGTGCAGGCGTTTCTTTTTGATACCTATTCGAGCGACAAAAAGGGCGGTACCGGAGTCCCTTTTGACTGGAACCTGATTTCAGAGCGCTCTTTTGTCCACGATAAGCTTTTTCTCGCGGGTGGACTTAATAATGAAAATCTTGAACAGGCCATTCGTCAGGTGAATCCGTTCGCGGTGGATGTCGCGAGCGGTGTTGAAATCAGCCCAGGAAAAAAAGACCCGGTGCTGCTTGAGCGGTTCATTCGTTCGGCACATGAGGGCCGGAAGCGCAATGTCCCGGAAAGTACCCTTCCTTCATAAGTTTCTTGCCCGGCTTGATCGAGTAGACCGGGAGTCTCTCCAAAACACGGTGCGGAGCCTTGCTCTCGAGCATGCTCAGTATTATGAAATACTTCAGTCCCTGCCTGTAGGGATCGCGCTGACAGCGAGAAACGGGAAAATTCTGTTTATCAATTCGCAGGCCCTCGATTGTCTGGGTTCTGATTTCCGCGATGAAGCAGGTCCTTCACGCCTTTCTTTGCTGGCTCAGGACGGGGCACTTAGGGCATTTCTCGAAAAGCTTGAAAAGTCAGAGCCTAGAATTCTGGCTGAGGAGCTTTCTGTTGTGCTTCCGAAGGAGATGTCCCTGAGGGTTACCGTCACACCCTTTGACAAGAGTGAGAGCGGGCAAAGAATGATTTTGTTCATGGAAGGCGCTCAGGGGAAGAATCAGGCAGAAGATTCCCTGCAGCAGAAGCGCGAGTCCCTGCTCAAACTCGCGGCCGGAGTGGCACATGAAATCGGCAATCCGCTCAATTCCATCCATATCCATCTTGGGCTTTTGAAACGTGACGCTGAAGATCTTCCGGCTCCAAAACAGAAAAGTTTTCTCAAGACGCTTTCTGTTCTTCAGGCTGAAACGTCCCGCTTGGACCGGATTATCCGCGCCTTTCTAAAGGCCACGAGAAAGCCGCCCCTTCGTTTTAAAGAGAGTGATCTCAATGAAGTGATTCAGGAATCCGTGGACTTTTTTCAGCCTGAACTTGAAAAGCACAAGATTCAAATCCGTTTCCGCCCGGACCGAATGCTGCCTTGTTTTTTGATGGATAAGGAAAGACTTCGGGAGGTTTTTGTTAACTTGATCAAGAACGCGATGGAAGCCATGCCGGACGGCGGATTAATCCGCATCTCTGTTACGCACCGTGCCAAAGCCGCCTTGATCCGGGTAAGGGATGAGGGGGTGGGGATTCCGGAGGAAACGCTGCCGCATATTTTTGATGCTTATTACACCACCAAGCCTGAAGGTTCGGGGCTTGGGCTGGTTTCGGTTTACAATGCTGTTGCCGAGCATGGCGGCCGTATTGAAGTGGAAACAAAGCAGGGGAAGGGCACCACTTTTACTCTGCTCCTCCCGGTGCGTCTGCCGCGGCTTCAGCTGCCGGGCTTTGGAGGCGCTTCTGGTGCTGCTCGGGAAAAGAAGAATGAACGTAATGCGGAAGGAGCTTAAGTCATGTCCGTTTTCGCCACGCTGTTGATCGTTGATGATGAGAAGAACACCCGTGAGGGACTTCAGCGTTTTTTGGAGGGGCTGGGGTTCGATGTGATTACCGCAGCTGACGGTGAAGAAGGCTGGGCGATTTTTCAGAAAGAGCATCCGGATCTTGTGCTTTGCGATGTCCGTATGCCCAAGCTTGACGGCGTTGGACTGCTTGAAAGGATCAAAGTTCAGCAGCCCTCAGCGGCTGTGATTCTCCTTACGGCCTACGGAACGGTCGAGGATGCCGTGAAGGCCATGAAAAAGGGCGCCTATTATTATTTGACGAAGCCCGTAAACCTTGAAGAGCTGGAATTTCTCATCAACAAAGCACTGGCCAGCCGTACGCTTGAGGAGGAAAACCGGGAATTGAAAGAGGCGCTTTTTAAAGAAAAATTCGAGCAAGGGCAGATTCTCGCGGAGTCTGCGAAGATGCAGGATATTCTAAAGACTGTGGAGAGGGTCGCTGCTTCCAATTCCACGGTGCTTATTGAAGGAGAAAGCGGTTCAGGTAAAGAGCTTATTGCACATCGCATTCATGAACTAAGTCCGAGGCGGAACAAACCTTTTGTCGCAGTTCATTGCGCCTCGCTAACAGAGTCCCTTTTGTCCAGTGAGCTTTTCGGCCATGAGAAAGGCGCTTTTACAGGGGCTTCCGAACGCAAGGTTGGACGTTTTGAACGCGCGCATCAAGGGACACTTTTTCTCGACGAGGTTGGTGAGATCTCGCAGGAAACCCAGGTCAAGCTCCTCCGTGTTTTGCAGGAGCGCGAATTTGAGCGCGTTGGGGGAAGTAAAACCATTCAAGTCGATGTCCGTCTGATCTGTGCAACCAACAAAAATCTTTTAGAAGAAGTGCGCGCCGGGCGATTTCGTGAAGATCTCTATTACCGTCTTAATGTGATTTATCTGAAAGTTCCATCGCTGCGCGACCGCAAAAGCGATATTCCTCTTTTAGCAAAATCTTTTGTAGATCACTTTGCGCGGTTGAACAATAAAAAAATCCGCGAAATTGAACCGGCAGCCATGGAAGTTCTGCAAAACTATAACTGGCCGGGCAATGTCAGGGAATTAAAGAATATTATTGAGCGGATGATTGTTTTAAGTCAGGGAGATACGCTGAATCTCGCCAGTGTACCTGAGGATATACGGCAGAATAAACTGGCTTATCCGCTTTTAAGTGCTCTTCCGGCGGGTGATCAACCCGGAGCTGTTTCCCCAATGGCTTCAGCCCAGCTTGAGGACATGGAAAAGGAATTTATCAGGGCCAAGCTTCAGGAGGCTGGGGGGAATAAATCCCTGGCGGCCAAGAAGCTGGGAATTTCACGCAGAACCTTGTACCGCAAAATCGAAGGGTACAAGCTTGAGTAAACTGCCAAAGCGGCACACATTTTGCTGTGCCAAAACGCCTCACCGCGCTTTTCACGCTTCCTCTAGACACCCCTAGTATTGTCTGTAACTTATTTGTTTGTAGCCCCTTACAAAATAGTTCCATTTTTCTAGGCCCGTGGCACGTTAATTGATAAATACAGATTGCAACAAAATATCAGGTCTTATCAAAAAGGAGATTTTTATGGCTAAGATTCTTGGAATTGACTTGGGAACAACCAACTCTTGTATGGCAATTATGGAAGGCGGAGAGCCCAAAGTGATTGCCAACAAAGAAGGAAACCGCACAACGCCTTCGATTGTGGCGTTTACCAAAACGGGAGACCGTTTGGTGGGGCAGGCTGCAAAGCGCCAGGGCGTTACCAATCCTGAAAACACGATTTTCAGTGCAAAACGTTTTATCGGCCGGCGTGCTTCTGAAACCGAAGCGGAAACCAAACACGTGCCGTTTAAGGTAAAGGCTGGCAAGCATCAGGAAGCGATCATTCATGTTCCGATTCAGAGCCGTGACTACACTCCGCCGGAAATTTCTGCAATGGTGCTTCAGAAACTTAAAGCAGATGCGGAAGCTTTTCTCGGCGAAACTGTGACTCAGGCTGTTATTACGGTCCCTGCCTATTTTAATGACTCGCAGCGTCAGGCCACAAAAGATGCGGGCCAGATTGCGGGTCTTGAAGTGCTCCGCATTATCAATGAACCGACCGCGGCGGCGCTCGCCTACGGCCTCGATAAAAAGAAAGACGAAACCATCGCCGTCTATGACTTGGGAGGCGGTACTTTCGATATTTCAATTCTTGAAATCGGCGATGGCGTCTTTGAAGTGAAGGCCACCAATGGTGACACTCACCTTGGAGGCGATGATTTTGACCAGAAGGTGATGGAGTGGATCATCGATGAATTCAAACGCGCGGAAGGTATTGACCTTTCCAAGGACCGCACTGCGGTTCAGCGTTTGAAGGAAGCGGCTGAAAAGGCGAAGTGCGAACTTTCTACTTCGCAGACCACAGAAATCAACCTGCCGTTTATTACAGCGGATGCGTCGGGTCCGAAACATTTACTGCTTAACCTGAACCGCGCCAAGCTTGAACAGCTTGTGGCCGAATTGATCGCGCGTACGGTGCATCCGTGCGAAGCGGCTATGCGTGATGCCGGAATTACTGCGGACAAGATTGATGAAGTCATTCTTGTCGGCGGTCAGACCCGCATGCCTGCTGTTGTGGAACAGGTGCGCAAGCTTTTCAAGAAAGAGCCTCATCAGGGTGTGAACCCCGACGAAGTCGTGGCTATCGGTGCTGCGATCCAGGGCGGCGTTCTCCAGGGTGATGTAAAAGACATTCTGCTTCTCGACGTGACGCCTCTGTCACTCGGAATCGAAACTTTGGGCGGAGTGATGACCAAGCTCATTGAACGCAACACCACGATTCCGGCCCGCAAGTCGGAAATCTTTTCAACGGCTGCCGACAACCAGACCGCTGTGACGGTGCGCGTTCTGCAGGGTGAGCGTGAGATGGCTTCCGGAAACCGCCTTCTTGCGAACTTCAATCTTGAAGGTATTCCGCCGGCGCCGCGAGGCATTCCTCAGGTCGAAGTGACCTTTGATATTGATGCGAACGGTATTGTTCATGTGTCAGCCAAGGATCTTGGCACCGGCAAGGAACAAAAGGTGCGCATCGAATCTTCCTCAGGCCTTTCCAAGGAAGAGGTGGAGAAGCTGGTTAAGGAAGGCGAGCTTCATGCGGCTGAAGACAAAAAGAAGCATGAACTTGTCACAGCGCAGAACCAGCTCGATAACCTGATTTATGCCACTGAAAAGAGCCTTAAGGAACACGGCGATAAAATCAGCGACGAAGAAAAGAAGCGTGTTGAAGAAGCGCTGAAAGAAGCCAAGGAACAAGTCAAGAGCGAGTCGATTGAGAAGGTTCAGGAAGTCACCAATAAACTGACGACCGCCTCTCACACGATTGCCCAGAAGATGTACGAAGAAGCTGCGAAGAAGGCCCAGGCCCAAAAGGGCGGGGATGCTTCCCAGGCTGCGGGAGCCAAGTCTGACGCCAAGGATTCGGATGTTGTGGATGCCGATTACGAGGTCGTGGACGAGGATTCCAAGAAGAAATAAGCGGTATTTACCGGGCAGGGGACATCCCCCTGCCCGGGCTTTTGAAAAGAGTCATTGACCTTCCTGTAACTCCCTTTAAAATAATGCCTTTATGAAAATGCGTGAAGGCTTTATTCTCCTGTTCATCATACTGTCCTCTGGATTTCTGCAAGAAGCTTATGCAGAGCCCCAGCTTTCTGCCCGTGTTTCCTCCACTCAGCCTGTCTTGGATGAAAGTCTTCTTGTGACGCTGGATATCGAATGGCCGCAGGCTGACGGCTCTTATGCTTTCACGCTTCCCCAGCTGCCTTTAAAAAATCTGATTTTAAAAAGACAGGGTGAATCCCAGGAAACATTTCAGAGGGGAGAGGGCCTTGGGTCCCGAAAGACTTTTGTTTTTGAAGTGTTTCCTGAAAAGAAGGGCGCGGCCCGGATTGAATCTTTTTCTCTCAACTACGTCGAAAGCACGTCGGGTGCAAGCGGGACTTTGACGGTTCCCGCTTTTGATATTCAGGTGCGCGCCAAGGGCCTGCCTGTGCTTGTAAAAGCCGTTGCGGGCGGTGCTTTAGCGGTGGTTGTCTCGCTTTCTGTGTTTTTACTGGCTCTGCGCCGGAGAAGCGGCCGTCTTCATTCCGGAATGGGATCCCCAGAGCTTTCCCCCGAAGACCGTGCGGCCGGAGCCCTGCGCCAGCTTCCTGCGGTTTCTTCAGAAACCGAGGCCCTGTCCAAGGGCAGCGTGGTTTTTCGTTCTTATTTGATTGAAAAATTTTCTCTGGCTCATACGGGTGCTGAAGATTCAGAAATTGTCCGTACCCTCGAAGAAAAAGGATTCGAAGTTTCAGAAATCCGTGCGGCGCGGCGGATTTTGGAAAAGTTTCGGGAGGCCCGTTATTCGGGTGTTCCGCTTGCGTCATCCGAGGTTCAAAGTATTCTGGAAGAATCGGCTTCCTGGATTGAACGGCGAAGAATTCTTGGGGCGCCCGCCCCTTCGGCAAAAAATTAATCAGAGTCAGGCTTCCAAAGGAGGAAGAAATGGAGAATGTTTCAATCAAGGAGATTAACGCCAAAGTCAAAGACGCGAGCTCTGTGATTCAGGACTTGCTGCGTGAAATTGGGAAAGTTATCGTGGGGCAGCAATATCTGGTCGAGCGTCAGATGATCGCGATTCTGGGGGATGGCCATATCCTCATTGAGGGTCTCCCGGGACTTGCCAAAACCATGTCGGTGCGAACCCTTGCTTCGGCGGTGAAGTGTCACTTCCAGCGCATTCAGTTTACGCCGGACCTTCTGCCTGCGGACGTTGTCGGAACGCTTGTGTACAGCCCGAAGGACGGCACGTTTACCGTCAAGCATGGCCCCATTTTCGCAAACGTGGTGCTTGCGGACGAAATCAACCGAGCTCCTTCCAAGGTGCAGAGCGCGCTTCTGGAAGCCATGCAGGAAAAGCAGGTCACGATCGGCGAAAAGACATATCCGCTTCCCAAACCCTTTCTGGTGCTTGCCACACAGAACCCCATTGAGCAGGAGGGCACTTATCCGCTTCCTGAAGCCCAGGTGGACCGCTTTATGCTCAAGCTGGTAGTCACGTACCCGACCAAGAAAGAGGAAAAGGAAATTCTTGAACGCATGTCCACGGGCCGTGAAATTGATGTGAATCCGGTGATTGATCCAGAGAAAATTCTTGAGCTCCGCCAGATCGTCAACCAGATCTATATTGATGAAAAAGTGAAGGATTACATTCTGGACCTTGTGTTCGCAACGCGCGCGCCGCAGGAATACAAACTTGAAAAATTGAAGCCTCTGATTTCTTTTGGGGCTTCACCGCGTGCCAGCATCATGCTGACGCGTGCTGCCAAGGCGCATGCCTTTATCCGCGGCCGCGGCTATGTAACGCCTGATGACGTGAAACAAATCGGTATGGATGTGCTCCGCCACCGTGTTCTGGTGACCTATGAAGCGGAAGCTGAAGAAATGACCTCAGAGCACATTGTGAAGGCCATTTTTGACCAGGTCGAGGTTCCATGATCCCGAAAGAGGTCATGAAAAAGGTCCGGCATATTGAAATCCGGACCACCCGGCTTGTGAACGATCTCTTTGGCGGAGAATATGAATCTGTCTTCAAAGGGCAGGGGATCGAGTTTGCGGATGTCCGGGAATATGTGCCAGGGGATGACATCCGTTCGATTGACTGGAACGTCACGGCACGCAGTCAAAAGACCTTCATCAAAAAGTACATGGAGGAGCGTGAGCTCACCGTGTTCTTTGTTGTGGATATGTCGGGCTCCCAGTACTTTGGAACAGGCCAGCGGCTGAAGTCGGAGGTCGCTGCAGAGATCACGGCCCTTCTTGCTTTTTCCGCAGTAAAAAACCACGACAAAACGGGACTTGTGATTGCCACCGACCGGGTTGAAAAGTTTGTTCCGGTTAAAAAAGGCAAAATGCATGTGCTGCGCGTGGTGCGTGAAATTCTGTATTACAAGCCAGAAGGACGGAAAACCAAGCTTAGTGCGGCTCTTGAGTACCTGCACAATTTTCTGACACGCACGGCTGTTGTTTTTATCATCTCGGACTTTATGGACGACAGTTTTGAAAAACCGTTGAGGATTTTAAGCCAGCGTCACGACGTGGTGGCGATTCATCTCAAAGACCGCCGGGAAGATTCGCTTCCTGATATCGGTATTATGGAGGTTCAGGATCCCGAGAGCGGCGAAGTGTTTCTGGTCAACACGTCAGACAAAAAACTCCGCCAGGAGTTTGAAGCCGCGGCTTTGGAGCGCAGTGAAAAGCTCAGCAGGCTGTTAAAACAGCTCCGCATTGACCGGATTGTGATTCCTGTCGAAGGGTCTTACGTTGAGCCTTTGATCAAGTTCTTCAAACTTCGGGAGCGGCGCCTGTGAGACGTTTTGGGATGCTCTTAACAGCGGCGCTTTGTTTTATTCCCCGGCTTGAGGCCGCGGACCAGCAGACTCCGATCTCAGTGAAAGCGGAGGTGGACCGGGCGGCAATCACGATCGGAGACCCGGTCAAATATTCCGTCATGATTCAGGCTGCACCCAACGTCCAGATTCTTTCCTCTATTCCGTACCCTCCGAAAGATCTCTTCCAGATCAAAAAAATTGAAGAGATCAATACGGAAGACAACGGGATGAAAATTACGGGCAAGAAGTTCACGCTTACCGCCTATCAACTGGGGGAGTTCATTCTTGATCCTGTCGAAGTGGAGTACCGCATCAAAGGGGCTGGTGCTGCAGCCGATCAGGGCGGCGACGTCAAGAAGATGCAGACGAGCCGCATCTTTATTACCGTTAAAAGCGTCTCAGGGGGTAAGCCCCAGACGGATATTCGAGGCATTAAATCCATTCTTTCCATTCCGCTTAATGTTTTAGGAATAGGGCTTGCAATAGCGGCGGGGGTGTTTCTTGTCCTGTTGCCGTTCCTCATCCGCTGGTGGAAAAAACGCAAAGCTTTGCCGCCTGCACCGAAAATCGTTTTGACTGCGGAGCAAGAGGCTTTGGGGCAGTTGAACCAGCTTTTTGATTCCGAGCTGATTCGTGAAGGCCGGACGAAGGAGTATTTTTTCCGCCTCTCAGAGATCCTTCGTATCTACCTTGAGCGGCGTTACAAAATTGCGGCTGTGGAATCCACGACGTTTGAGATTGTCCGCATGTTCAAGTCCGTGGAAGTTTCCAATGAGCTCAGGAACAAGATTCGTGAGGTCCTGGAATCTTCAGATCTGGCGAAGTTTGCAAAATACAGACCCGACCCCGCAGAAATTATGACAATTAGCAAGCAGTCTAAGGAGATTGTGGAAGAGTCCCGTCCCCGGGAGGCCTCCGGTGGAGTTTAGGCACCCAGGCATTTTCTTTCTCATTCTTCTGCTTCCCGTGATTTTTTATATCGCCTCCAAAAAGTCGCGTGTTTACATGCCTTTCTCAACGACCGTACTTTTTAAAAAGCCCCAGCTTTCGCTGCGGCTTTTTCTTTTTCGTGCCATGCCTTATTTGCGTGCGGTGGTGCTTCTTCTTTTTATTGTGGCCCTCGCCCGGCCTCAGAAAGTTGCGGCGGAAAGGGAATACAGCACCAATGGCGTGGATATTGTGATTTCCCTGGACTTGTCGGGCTCCATGCTTGCTGAGGATTTCAAGCCGGAAAACCGCCTTGCTGTAGCCAAACAGGAAGCCATAAAGTTCATCAAGGGCCGTGAAAATGACCGTATCGGCCTCGTTGTTTTTGCGCGTAAAGCTTTTACTCAGTGCCCGCTGACTCTGGATTACGATGTTTTGACCGACCTGACCAATCAGCTTCACATCGGCATGATTCCCGACGGCACGGCCATCGGGATGGGGCTGGCCACAGCGGTTAACCGTCTCCGCGACAGTCAGGCCAAAAGCAAAGTTATTATTTTGATCACGGATGGTTCCAATAATGCCGGCAATATTGATCCCATTACCGCTGCGGAACTGGCCAAAACCTTTGGGATCCGCGTGCATGCCATTGTGGTAGGGAAGGGCGGATTGGTTCCCTTTCCCGTCAATGACCCTCTGTTCGGAAAGCGCTATGTTCAGGCCAATATCGAAATTGATGAAGGGGTGATGAAACGCATCGCGGATATTACGGGAGGGCTTTTCTTTCGCGCCCGTGATCCGGAATCCCTTCATCAGATCTATCAGAAAATCAATGAACTTGAAAAGACCGAAGTGAAGGTCAAGGAGTACCGCAGTTTTGAAGAGTACTTTCATTTGTTTCTTATCCCGGCCCTGATTCTTTTATTTTTGGATTGGTTTTTGGCCCGTACGCTTCTTATGAAGGTGCCCTGATGCAGTTCTATCACCCTGAATATTTTCTTCTTCTCTGGGTGCTTCCGGCCGTTTGGGGGCTTCATATCCTGTCTGTGAAACTGTGGCAGGCCCGCATGAAACGTTTCGGCGACCGCGTGACCCTTGAGACCAAGCTTCTTCCGCAGTACCGGAAAAACCATTGGACTGTTCGGGCGGTGCTGATCACGCTGGTTTTTCTGTTTTCTATTCTTGCGCTCGCACGTCCGCAATGGGGTGAAGAGAAAAAGAAGGTGCAGCGTAAAGGCGTGGACCTGGTATTTATTCTCGATACATCGCTCAGTATGCTGGCCGAAGACGTCAAACCGAACCGCTTCGAAAAATCCCAAATGGAAATCAAAAGTTTTGTGCGCAGCCTCAAGGGAGACAGAATCGGGCTTGTGGCCTTTTCAGGATCCAGTTTCCTTCAAGCGCCTTTGACGCTGGACTATGCGGCCTTTTTTCTTTTTCTGGACGGTATCAAGGTCGGCTACATTCCAGATCCCGGAACCTCGCTTAGCCGGGCTATCGGTTTGTCCATGCGTTCTTTTCCCAAAGACGATATGAAACACAAAGCCCTCATTCTCTTTACTGATGGGGAAGACCTTCAGGGAGGTATGGATGAGGCGATCAAGGCTGCGAAAGAATCCGGTGTGCGAATCTATACCATCGGTGTAGGAACGGAGGAAGGGGATCCGATCCCGCTTAAAGATGAGTCCGGCCGTAAGAGCGGCTTCAAAAAAGACCGGGCGGGGCAGGTCGTGGTCACTAAACTCGACAAGGCTCTTCTCCAGAAGATTGCTACAGAGACGGGCGGCGTCTATCTGCCAAGCACTCCGGCAGAAGACGAAGTGGAATACGTTCTGAAGCATCTTGAATCGCTCGGACAAAAACAATTCAAAGAGCGGCTTATTTCCGAAAAAGAAGACCATTATCAGATTTTTGTTTTTCTTGCCCTTTTCTTTTTGCTCCTTGAGATGATGGTGCGTGTGACCGGGAAGAAAGGCCAGGGCTCTGCGCGCGGAGTTCTTCCCGTGCTGCTTTTATTTTTTCTTTTTACAGGTTTTCTCGATACGACCCGCTCACTGAACGAAAAAGGCAACAGCGAATTTGAACAGAAAAAATATCAGACAGCACTCGAAAACTACCGCAAGGCGCAGGTCAAAAACCCGGAAGATCCCGTGGTTCTTTACAACCTGGCGGCAGGCTTATATCAAACTCAGCAGTATCAGGAAGCCAAAAAGAATCTTGAAACGGCCATTGCCAAAACGAAAGATCCCGAACTTAAGGCCAAGGCCCTTTACAATTACGGTAACACGCTTTACCGGCTTGGCGATTTTGACAAAGCGATTGACTCCTATAAAAAATCTTTAGAGATCAAGCCTGACGATCAGGATGCAAAGTACAATCTCGAGTTTCTGCAGAAATCCAAGAACCGAATGGAAAAAGAAAATCAGGACCGGCAAAAGCAAAGCAACAAACAGGATAAAAAACAGAATCAGGACCAGCAGCAAAATCAACAGAACCAGCAGCAGAAGCAGGACCAGAAGAAGGATCAGCAGCAGAACCAGGGGCAAAATCAGCCGCAGGATCAGCAAGGCCAAGGGCAGCAGGGCCAGCAGGGTGATCAGAAACAGGACCAGAATCAGGATCAAAAGCAGGACCAGAAGCAGGATCAGCAAAAAGACCAGCAGGATCAACAGAATCAGCAGAATCAGGACCAGCAAAACAAGCAGGATCAGCAGCAGGGCCAGCAAGGACAAAGAGACGATCAGAAGCAGGATCAAAAAAAGGACGAGGGGGATCAGCAGGATCAGCAGCCGAAGCCGAAAGACGACGGGCAGCCTGAGGAAGCCAAGCCCAAAGACGGCCAGGGTGAAGAACCTCAGGATAAGCCTGAAGACCAGCAAGGTGATCAGCCTGACCAGCAGCAAGGTGACCAACCCCAGGATCAGCCTTCAGAGCCCCAAGACCAGGGCCAGCCTCAACAGGCCAGTCCCGAAGACCAGCAAGGTGATCAGCCCGGAGAACAAGGAGAGCAGACTGAGCAAAGCGCGGGAAAAGAGGAAAATCCTCAATCCAAGCAAAAGGCTCCGCTTCAGGGACAGATGACCAAGGAAAATGCTTTGCGTATTCTCGATGCAATGAAGGACGGCGAAAAAGATCTTCAGGATTTGCGTAAGCCGCCGCCCGAGCAGCGCCAGGAAGT
>CAYRBY010000004.1:64379-69822 GCA_964422635.1 uncultured bacterium
GCGAAAAAGATCTTCAGGATTTGCGTAAGCCGCCGCCCGAGCAGCGCCAGGAAGTACCACCGGAAAAAGACTGGTAACCTCAAGGAGGAGCTATGAGTTTGGACCAAAAGATTCAGGAAGACATTGTTCAGGCCATGAAAGCCAAGGATATGGACACGCTTTCGGTGCTTAGAATGCTTAAAACCATGCTGACCAATACCAAGATCCAGAAAAAACGCGAAACTCTGGAAGATTCCGAGGTTATGGAAGTTCTTCAAAAGCAGGCCAAGCAGCGCAAGGAAAGTATTGAAAGTTTCGAAAAGGCCGGACGTGCGGATCTTGCAGAGAAGGAAAAACGTGAATATGAAATTCTGAAAAAGTTTCTGCCCGAACAGCTTGATGACGCCGCAATCAAGGCTCTGGCTGAGAAAGCGATTCAGGTGACGGGAGCCAAAGGTAAAGCTGATCTTGGTAAGGTCATGAAGGAATTGATGCCGTCCGTTAAAGGTAAGGCTGACGGTAAACGTGTGAATGAAATTCTCGCCGCATTACTACCTTAAAACATTCAGAGTGCAATGCATCTAAACCCTCCTTAAACACCAAGCTGTTATTTTACATAACATACATTATAGGACGTTATCCTTTGGGGAGAATCCGCCTTGAGGGGTTCGAATTTGCGGGTCCTCCGCTGCTCTTTAGCCTCTGGTTTGCAGGTTTTTGTTGTCTGCTTTTGTGGGTCCCGCGCTCTTTCCAGGAATTCATTGGAGTGTTAAGGGCTCGGGATTCATTTCTTTGTCAGATATCTATTTTGTGTCAGCCCTGCGAGCTTTGCGGATCAGTGGAGATTGGCGACAGCAACATTTTCCCGGCGCCGGGAAAATTGTCATTACCCCTTTTCGAATTGGCTTTTCTTAACAGGTGCGGGTTTATACGATCCGCTTTAAGGGTGTTCTTTGAAGAAGTGCGATGATGGCGAACGAAAGCAGATAAATAGCCAGGCTGCAGATCGGGATCATAAAAAAGGGATGGTTGGTATCAGGTTTCAGGACAAGTCCTCCCCACCGTCCGGAGGCCAGCGCTTCAAGAATAATGGGGTGAACGAGATAGATTCCGAAACTGGCTCTGGAAAGATTAAGAACCAGGTTCTTTAATAAAGGGCTGAAGGATTCACCTTGAGTCACCTTCAGGTGTTTGAGGAGAACAAAAAAAGAAGCCGTATAGAGAACGACATTGGGCGCCAGGTTCTCATAGAACAACTTTTGATAGCTATGAAGTCTGGCTGTGAAGGAGAAGGTTCCCGAGATACAAAAAAGCAGGCTTCCTAACCAAAAACCGGCAGCCGCGATGATCCATGAAGGCTTTGAGTAACGGTGCAGAAAATGACCCAGCAGAAAATAACCCACAAAGCCTTCTACGGACGGAATGGGAAGGGCTATGTTTATCTCGGGACCGCCAAGGAGCGGTACGGCCTTTTCGACAAAAGGCAGAAGGCTGGATACCGTGAACCACAGGGCCAGAAACCAGCTGAGGTCAAGGCGCGACGCATGCTGGGTTACGATTCTAATAACGGGAGTAATGAGATAAAGGCCCGTGATCATATAAAGGAACCACAGATGAAAGTGAACCCCGTCCCCTGCGGCCTGGCTCATGGCCTCCGGGAATGTGAGGTCTGTCTGGATGAAAAGCTTTTTCCAGATAAGGTAAATGAGGATCCATGCCGCAAAAGGAATGGCAATCCTCTGAAAACGCTTCAGGAAAAAACTTTTGTAATCTTCCTGTTTTCCTAAAAGGAGTGCGCCGCTCAGCATGACAAACACCGGCACGCAGCCCCTGACAAGCGAGTCGTAGAGATTGGCCGCCCACCACCAGCTGTCAGGAAATCTTCCCCATTCAGTTATCACGTCAGCGGAGGTGTGGATGATGATAACGCCAAACATAACCAGCGCTCGGCAGAGGTCAATCCAGAAGAGATTTTCTTGAGGGGGATTTTCCGGCTGTGCTGGATGTGTGCAGAAATTCGTCATGTAAAAACTTTATCGGCTTTCTTTCCAATAGACCCAAGCGCGGTTAGGCGGAAATAATTCTCATGCTTTCAAATCCCACGATCAGTTACCGCTTGCGCTGGATGAGCCGCTGTCTGCCCCAACGATTTTGAGTTTTTTTGCCAGCTGCATCACGTACGAAGCCGTTGCTGCCGAGAGACTTGAAGACGACTGCATGTTCTTTGCCTGCGCGACGACGCTTGCGGACGTGTTTTTCTGAACATTCAGATTCATATTCGGATTCGCTGCGTTAACACCCAGAGAGGTTGTGTTCTTGGTAAGGTTGAATTGCTGCGCCATGGTATTAGGCAAAGCGTAATCCGTGAAAGTTTGTGAAGTTGCGCCTGTGAGAAGGCCTCCGGGTGCAGCAGTTGGCGTTTCCGGCGGAACGGCGGATACCTGGAGTGCGGAAGGCAATCCAGAAGGATTTCCAGCCGTTTCTTCTGCGGCTGTTTCTCCGGCCGCTTTGCTTTGCTGTTGTGCGGAATTGGAAGTCCCCGTGGTGCTGTCGATAGCCGAAGAGGATGCGTTCAGTGCTGCGGGTTCTGATTGCTTTTGTGCTGTTGCTGTGCCCAGGGGCGTAATCACGATCGGGACCGGCCGCGTGGAAGCTGCTGTGCCTGTGCTGCGCGGCTGAACGGAGCCTGCGCTTGATCCCGTTGTCGCCTGCGTACTGCTTAAGACCGCTTTCATCGAAGCTGAATTAGAACCGGCGGTGATCCCCCCTCCTGTTGAGGCGTTCGATGAGGAGTTGCTGCTTATGCCGCCGGAGGTGACAGTTTTGACGCTCTGCGTTACCGGGGCAGCAAGTCCAGGCCCGCTTGAGCTCGTAGCGCTGATTTTTGTGACAGGGGCCATAACGGGAGCTGACGAGCCGCTGCCTGAATTGGAAGCTGCGCTTACCGCGCCCGAAGACGCGGCCGGCTTGCTTGAGGATGCGCTTCCGCTTGCTTGGCTCGAACCCGTGTCTCCCCCGCTGGAAGAAACGGAATTGCCGTCGTCGGAAGCCGAACTGCCTGTCGAAGCGGTCGCTGACACAAATTCCTGGACAGCAAACTGTGCGCTGCCCTGGCACAGACCGTCAGGGATTTGCCCCGTCCCTACCGCTCCGCACCAATACACCTTATAGGATTTTCCGTTCGGGTTCCTGTAACTGACATTAAGGTAGGAATGAGGCGGTTGGTACGTCCGCAGATTGTCTTGGAGCTGAGTGGAATTGGCCATACGGCTTACCATCTGCGAGTAGCTTCCGTTATTGAGTACGAGCGTCACGCCCGCCTTAAGGAATTCTTCGGGAGCGGGATAGTTCGACCGCCAAGGCAGTGGCTCGGCAAGGTCGCGTTCCCCTCCTAGACCTGATAGCGCTTGATTCCACCCCTTCCACCAAGTGTGGATTGAATCTGGATCAAAGTCGAACCGGGTTCCGTTCCAGGCGAGCCGGAAGACCAGTTTGCGCATCGAATAATAAGCAGGATCGGCGTTCGCGAATTCCACTTCGAGGACTCCCTCCTGATCATCGACTACGCGGACATTCACGCTGTCGGAGTTCACCATCGACTGGAAGGCCTTCGCGTAATTCGCGGCGTAAATCGCCCACGTTTTCTCGATCGACGGTTTGAAGGGAACCGTTGCAGTGTTGTAGCCCTTCACTCTCCATTCATCCGCGATCGAAAGATCCCTGTCTCTGGATTCTTTTCCCATATTCAGACGGACTGTGAATGAATCCGGATTCTCCGCCATATCGTCTACCAAATACAGAAAAGCAAGCCCTACTAGGCCGTTCGGCACGTGCCGGTTCGTAGCGATGTCGGAGACAAGATCGAGAAGTCTCTCTCCATAGGTCTTCTGGTAGTATTTCGTAACGGTGCCAGCGGCGTCGAAGACAGGATAACTGTACTGGAGCTTCAAACTGCCAGGCACGATTCCGCCAAGAAGATCCGTACGCATTGCTTCGGACGGCTGAATATAGGTGTATTCCAGCGTATCGGTCATTGTGAAATTTCCTGCCGAGGTCGTGCGTGTGATTTTCACGAACCCGTTCTGGAGATTGGTTTCGACCTGAAACTGAATGGCCGCGCCGTTGGAGTGATAGGCCCCGCGATCAAGGTACTTCCGGATCAGATCGGCGTGCTCCGTAAGCGAAAGAGTCATTGGGCTCCAAGCGTACTGCCCGTCTGCCTGCCGTGTCAGGCTCCACAGCTTCCCTTCGAGCCAAACGGGCCTCAGCACAGAAGGATTCGCGGCGGAAGGTTCCGCAAAAATCTGATAGGGTCTCGATTCAAGGAAGTAGGCGATCGCTTTAGCCGCGTCGCGTCCTGCCGCAAAGTTGGATGACGCGGCCTTTTGACGGAAGGCCTGGTAAAGGATACCGTTCAGCGCCGGATCAGCTTCGGGATGGACGACCGTACCTGCCGGTATCGACGCTGTGCCGCCGTTCGAATGGATCTCGAAGGTGATAAGAGGCGTGCCGGAAGGAGCGTCCCCTATCCGCTTTATTTCGTAGGCGTATCTGGAAGGATTCGGTGAATCCCAGTCGATCGCCGTAGCGGTCAGAACAACGTTGAGCTGCGAGGTATCATTCTCGATGGCGGACGCAAAAATACCGGCGTAGTGCCGGTTGTCCTTTTCGAGCCGGAAGCTATTCGCGGAACGATACAGCATGAGTTTCGCATCGTCCGCGGTATCGGTGAAGCGGTAAATTTCCTGCGCCGTGTTCGCGGTGAAGAGCTCAAGGCGGGCCATGGCGACGAACGGCTCATAATGCGCCGAACCGGACACCGAAAGTGCGGCATGCAGGCCTGACGCGGCCGCCGCAGAGAGCGGGCTTTCAGCGTTGTTCGCAGTATTCCGGTACGATACCGCCGCGCTGCCGACCGTCATCGCGGCATTACCGGCGGCGTCCCTCTGGATTTCCCAGCTCATGCGCGGAAGCTGGCCGCCTGCTCTGCCTGCCTCGATCCGAAAGCGGCCTGCTGAGGCGGCCGCGCTGCTGCTCACGGTGTATTGACCGGCGCCGTAAGCTTGGTCGAAGGCCGTCTTCACCTCCGCGAGGTATTGAGTCATCCAGGCCGGAGCCGAATCGTCATGAGCGTTCTGGATATCGAGACTGATTTCCCGTAAGGTCTCATTGCCCTGGCTGTCGCGCGCCGCGATGAGGAAGACATGTCTCCCGTTCGCCGCGGTGTTTGTATCGAAGCTGAACGTGTACTTCTGGAGCGAGGCATTGTACGCGAGGGATCCTTTTTCCGCACCGTCGACGAAAAGTTTGACGGAGGAAACGGGCAAATCTCCCTGAGAAACCAAAGTCTGAAGCGAAATCGTCCCGGAAACTGTCTGTCCGTTCTGGTGGGAGGTAATCGTGACCTGCGGCCTTACAACGGACTGATTATGGACCTGGAGCTGCAGCTGTGTCTCCCCCGTGC
>CAYRBY010000005.1:0-21906 GCA_964422635.1 uncultured bacterium
TGACGCACCAGATCCTGATTAAGGATCGAGTTCGTTTTGAACAGCTCCTCCGATAGCAGACCCCCCAACCCACCCATTCTTAAGACGCCCTGCCAGAGCGACGTTATATTAAAGAAGCCGGGGCGTGTATACTTTCAACAGAGATGAAAATGGAGGGGTTGTGAACATTCCGCTAGAGGAATGGCAGCTGATCGGATTCAAATCGGCCCCTAAGTTCTTTCGCAATGCTGCGGCCGCACGCCTTTATGAAGAGTCTCTCTCCCGAAGAGAAGGGCGGATGACCCGGGAGGGTGCGCTTCTTATCGAAACATCGCCCTATACCGGGCGCCTTCCTAATGACAAATTTTTTGTTCGAGAACCCTCCAGCCAGGATTTTATCGGTTGGGGGAAAGTCAACAAGCCTTTTGACCCGCAAGCCTTTGACGAGCTGCAAGTAAGAGTTTGTGCTTATCTGGCAACCCGTGAGCTTTTTGTCCAGGACTGCGCCGCCGGGGCCGACCCCAAGTACCGTGTCTCCCTGCGTGTTATTTCAGAATCGCCCGCAGCGGCGCTTTTTGCGCAGACCATGTTCCTCACTTCTCAACCGGAAGAAATTACGGAATATACCATTCTTCATGCGCCGCATTTCAAGGCAGAACCTTCCCGCGACAACACGCGCTCTGAAGCGTTTATTTTGATTCATCTTGCCAAGAAGATGATCCTCATCGGAGGAACCGCTTATTTGGGAGAGGTTAAAAAATCTGTTTTTACGCTTATGAATTATCTTCTTCCGCAGAAGGGTGTGATGCCTATGCATTGCTCCGCGAATTATGGCGCAAGTCCGGATGACCTTTGCATTTTCTTTGGGCTGTCCGGAACCGGCAAGACGACCTTGTCTGCTGTCCCGGAACGTACGCTGATTGGTGATGATGAGCACGGTTGGAGTGATGAAGGAATTTTTAATTTTGAAGGCGGCTGCTATGCAAAAGTGATCCGACTCTCAAAAGAAGGGGAGCCGGAAATCCATGAAGCTGTTCACCGTTTCGGGACACTGCTCGAAAATGTTGTTATGGATTCCGCGACGCGCCAGATTCATCTGGAGGATGACCGTCTTTCAGAGAACACCCGGGCTTCTTACCCCATCCGTTTTATTCCTAACATGACGGCTTCCGGGAGAGGCGGCCATCCCAAAAATATTTTGATGCTGACCTGTGATGCCTTCGGAGTTCTGCCTCCGGTTGCAAGGCTGACGCCCGACCAGGCTATGTTTCATTTTCTTTCGGGTTATACCGCGAAAGTCGCGGGAACAGAGTCCGGAATCAAGGAGCCTCAGGCCACCTTCAGCGCCTGCTTCGGCGAACCTTTTATGCCGCTGCCCCCATCGGATTATGCCAAGCTTCTGGGAGAAAAAATCGTGCGCCATCAGGTGAAGGTCTGGCTTGTGAATACCGGATGGAGCGGCGGGGCTTATGGCACAGGAAAAAGAATGCCCATTAGTCTGACTCGTGCAATTGTCCGCGCAATTCTGGATGGAAGCTTGGCTGAAGCCCCGATGAAAACCCATCCTGTTTTTGGCGTCCAGATGCCGATGTCTTGTCCGGGGTGCCCGGATAATGTTCTCGATCCCGAGCGAAGCTGGCCCGATGCCGCAGCTTATCATACCAAGGCACTTGAACTGGCAGCCATGTTCCGGAAAAACTTTGAGACAGCAGGAGGTTCCTTCCGGGATCTGCTTCAAAAAGCAGGTCCCGCTGCCGCGTAACAAGCTTTTCTCTTCCTCCCCAAATCCGTTATAATCCCGCATCACTTCAGGAGTCCTTATGAAAGCCTATACCGAACACCTTTGGTTTCAGACATCCAAGCGGCGCGAATATTTGAACATCACCCCCCAGGTGGCGGCAGCACTCAAGAAAAGCGGTATCCAGGAAGGGCTTTGCCTTGTCAACGCCATGCATATTACGGCGAGTGTCTACATTAACGATGATGAGTCCGGACTCATCCGTGATTTCGATGAATTTCTTGAAACCGTCGCACCGTATGACCCTGACAAATACAGGCATCATCAGACGGGTGAAGACAATGGAGATGCACATCTCAAACGCCAGCTTTTCGGGCGTGAGGTTGTGGTGGCTGTCACCAAGGGGCAGTTTGATTTCGGCCCCTGGGAGCAGATT
This sequence comes from uncultured bacterium, assembly GCA_964422635.1. Taxonomy (GTDB): domain Bacteria; phylum Omnitrophota; class Omnitrophia; order Omnitrophales; family Aquincolibacteriaceae; genus ZLKRG04. The sequence continues at coordinate 2,154 of CAYRBY010000005.1, forward strand.
TTTTATGCTGAGTTTGACGGCATGCGCAAGAAGCGTGTGCTGGTCAAAATTATTGGAGAATGATGAAAGCTGCTGCTTTTAAGGAATGGGATTCTGTGGTCCGGGCGCTGGGGAGCGGGGAGCAGTGCATCATCCTGCGCAAGGGCGGTATTCATGAAAAGAACCGGATTTTCGAAATCCGAAACAAAAGTTTTTTTCTTTTCCCAACGTTCGAACATCAGGAGTTGAAGGATTTAAACCCTCGCGGGCAGTATTGGCTTTCTGTTTCCCAGGCTTCGGGAAAAATATCTGGCAAAATCCGTCTGGAGTACCAGGCCAAACTCGAAGAAGCCTGGTTTACGAACTCGTGGGCTAGCGTTGATAAGCTTTCAGATTTTCATGCAGCGTCGTCTGAAGGGATCCGGAAAAAGTTTGATTGGGGGGATCAGCCGGGGCTTTATGTCCTCCTTGTGCGTGTCTATCGTTTGAATCCTGCCTTTGAAATTGAGGATCTGCCAGCGTATGCGGGCTGCCGTTCGTGGGTGGATGTTGAAGTTCCTTCGGCTGTTCTGGGAGTTTCTCAACCGGTTCTGAAGGAAGACCTTTTTATTCAAAACCGCGAAAGATTGCGCGGTATTCTCACGGGCTGCGAAATAAAGACGGAGGACCCGGTATGACACCTGATGAGCTCCGCAAGCTTACCGAACTGACGCGTTTTCTTGCTGAGTTAAGGCGGCTGCAGGAAACGCTCAAGCAGGTCAATCAGATTCAGCGGCTCCGGGACATCCTGCGCTGGCTTTATGAGAACCGCGCACGTCTTGAAGGCCTCGGTCCGGATAGCCGCCGTGAAATCCGTGAGTCTCTTGATGCAGGGGAGGAATGGAAGAAGGAAAAAGAAAAAAAGACTTTTCCCTTTTACAATCAAGTCCTTCAAACGCCCTTTAAATCATGGAAAGAATACATGATTCATGAATTCGGACTTCCCTCCGAACGCGCTGAGTATGATGCTGAAGCCTGGGATCGGATTCTCCGCAGGCTTCTTGACGAATGAAAAATCTCGCGTCTGTCCCCAAGGCCCTTTGCCTGCATGCATTCTGGAAGCCTTTGCCTCCCGAAGCCGGAGGCGTTCCCTCAGGCCGCTTTTATCTCTGGATGGAAACTCCCCAAAAGCGCTTTCGCGCGATCCAAGCCTCTAAAAAAAGCAAAAAGGAAGCGCATCCCTTTTCCGCCGGGCATGCGGTTCTTCCGGGTTTTTTCCCGGAGCCTTTTCCCTGGCTTGAAAAAGCAGCCTATGAACAGATCCGTCTTCAAAGTCTTCACAGCGGGGAGACAGGCGGGAACTGGCAGGTGGATGCGCTGGGATTTGAAACCTCCGATGTGCTGGATCTTTTAGCGCAGGGAAATTTTAATCAGAGCGGAATGAAGGCATCTGAATCGCTCGACTTTCTTCGCGAAGCGGCTGCGTGGACGCTTGCTCTTTTAGAGCGGGGAGCTTTTTCTCCGGAGTTCCGGCGTGTGGAGAAGGAAGCGTCGGTTTCACTGACAGCCTTTTGGAGACTCCGGTTTCTGGATGAGGAAGAAAGCCGGCTTGAAGAGTTCGCAAAAAAAATTCCGGCGGAACTCGCAGGAAATTTATCAACGGCCATGAATCCCGCGGTTTTTTTAAGGCATTTTATGGAATCTTGTGCGGATGCCTGGGTACGGTGCCATGGGGGCTTGAACGAAGAGCTGTTTTTTGCATCCTGGCCTGAACAATGGCTGCAGGCCCTTGGTTCTGTTTGCGGGAAAGGAAAGTCCCGGCGTTTGATCAGCGGCCCGAAAACGGAGCTGGAGGCCTTTGAGAAACAGCTTCAAGCCTGGCTGGGAATAGAAGGCGGAAAGGTGTTCCGGACCGCATTCCGGCTGATTGAGCCTGCGGCTCACGAAGGAAAATGGCGTCTGGAATTCGGGCTGCAGTCACTCGATGACCGCAGCCTTGTGATTCCGGCATCGGCTGTTTGGCTGCGTGATCCCGCGGCCCTCTCGCTGATGGTCCGGCAAGGGCTGCGCAAGCCTGAGGAGATGCTTCTGGCGGATCTTGCTCGCGCGGCTGCTCTTTTTCCTCCGCTGGCCCTTGCTTTGGGGGAAAGGTCTCCGTCAGAGGCGCTGTTGTCCGGCCGCGATGCCTATCTGTTTTTAACGCAAGCCGCAGCGCTCTTTAAAACAAAAGGCTGGGGCATTCTGGTTCCCGATTGGTGGCATCAGAAAAAGAAACGCGTGAGCCTGCGCCTACGCCTTAAACCTCCGTCCAAAATTCAGAGGGATGTTTCTCCCAAGCTTTTTTCAGAAGGCGGCGTTTCCGGACTTCAGGCCCTCCTTGATTATGACTGGGAGGTTTTGCTTGGCGGCGAGGTGATGGGTTTATCCGAGTTTGAGGAATCCGTCCGCCTCAAGACGCCGTTTCTTAAAATTAATGGCGAGTGGGTAGAGCTTCGGCTTCAGGAAATCGATAACCTTCTCCGCTATTTTGATGCCGGTTTGTCGTCACCGGAAAAAAAGATGTCTGTGGGTGATGCTCTTCGTTTGGCTATGGATGGAGATGTAAGCGAAACAGGACTCCCCGTTTCGGAAATCCGAGGTGAAGGGTGGGTGGAGTCGTGGCTTAACCAGCTGACCGGGGGGATGGAGATAAGCGCGGTTGAAGTGCCCGCGTCTTTTCATGGAAAATTACGTCCCTACCAAAAACGGGGGCTAGCCTGGCTGGCTTTTCTTTCAAGCTGGGGATTGGGCGCCTGTCTGGCGGATGACATGGGGCTTGGCAAGACCGTTGAGCTGATTGCTCTTCTGCTTCACCTCAAGGAAAAAGAGCAGGGGATCCGGCCCCCTTTTCTTCTGGTCTGCCCGATGTCGATCGTCGGAAACTGGAAACGCGAAATCATGCGCTTTGCGCCCGGCCTAAAAGTGTTTGTCCATCACGGCGGGGAAAGGCTGAGCGGAGAAAAATTTCTGGAAGAGGCAGGCAAAGCAGACGTTGTCATAACAACTTATTCCCTTGTTTACCGCGACCAGTCTGCACTGGCCGCTGCAGACTGGGGCCTGCTTGTGCTTGATGAGGCCCAGAATATCAAAAATGAAAACGCGCTCCAGACGAGGGCCGTTAAAACCTTCCGTGCCTGCTCGCGGATCGCGCTTACCGGGACTCCGGTTGAAAATCGTCTGACAGAACTCTGGTCGCTTTTTGATTTTCTTAATCCCGGCTACCTGGGTTCGTTTGAATCGTTCCGGCTGAAATTCCAGAATCCGATCGAAAAGAGGCTTGACCCCGAAAGGCTGGATGTTCTGAAACGCCGCATGTCGCCTTTTATTTTACGGAGACTGAAAACCGACCGGTCCATCATTCAGGACTTGCCGGAAAAAATGGAAATGAAAGTTTACTGCAATCTCACGCGCGAGCAAGCGTCGCTTTACCAGATTGTCATGGAAGAAATGATGACCAAAATCCGTGAAGCCACCGGCATTCAGCGTAAAGGACTTGTTTTTTCTGCGATCACGAAACTGAAACAGGTTTGCAATCACCCGGCACATTATGCGGACGATGGCAGCACTCTTCCAGGACGATCCGGCAAGCTGAACCGCCTTCAGGAGATGCTGGAAGAAGCAGTCGAAGAAGGCGGAAAGGCGCTGGTGTTTACACAGTATGTGCAGATGGGGCACCTCATTGAAAACTTTTTGAAAGACACGGCGGGGATGCCGGCGCTTTTCCTTCACGGAGGACTAGCGATGAAAGACCGCGACGATCTCGTTCACAAATTTCAGCGGGACCCCAAATCTCCCCCCGTACTCATTCTTTCCGTGAAGGCCGGAGGATCTGGTCTTAACCTAACGGCCGCGAACCATGTTTTCCATTACGACCGCTGGTGGAATCCCGCCGTGGAAGATCAGGCCACGGACCGGGCTTATCGGATTGGGCAGACCCGGGATGTTCAGGTCCATAAGCTTTTGAGTGCGGGGACACTGGAAGAGAAAATCGACTTGCTGATTGAACGAAAGAAGGCTTTGGCAGAAGCTGTGATCACCACCGGAGAGGAGTTTCTTACGGAGATTTCCGACGAAGAACTTCGTGAGGTTCTGACACTTGATTCAGATGCGGCGGCGGAGTGAACCCATGAATCTGAAACCGTGGACACAAAAATGGCTTCACCCGTTAACCCTGGAAGCGGCCGACAGCGCTGCCTCGCTCCGCCACAGCCTGCGCAAAGTGAAGGTTGAATTTATTGACGTGGAACCCGGGGTTGTAAAAGCCAAGATGGTTCAGGGGAAGCAAAAGCCGTGTTTTATAAAGCTTGTCCGTGAACCCTTATCTGGAGAGATTTGGGGAAAAATTGTCCGGGAGCTTTCGAAGGAGTCTGTCTGGGCTGCGGGGCTCTCCGCGCGTGAGTGGCCGGAGGGGATGGAACGTGTTTTTGAAAAGTTTGGGGCCCGCGTATTTCCACGCTCCCTGCGCGAATTCAAGATCCAGTGTTCAGCTCATGACGATTCTCAAGAGCTCTGCCGGCATGCTTTTTGGGTATGGCTTTTGTTTGCGGATCGCTTTGAGGAAGACCCGCTTTTGCTTTTGAGTTTATGGGGGAGAAAAGGAAGTGATGTGCTCTCCGCTCTTCAGCAGGCGCAAAGCCAGGAGATGAAACCCGGGGGATCTCCGGCTCCCGGAGCTGAAATTTCACAAACGCCGTTTCCTGTTCCTGGGCCCTTTGGTTTCCGGGGTACGGCTGTTTGGGCCCGGCATTTAAAAGAGGACGCCTGGCTGTCCAGCCTTACGCCGTCACCTTTTGAATGGAAAGAGAAAAACTTGCGGGATGTTTTGCAGGGCTTTTCGGAACGTATCCGTAAAACAGCCGGAGAACGCCTTGATTCTTTTTTAAAAGATGAGAAGCCGTCTTCTGAGAGCACTCCTTAAAGATACGATGGTATAATGCAGGCATGAAGATTCTTTTAATCCAGCCGCCCATTCAGGATTTTTATGATACGGATATCCGTCTTCAACCCATCGGTCTTGCATACCTTAAGGCTGCGGTCCGCAAGCATCTGCCGGACATTCAAGTTGTAATCCGGGATTTCCATCATGGCTGGGGCCGCAGAACTATTCCTGTCCCCCGGGAGCTGGCCTATCTTAGAGAATATTATTCCGCACCGGACAAAAGCCCATTCTCAACTTTCTTCCATTACTATCATTTTGGGGCCGATTTCGAAACCATTGCCGAAGAGATCGCTGCTGAAAAAGCAGACTTCGTAGGAATTTCCTCTCTTTTTTCTCCTTATTATCGCGAGGCCCTTCGCGTTGCGGAAATTGTTAAAAAGGTTTCGCCCGCGCCGGTGATGCTGGGCGGTTCTCATGTTTCTGCGATGCCCGGGCAAATGCTTTCTCACTCCTGTGTTGATTTTGTAATCACCGGAGAAGGAGAGAAGGCTTTTGTGGAATTTCTCAAAGCGTGGAACTCAGGAACTGGCTGGGAAAAGATCCCGGGGCTTGGTTTTAAGCAGGGCGGCCGCGTTGTTCTTAATGAACCCGGTGAGAATTTCCCCATTGAAGAAATTCCCGCTCCTGATTTGAGCGGTTTTGCCCCCGTAGATTACACCTTTGAAAAAAAACCGATGAGTTTTGTGATTACTTCGCGGAGCTGCCCGCACCGCTGCACCTTTTGTTCCGTGCATAAAACATTCGGTTTCAGCTACCGGCGCCGTTCTGTCGGGCATGTCTTGAATGAAATCCGGAGCCGGTACAAGGACGGTATTCGTGTTTTTGATTTCGAAGATGACAATCTGACTTTCTACAAAGATGAAATGAAAGAATTGTGCCGTCTCTTAATCGCCGAATTCCCGGACAAGGATGTTCAGTTTGTGGCCATGAACGGAATTTCTTACTTGAGTCTGGATGATGAAATGCTCGCGCTGATGAGGGCGGCGGGTTTTACCCATCTCAATCTGGCGCTTGTGACCTCGGATCTTGTGGTCCGCGAGACGACCAAAAGGCCGCATACGCTGAAAAAATATCTGGAAGTCGTTTCCCGGGCCTCAGAGCTTGGGTTTAAAATCGTGTCATACCAAATTCTGGGTTTGCCTTCCGAGAGTCTCGAGTCCATGATACAGACCCTTGCGTTTGGAGCAGAGCAGCCGGTCTTGCTGGGTGCTTCCATGTTTTACCTTACGCCCAATTCTCCCATAGCCAAGGACTTCCCCGCAGCATCCGAAACGGACGTTTTTCTTTCCCGTCTTACAGCCATGGCGATTGAGACGCCGGGCTTCAGCCGCCAGGATATTTACACTCTTTTTGTCACGACCCGTATTTTGGACTTCCTCAAAGGCCTTTCCTTTAGCGCCGCAGAGATTACGCTGGCACATGCCCTCGAACTAGCACGTCTTGCAGATGCCCGGACTGCTGCCGGGGCCGAAATTCTGGATGGCCTTTTGACCGGGCGAGGCCATCGGGCCTGGACTGGGAACGGATTTGTTCCTCTGGGGCAATTTAAGACAGAGCTTTTCCTGAAAGTCTGGTCAAGGCTCCGCTGGATCGGCACGCAGCAGGGGAGAAGGATTCTGATTCAGCCGAATAATTCGGAAATTTTAAATCATGCAGACGCGGAAATTTTTTCCCCTGCAATAAGGAGCGGAACATGAAAAACGAATATAAGCGTACGATGCGGCAGCTGACCAGCGCCAAGCGCCGGCACGGGGCTGAAAAAACTCTTTGGGAGGGGTTGAAAGATCTCCGCAAGGTGGTGAATAAACATTTTGCGAACGATGCCTTTGACTGGACTCCCAAGGACGTCTTTATTGTGATGGGTTATGGGGCCGATATCCGGGATGCTGATTTTCTTGAGACGCTGAAAAACTGGGAAGCGGAAGGGTATATTAAAATCATCGATACGCCGAAATGTCTGTTCCGTGCGCTTAAACCTTTTCCGGAAGAAGACCGGAAGAAAAGGGAATAAGGCTTGTCAGCCGAAGAAAAGATTGCAGAAAACGGACCCCGGGTTCAAGGCTGGCCTCTTTATGCCAGCCTTTTTTTTGCTGCAGCTTTATTTTTTGCGGGGTATTGCTTCATCCTTGCCGGAACGGGCGGCCGGTGGATTTTTACCCTGGATGATCCTTACATCCACATGGCCATGGCCCGGCATTGGGTGTCGACAGGGCTTCCCGGAATCAATGCCGGAACTTACAGCTCGAGCTCTTCCTCTCCTTTGTGGGTATGCCTTCTTGCTTTGGCGGATCTTCTTGCCGGGGTTCGGGAGACAACCCCTTTGTTTTTGAATCTCGCTGCAGCGTTTGCATGTCTTGTGATGGCACAGAAAACGCTGAGCGGCTTTGCTGTGCAGGGGATAAAGTCTTTCGCCGCCCTCCTCGGTTTTCTTTTTTCTGTCCCGCTTCCCGTACTCGTCTCTACAGGGATGGAGCATACCCTTCACCTGGCATTGCTGCTGGCATTCCTCCATCTGGCAGCTCTCAAGAAAGAAGCTTCATCGCTCCTTTTGATTCCGTGTGCATTTCTTACCGCCGCAGTCCGGCCTGAAACTGTGTTTATTGTGTCCGGCGCTGCGCTTTATTTGTTTCTCCATAAACGCCGGACGCTGGCGTTAAGTCTTGTGTTCACGTCCTTGCTGCCATTTCTTCTTTATGGAGCCTGGAACCTTTCCCAGGGCTGGCCTTTTCTCCCCGCACCTTTTCTTTTGAAGGGAATCGGAGTCTGGAGCGGAGACAGCGCGAAGCGCTTACGTGAAGCACTGCCGCTTGTCTCGCTGATCTCGGGAGTTCTTTTTTTTGAGATCCGGCGATGGATCCTTGGCGCGGGTAAGCGGCCATGTGCTTTAAATTTTTACACAGTAACTTTTTTATGCGGGGGAGTGCTGCATCTTGCCTTTGCGGGAATCGGGTGGTTTTACCGCTATGAGGCTTACTTGATAGGGCTTGGTTTTCTCGTGCTCGCCGGGCAGGTCCATGCGGAAGTCTCCTGGATTCGAAAGCCGGTAAATTTTTTGATGCTGCTCCTTTTGCTTTCTCCGGCAGCTTTCCGGGGAATCAAGGCATGCTCGGAAATACCCGCTGCATCAAGAAACATTTATGATCAGCAGATCCAGATGGCGCATTTTCTAGGGGGGTATTATCGCGGCGAAAGCGTCTTGGTGAACGATGTCGGAGCTGTAAGCTATTTTTCAGGGGTGCGGGTAATTGACCTTTTTGGGTTGGGAACCAAGGAGGTTTTAGATTGGCAGTTCGAAGCTAACCTCCGGCATCTTCGAAGACAGGCGCCGCCTGAATCCCCGAAAAGCCTTCATGAAAATCTGGCCCGGGCGCAGAAGGCAAAAGTTGCGGTGGTGTATGAAAAATATTTTAGATCAGTGCTTCCTGAGGGGGCTGTCAAGGTGGGAACCTGGGCTGTTTCGCACTGTGTGGCTTGTTTGAATCCGGAGATTTCCTTTTACGCGCTTTCACCGGATGAGGTTCCTGCCTTGAAACAGCACCTCCTTGAGTTTCAGCCGTATCTTCCCGCCGGAGTGGACGTGCGGATGATGCCGAAGCCTGCCGATAAATAAAACACTATGCCCTTCTCTGACTTCATAAAAGACAAAAACCGCCGGGCCGAATTTTTTATCGGACTTGCGCTCCTCCTGGCCATGGCCTTTCTCGGCGCCAGCCGCGCTTTTGATCCGCTCGAATACTTCCTGCTGGATCTGCGTTTTAAAATCCGCGGCGAACGGCATTTTCCCGAAGGAATCACTCTTGTTAAGATCGACGAAATGAGTCTGGATCATCCGCAATCAGGCCCTTGGCCCTGGCCGCGCGGCCGCCATGCGGATTTTCTTTATTCGCTGGACCGCGATGAGATCCGTCCGGCACTGATCGGCTATGATTACCTTTTTGAAGGCGAGAACCCGAAGGACGAACCCGGGGACACCTCCTTTGTTTACCGCGCGGGCGAAATGGGAGGAAAAATTGTCCTCGGGTACTTTTTTGAAAAGGGGTATCTGTCGCGATACGAAAAAGACCCGGAAAAAGAAAAGAGGTTAAGAAGTTTTGCCTTACCTGTTTCGGGAGGGCTGCCTTCGCACCTGGAATCTTTTGATAAAGTCTCGCTGCCTTTTTTAAAGCTCTCACAGGTGACATCGCTCGGTTTTTCGAATCTGCCGCGCGATGTTCACGGGGCGACGAGGAAAGTCCGTTTGCTGGGTCTTTTCCATGGTCAGGTTTACCCGTCCCTTGACCTTCTTCTTCTCATGCGTTTTTATGGGATTGAACCCAGGCAGGTGAAGGTGACGCCGTCTGCAGTGATCCTTGAAAAAGATGCAAAGACCCGCCGCGTGATTCCCGTGACCCCGGAAGGCGATCTGTGGGTGGATTACTATGGTTCCGAGAAGCCGCCGCTCAGGAGTTATTCCTTTATCCAGGTGCTCTACCATGACACCCTTCTCGCACCTGATCAGGAAAAGATCATGATGCGGGCCATGAAAAACAAAATCGTTCTTGTCGGAAAAACGGCGCTTTCTCTGGGGGATTCCTACGCAACACCCTTTGGTCAGAATCAGCCGGGCATTTATGTCCGCGCACAGGCGCTGGCTAATGTGATTGAGGGGCGCTACCTCCGGCGTGTGCCCTGCGCTGTAACCGGGCTTCTGCTTCTTGTTCTCGGTCTTGCCGTGATTCTGGGGCTGATGTTCCTGCCTCTGGCTCAGGCAGGCATGCTTCTTTTGGGGCTGGGTGCCGGGTATTGTTTCCTCGCCTACATTTTGTTTTTCTACAGTCTATGGCTGGATCTTGCTGTGCCGGGGCTCGCACTTCCTGTGCTCTTTACGGGGATTCTGACGTTCCGATATTTTACGGCCCTTGAAGAACTGAAAAAGACTCAGGCCCAGCTCATTCATTCAGCACGTATGGCGATGATTGGCCAGGTTTCCTCGGGCATGGCACATGAATTCCGTAATATTCTCCATGCCATCAAGCTGCATGTGGAAGGCTGCGCAAGGCCAGGCATGTCGCCGGAGAGGATTCAAAAATACATGGGTGTTATTTTTAAAACCATGACAAATGCCGAGCAGATCCTGAATGGTATCCTGACTTTTTCGCGGAAGAACCAGTCAGACCGGAAACCAGCGTCCTTGAAAAAAACCATCGAAGACACCCTTCTTCTTTTGAAAAGGGAGCTGCAGTATCAGAACATCCAGCTTACGGCCCAGCTGGATGAGGTCGCGCTTTATGAACATGACACCGGACAGATTTCCCAGGTCGTTATGAACCTCTTGAATAACTCGAGGGACGCTCTCCGCGAGCAAGCCCAAAAGGTCGTGGTGATACGCCTGAGGGAAGATACCAGCGGGCAGTACATTGATCTGGCAGACAATGGACCGGGTATCCCCAAAGAGGTTTTGAAAAACTTGTTTCAGCCCTTCGTTACAACCAAGGCGGAAGGGAAGGGAACAGGGCTCGGACTTTCCGTCTGCCAGCAGATTATGGAAAATCACGGCGGAAAAATCACTGTGACAACGCAGCCTGGCCAGGGCACCATCTGGCATCTTTTCTTCCCCAAAACCTGAGCGCTGCCCCCTCTCTTTTTTAAGCCCGCTGTGTTATAATCCAGAAATGAGCGAAAAAATATTTTCATCCGCATTATCCCGCGAAAAAGAAGGCTTAAAGGCTATTCATGCCTTGGCTGCGAAGACGCTTCAGGACTTGCAGGGCAAGAGCTGCGATCTGGCAGTCCTTTTTCTTTCTGAAACTTATGCAGAGGAGAGCGCTCAGGAGCTTGTGCGCGTTTTCCGAGAACTTGTTTCGCCGGGTGTTCTTCTGGCCTGCAACACGAGCGGTGTCATCGGGGACATGGAAGAAGTGGAGATGGAACCCGCACTCGCTTCCATGGCCATGCATCTCCCCGGCGTGAAAGCCGTGCCCTTTTCCTTGTCGCCCACAGATCTGGACCTGCTCAATAGCGGGGAAGCCCTGGTTCAGCACCTTGACCTTTATCCGACAGAGCGCCCCCACTTTATCGTCCTGGCGGATCCTGTGAGCTGCGACGTCATGAAGATGCTTCACTTGTTCAATCAGGGGTATCCGAAATCTCCTCTTATTGGAGGTCTCGCGAGCGCGAATGTGGTGGGTCAGCCGAGCTGGATTGCCCTCGGAGAAGAGTTTCTAAACGAGGGGGCAGCAGGAGTTGCCCTGCAGGGGCCTATTGAATTTGAAATCTGCGTGGCTCAAGGCTGCAGGCCCATCGGAGAATCTTACGCGGTGACCAAAGCAGATCAAAATATACTTTACGAACTTGCGGGCAAGCCGGCCCTTGAAGTTTTCCGGCTTGTTTATCAAAAGCTTTCCCAGGAAGATCAAGCATTGGCACAGCATTCTCTTTTTGTCGGCCTGGCCATGGACGAATTGAGAACAGAGTTGCACCGCGGAGATTTTCTGGTTCGTAACATTACAGGAGTGGACCAAACGAACGGCGCCCTTTCTATTGGGGCGATGCTCGAACCGGGGCAGACTGTTCAATTTCAGCTTCGTGATGCCCGCAGCTCGGATGAAGATTTGAGCCAGCTTCTCGGCAAGATGACGGGCCGTGAGGCCTCAAGGCCTGAAGGGGCGATTCTTGTTAGCTGTGTGGGACGGGGAAAGAATCTCTACGGTATCGAAAATCACGATATTCAGCGCATTCAGGGCGCAAGAGGCCCCCTTCCTTTGGCTGGTTTTTTTGCCAACGGCGAGTTCGGCCCGGTGAATCAGAAAAATTACATACACGGTTACACATCAAGTCTTACGGTTATCCGCTAACACTCTCATGACCCAGCCCAAGCCTCTTTTTTTCCATATTATAGGAGCCTGTTCTACGCTCTCTCTTGTGATGATGCTTTTTTATGTCGGGGCCGGGGCCATGCTGGGCGACGCCGGTGTGGCTGCGAGGTTTTTGAAGCAATATCCGGGCGCGGAACCGTTTCTTATATTTGCATTGCCGGTCATGCTGGTCGGAAGCCCGGCATGGTTATGGGTTATAACAGAGCCGTGGAGAAATTCTTCGGCCGGGGGAAAAGACATTGAAAAGAAAGATTAAGCGAGGGAGTTCAGGCATTCACCGTCACGGCGTTTTTGCGGTGGAAGAAATAGCCAGGGGAGAACGCATCGTGCAATACACGGGCCGCCTGTTGACCAAGGCTCAGTCCGCGAAAAGCCAATCGCCTTATCTTTTTGAATTAAACAAAAAGTACGATGTTTTGGGCTTGAATATCGCACGCTACCTGAACCACTCCTGCAGGCCGAACTGTGAAACAGAAATTGCCGGGGGCCGGATCTGGATATGCGCTTTGCGGAAGATCAGGAAAGGCGAGGAGCTCACTTACAATTATCATTATGACCTGGAAGAATCCAAGGAATACCCCTGCCGCTGCGGTGCTCCGCGCTGTGTTGGAGTCATTCTGGCACCTTATCACTGGCACAAACTCAGACGTCATCCGGATCATCAGGCCGGAGAAGTCAAGCTGTTCAAAACCGGAAAGAAAAAGACATGAAGTTGATTTCCTGGAATGTGAATGGGATCCGCTCAATTCTGAAGAAGGGCTTTCTGGAGTTTGTCCGTAAAGAAAAACCCGATGTGCTTTGTGTTCAGGAAATCAAAGCGAGACCTGAAGATGTCACCCTGGATCTGCCCGGGTATGTTCAATACTGGAATTCCGCAGAACGCAAAGGTTATTCGGGAACCGCCATTTTTTCTAAGGTCAAGCCGTTGAAAGTGACGATGGGCCTGGGCCAGGAGAAGCACGACAAAGAGGGGCGCGTGATCTGCGCCGAATTCCCCGATTTTTATCTCACCAATGTTTATACGCCAAATTCCAAGAGAGGTCTTGAACGGCTGCCTTACCGGACAAAGGAATGGGATGTGGATTTTCTCGGCTATATGAAAAAGCTGGAGAAGAGAAAGCCTGTTATTTTTTGCGGCGACCTCAACGTGGCGCATACCGAGATTGATTTGGCGAATCCAAAAACCAATGTAAAAAACCACGGCTTTACTCCGGAAGAAAGGGCTGGGTTTGACCGCATTGTGGCCCAAGGTTTTGTGGACTCTTTCCGGGTCTTTCAAAAAGACGGCGGACATTACACCTGGTGGAGCCCTATGTCAAACGCCCGAAGCCGGAACATCGGATGGCGCATTGACTACTTCTGCCTTTCCAAATCGCTGGTCTCCCGCCTGAAGAGAGCCTGGATTCTTCCGCACGTTATGGGCTCCGATCATTGTCCCGTGGCGATCGAGATCGCCTGAGTTATGTTTTTTAAAAACCGCGGCCTTTTTTTTCAGGCAAAACTGCTTGTCTCCTTTTTTTGTATTTATGTTTTTTGGGGCGGGACATTTCTTGCCCGAAAAGCTGCGCTTGAAACTCTGCCGCCTTTTCTTCTCGCGGGAACGCAGTTCACCCTTGCCGGTGTTGTGATGGGTGCAGGAAGCTTGCTGTCGGGATTCCGCGGCAGGCTCTCAAAAAAAGATATCTTTCAGGCAGCTCTTCCCGGAGTCCTCATTCTCTCTTGCGGGACGGGACTGCTGGCCTGGGCGCAGCAGAAGGTGCCCTCGGGAATCGCTTCCTTGCTGACAGCCTCTGTGCCCCTCTGGATGACGGCTCTTGAACACGTTAAGTCCCGGACAAGGATTCCCCTTCAGGGGCTGCTGGGTATAAGCGCGGGCATGGCGGGCATTTTTATACTCGTGCTTCCTGAGGGCGTTTCAGCTTCCGTGGATCCGGCCGGCGCATGTGTGCTTCTGTTGGCCGCGTTTCTCTGGTCCCTGGGATCTTTTTTGTGCCGTGACCGGGGCCGGCATCTTCCGGAACCTGTGTGGCTGAGTCTGCAGCTTGTCTGGGGCGGCCTCTTTCTTCTTGCCTTTGCTGTTGTTTCCGGAGAGGCCGCTGCTTTTTCAGTTGCCCGCATTTCCGGAGTTTCTGCCTTAGCTTTTGCCTACCTGGTTATGTTCGGCGGGATTGCCGGGTTTATTGCCTATGCCTGGCTCCTCAGATACTGTTCGGCGTCGTCTGTGGCTACGCATGCGTTTGTTAACCCTTTGATCGCTGTTCTGTTAGGCTGGGCCGTGGGCGGAGAACAGCTCAACGCGCTCACGTCCATCGGGGGCGCTCTGATCCTTGGGGCGGTGCTTTTGATTCTACCGCTGAGCAGAAATCTGGAAGCTGTTCTTGATGAGAACCCTGGAAAAAGTAAAATAGACTTATGAAAAAATCTCCAGACGTCATTGAGACGGGTAAAAGTGTTCGCGTTGAATTCACAGCCACTTCTGGCGGGCAGGTGGTCGAATCCACGGCGGGGCGCCCGCCTCTTTATTATGTTCATGGAGACGGCCGCGTTCTTCCGGGGTTTCAGAAAAAACTCGAAGGGCATAAAGAAGGCGATGAGCTGGAGTTTGAGCTTTCTCCAGAGGAAGCCTATGGACCTTTCCGTGATGAGGCCGTGATAGAGATTCCGAAATCAGAAGTACCTCAGCGCGACTTGAAGCCCGGAATGATTCTGCAGGAAACACAGCCGGATGGGACGGTCAAGGTCGGGCGCGTGCAGGAAATCCGGGAAAGCGGTATTGTCATGAATTTTAATCACCCGATGGCGGGTAAAACGCTCCATTATAAAATCCGGGTGGTGAGTGTTATGTCTGGAGCCTCTTTGTTTTCGAAGTTTCCGCAAATGAAATTTGAAAACGAATCGCCTGAAAGCGAAAAAGATTTGAAAGGAAAAAACGATGAAGCGTGAACTTGCGGGCGTCGTAGCCTGCCTTCAGGAAATTGAAATCGCCTGTAAGAAACTGGAAACCCGCGAGGGGCTGAAAAATGCCCATGAAATTCCCGAGATACTTGGTTTGATCCGCGGCTTTTTTAGAAGTGAAGATGTCGAAAAAGCGCGTGAGGTGGAGGCCCGGCTTGTGGACCTTCAGGTGGGATTTCGTGATGAGGGCGGAGAAAATTTGATTTCCGCCGAAGTCGAAGTGGATGGTATCAGAACGACCCTGGGCAGCCTCCGGATTGAGCTCGATGAAGTGCTTGAGGATCTTGGGTGACGCAGTTTAAGCACTCTTTCCGCATTGTCGGAATCGGCGCTTCTATGACCGCAGGGACGCCGGGTTTTTTTTCGCCGCGCGAAAGGCCGCCGGCTGGAGAAGGGGATGAGCGCAGCCAATACGCGTACTGGATGCGGGAGCTGCGGCCCGGTTGGGAAATTTTAAACCGCGGCATGCGCGGCCAGCGGACAGACCAGATTCTTCAGCGTTTTGATTTCGATGTTCTTGATAACCGTCCGGACTGCATGATCCTGATGGCCGGCACCAATGATCTTTACCAGGGGTTTGGCCTTCAGAAACCGCTGCAGAATTTAAAGGCCATGTTCCAGAAAGCCTGTCAGGCAGGAATTGCTTCCGTTTCTGCTTCGATCCCACCGCTCAATGTTGCGCCCCAGCCCTTGAAGGAGCTTATCCTCGAATTCAATGAAAAGCTTCAGAGCCTCGCCGGCGGAATGGGGATTGTCTTCTGTGATATATACCGTGTCATGGAGGATCCGGAGAGGCCGGGATTTATTCCTCATTCACCGGACAATGTTCACCCCGACGTCGAAGGCTACCGGAGAGCGGGCGAAGCCTTTGTCCCGGCTGTGGAAGAGGCTCTTCGAAAGGCCGGAAAGTTGAAGCCTGTAATATGAAGCCTTCAATCCTTGCCATTTTCAGTGCTCTTTTTTTTCTCAATCTCCCGGCTGCTTTGTCAGCGGAAGCTCCTCTTGAGAAAATCAAGGCGGAGGCCCAAGCCCGATTTGGCTCTGAAAAGCCGCGCCTTTGGGGTGAAAACGTTTCTGGAGTTCACCAGCATCTTCAGGGCTCCGGAAAAATCGCGGCCCTCACATTGGACGCCTGCGGTTCAGAAGGCGATGGTTACGACAAGGATTTGATCGAATTTCTCCGCTCGCTGAAAATTCCCGCCACGCTTTTTATCAACGGCCGCTGGATTGATAAAAACCCCGAAGTCTTTCGAGCGCTTGCTGCAGACCCTCTTTTTGAAATTGAAAATCATGGCACTTTACACAGGCCTGCGTCTGTGACAGGTAAGTCGGTGTATGGTTTGGCGGGTACAAAAAATGTTTCCGAGCTTGTGGATGAAATAGAGGTGAATGGACGGAAAATCGAGGCGCTGACGGGACGCAAGCCCAGGTTTTACCGGTCTGGGACAGCCTATTATGACGAGACAGCGGTCAAGGTGGCAGAATTTTTGGGTTATGAAACAGCAGGATTCAACGTCTTGGGAGACAAAGGCGCTACATACTCCCGGGATCAGGTCAAGTCTGCCTTGCTCAACCTTTCGCCGGGCGGCATTGTCATCCTCCATATGAACCATCCCGAAAAGGAAACCTTCGAAGGTGTTCGCGAAGCTTTGCCGGAGCTGGAGGCCAAGGGATTTCGTTTCATTAAGCTCGAAGAAGGCCTCCCGCCCAAGCCCTCCCGCCAGAAGTAAAAATTTCCTCAATTTTCCAAGAGAGGTGTGGTAAACTACGCGGCCTTACCCCCCGGAGTTTGAGGAGCCCCATGAACCAACTGGATAAACTGGAAAGTCAGTCTGTCTATATCTTTCGCGAAGCTTATGCGAGCTTCAAGAATCTTGCCATGCTTTGGTCCATTGGCAAGGACAGTACGGTTCTGCTTTGGCTGGCCCGGAAAGCCTTTTTCGGGCATGTTCCCTTTCCGCTGGTTCATATTGACACTGCCTACAAAGTCCCCGAAATGATTGAATATCGGGATCGGCTTGCTCTGGAATGGGGGCTCAATATGATTTATGGTCAAAATCAGGAAGCGCTTAAAGCAAAACAGACTTTTCCTGATGGTGCTCTGGACCGCGTGTCCTGCTGCAAAGCTCTCAAAACAGACGCCCTCCGCAATACCCTTTCCGGAAACTGGACCCGTTTTCGTCTTGATCACAAACTTAAGAAATATGTCCCTGACACTAATAACGAGCCCTATACGGGTGTCATAGTCGGCGTCAGGGCTGACGAGGAAGGCAGCCGCTCAAAGGAACGCTATTTTTCACCGCGGGACAAGCGTAACGACTGGGATGTGGGGGATCAGCCCCCTGAACTTTGGAATCAGTTTAAAACCGACTTTGCTCCGGGAACTCATATCCGCATTCACCCGCTTCTGGACTGGACCGAGCTTGATATCTGGGAATACATTGAACGCGAAAAAATCCCGGTGACCTCTCTTTATTTTGACCGGGGTGAGGGGAAACGCTACCGCTCGCTTGGCTGTTACCCCTGCACATTTCCCGTGGAATCCACAGCCAAGAATATCAAAGAGATCATTCAAGAGCTTAAAACGGGCAAATTCAAAAATATTGCTGAGCGTGCCGGTCGTGCCCAGGACAAAGAGGATGGCGGCGGACTTGAGACTCTTCGCCGCGGGGGGTACATGTGAGCTCCGAACCTATTCTGGCTGAACAAAAGCAGGAAAAAATGAATATCGTGATTGTTGGTCATGTGGATCACGGTAAAAGCACGGTGATCGGGCGTCTTTTGGCAGACACGGGTTCCTTGCCCCAGGGAAAGCTTGAATCCGTCAAGCGCGACTGTGAGCGCAACGCGAAACCTTTTGAGTACGCTTTTCTTCTTGATGCCCTCAAGGATGAACAGTCCCAGGGAATCACTATTGATACGGCGAGGTGTTTTTTTAAAAGCAGTCTGCGTGAATACATCATTATTGATGCGCCGGGTCATATTGAATTTCTCAAAAACATGATCAGCGGCGCCGCGCGTGCCGAGGCCGCCCTTCTTGTGATCGATGCCAAAGAAGGCATTCGCGAGAACTCCAAACGCCACGGTTACCTGCTTTCCATGCTGGGGATCCGGCAGGTCACGGTTTGTGTGAACAAAATGGATCTGGTTGGTTACAGTGAACAAGTCTTCCGGGACATTGAAACCACCTACCGCGCATTTTTGAAACAGGTGGGGCTTGAACCCCGTGCCTTTATTCCCATTGCTGCGCGCGAAGGTGAAAACATGACGCAGCCTTCCTCTAAATTGTCCTGGTACAAAGGACCGAGCGTTCTCGGGATGCTGGACACTTTTGAGAAAGCAAAGAAACTCGGAGACCAGCCTTTCCGCATGCCGGTTCAGGCCGTATATAAATTTACGGAAGAGAACGACGACCGCCGTATTGTGGCCGGTAAAGTGGAATCTGGAAAAATCTCTGTGGGTGACGCGGTCATTTTTCTACCCTCCAACAAACGTTCTGAAGTTAAAAGCATTGAGCGCTTCAACGCACCCGTGGCCGTCCAGGCCGAAGCGGGATACTCCACGGGGTTTACTTTAAAAGAGCAGATTTACATCAATCGCGGCGACATTATGTGCAAAGTGGGGGAGCCGCATCCGCTGGTCAGTTCTCTTCTAAAAGTTGAAATATTCTGGATGGGTAAAAACCCCATGACCTTGGGCAAGGAATACAAGCTTAAGCTTGGAACAGCCAAAGTTCCGGTCACGCTCAAAGAAATCCGAAAGATTATTGATGCCTCGGATTTGAAACAGCAGACAGAGAAAAAAGCTGTGGAGCGCCACGATGTCGCGGAGTGCGTTTTGGAGTGCGCATCCCCGGTGGCCTTTGATACGGCCTCTGACATTGAAGCCACAGGACGTTTTGTGATTGTGGATCAATACGATATCGCGGGCGGCGGCATCATCATTGAAATGCTCAAAGACGAGCAGGCGGATGTCCGCGAGCAGGTTACGCTCCGTGAAGAAAAATGGGATTTTAGTATCGTGGATCCGGAAACCCGGACCAAGACATATGGGCATCGCCCGAAATTGATTCTTTTGACGGGCAAGGTTGGAGTTGACAAGAAGTCAATTGCCAAGGAGCTTGAGCGGCACCTCTTTGAGACAGGCTGCAAAACCTATTTCCTGGGCATTGGAAACCTGCTGCGAGGCCTCGATGCGGATCTTGAACGCCAAAAGGCCGCTCGCCGCGAACATGTGCGCCGTCTGGGTGAAGTTTCGCATTTGATGATGGATGCCGGTCTTTTGGTTTTGGCCACGGCCAGCAATTTGAACGATGATGAACTCAGGCTTCTTCAAGAAATCACAAGCCGCGACATGATCCTGATTGTCAACGTTGGCGCCAATGATTTCCGCCAGGGAATCGTGGATCTGAACCTGGATCCTGCTCAGAGCATCCAGGACAATGTCCGGCTTACGTTGAACCTGATGGAAACGTCAGGCATTTTTCTCCGCGTCTAAGCGCTTTCTTTCGGAAAATTTACACATGAATTATCTGAAATTTTCTTTTACTCTTTTCATGGTTGTTGTGACGGCCTTTGTTTTGATTTATGTCGTTGAGGGCTATTACGAGTCCCGCCATTCCGCTCCCGCTGTTCCCGCAAACCAGGCTGTTCAGCAGAATATGACCCTGATGGATAAAGTGAAGGGCCTCTTCCGGCAGGCCGCTGCCCCGGCAGTATCCGAGCCCGTAGATTTTTTTCAGAAAAAAAATGATCAGCCGGAAGTCCACCACGGTCTTTGCGTTGCTGCGATGACGGGCGACTTCGAAAAAACGAAGATGCTTCTTGATGCCGGTATCTCGCCTAACACGCGCGATGCCTTTGGTATCAGGGCCATCACACGGGCCACTCTTTGGGGGCATTATGATGTTGTGAAGCTGCTCCTGGAACGTGGTGCCAATGTGAACGAAAAGGAACGTTTGGGTGTGACGCTTTTGATGCTGGCTGCCAATCAAGGTGACGAGAAACTT
>CAYRBY010000005.1:22006-41664 GCA_964422635.1 uncultured bacterium
TCGGCTGTCCCGACCGAGGAAGAAATGCTGGAGCAGGCGCTTTTGAATTTGAACGAGAAGCGTAAATCTTCAGCGGCGCCTGCGCCGGCCGGCGTGATTGCGCCGCCGCTGGTTCAGCCCGCAGTTGTTGCGCCGGAACCTAAGGCCTTGGCTCCTGTGACTGCGCGGCCCCCAGCTTTGCCGCCGCCGGCTGAAAACACAGAAATTTTTTCTTTGCAGCAGAAACCCGTGCCGACTTCAACAAAGCCCGCATCGTCGGCCAAAAAAGCCTCGGGCCAAGGACCCCGCGCCTCGCAGGAACTTCTGCATGCTTGTATTATCGGAGATTCGAAACGTGTCCGCAGTCTTCTTGAAGGCGGTGCTGATGTGAATATCCGCGGGGCGCTCGAAATGACACCCCTCATGATTGCCTCTCAGGACGGCAACGTCGATGTGGTCAAAATTCTTTTACTTAAGGGGGCCGATATCAAGGCTCAGAACGTGGTCGGACAAACAGCCCTGCGTCTTGCGATGCTGCGAGAACGCCGGGCTGTTGTAGCGCTGCTTCAAAGCTATGGCGCGCCAGAGTAGGATGGAACGATGCCAGGCAAATTTTGGCTGATGAAAAGCGAACCTGAGGTTTATTCCATGGATGATTTGATCCGGGACAAAACCACTTTCTGGGACGGCGTCCGGAATTATCAAGCCAGAAATTTTATGCGGGACCAGATGAAAAAGGGGGACAGGATCTTTTTTTATCACAGCAACGCAGAGCCCCCGGGCATTGCCGGAATTGGAGAGGTGATTAAAGAAGGCTCACCGGATAAGACCGCTTTCGACAAAAAAGATCCGCATTATGACCCTAAGAGCCGTGAGAATAACCCTGTTTGGTACGGCGTCGAAATACGGGCCGTAAAAAAGTTCAAAGAACTGGTTCCTCTTGAGGAGCTGAAAAAAATAAAAGGGCTTGAGGCCATGCTGCTCCTGCAGCGGGGGCAGCGGCTTTCAGTCCAACCCGTCAGTGAAAAGGAATGGAATATTATTTTGGAAAGGTTTTCAGCATGAGTGAAACTCCTCCCCTTGGGTTTTCCGAAATCTTCAAACATTTTCTTGAGTATAAAGACATCCTGAAGGTGATCACTGTAGCTTCCTGTGATCTAAGCGGGAACCCCAACTCAGCGCCTAAACTTCTTGTCGACGTAGTTCTGCCCAACCATGTCTATTTTTTAGACTACCGATACAACAAGACCTATAAAAATCTTGAGGTTAATGAAAGGCTGTCTCTTTCCTTTATGGACGAGAGGGCTTTTCAGGGTTACAGGCTTACGGGGCTTTGCCGTCCTCTGACAGATGCCAAGGAGTTAGGAAAGGCGCGTGCGATTTGGGAAAAGCGGGTGGAGCGCTATGTTGTCGACCGGATTGTGGAGCGGATCAAGGGCCATTATTCGGCGAGAACGGCGGAGGGGGATTTGCCGCAGGATTTTGTGATTATGGATTTTTGCGCAACGGAAGCAGCGGTCGTTAAGCCGGATCGTGTTCTGCTGGCCCAGTACAATATTATGGGGCATCCTGAGGCTTAGGTTTTTCTTCAACGACCTCAAAGGACTTGTTTTCAAGACTAACCTTGTCACCCTGCCGGAGTTTAAGAGCTCGCCGGGTTTCTTTCAGGCCATTCACCAAAACAAGTCCCGAAGTGATCATCTGTTTGGCGTGTCCGCCGGACTCTGCGGCGCCCGCGAGTTTTAAGAACTGCTGCAGCTCAATCGTTTCACTCCGGATAACAACAGGGATCACTAGCCCCTCCTTTTTGAAAAGCATTTTAGCAGGGAATGCCCAAACCCTTGGAAAAATCTTCCCAACCGGAGGAAAATTCCCTAACATGCGGTTCATGAAAAAAGCGCAAGCGGTGCTGCTCTCGGGGATCGTAATAGGAGTCATGATGCTTCCAGGAAATGCCTTGCCGGATTCCAGGCCTCAAAAAGTCATCGTGGGGCTTGGGGATTCTACTACTGCCGGAACCCCCGGGTTTCTCTCACCCAGGGAAGCTCCGCCTGAAGGGCGTGGGAACTCACAAAGCCAGTACGCTTACTGGGTCATGAAGAACCATCCGGAATGGCAGGTCTTTAACCGCGGGGTGGCGGCCCAACGCTCCGATCAGATTCTGCGCCGCTTTGAATATGATGTTCTCCGGTTTAACCCCGACGCACTTGTGATCCTCGCAGGCGTTAATGACCTTCACCAGGGGCATTCGGTTGCGGAAACTGAGGAATCGCTCACCCAGCTCTATTCCCGGGCCAAAGAAGCAGGGATAAAAACCATTCTTTGTACTATTTTGCCTTATAATTTGGCAGTCCCTGAAGTAGCTGAAAGGATTAGGATTGTAAACAGCTGGATTGAGGCTTACGCCAAGGAGCAAGGTTTTCTTTTTTGTGATACTTTTAAGGCCGTAACGGATCCGGCCACCGGTAAACTAATGGAATCTCCAGACCAGATTCATCCAGGAGTTGAGGGGTACCGCCGGATGGCGGAAGCTCTGCTACCTGTTCTTGAGGATCTTTTTAAAGAAGGGAAGGTTTAAATGCCTGTGGTCGGACAGCCTCTGCAGAATGTGATCGGGATTGTGTATGACTTTGACGGCACGCTCTCACCCAACAACATGCAGGAAGACACCATTTTCCCGGCCTATGGGATCAATAAAGATGAGATTTGGAAAAAAGCGGACGTCCTGGTGCGTGAGCACGGCTATGAGAGGACCCTGGCGTATCTGAAACTCTTGATCCACGATCCGGTTTTCAAAGAAAAGCCTCTCAAACGGGAACAGTTGAAGAAGCTGGCTCGCAATATTCAATATTTTGCAGGCGTGAAGACCTACTTTTCCAATTTGAACCGGTTTTTATCCAAGATAGAGGAAGTCGAACGCTGGGGGATCAAGGTCGAACACTACATTATTTCAAGCGGGATGAAAGAAATTCTCGAGGGATGTGACATTTATCCTTATTTTAAACGTGTCTATGCCTGCGAGTATGAATATGGGGAAAATGGGCCGGTTTTCCCCAAATTGGTCATTAATGACACGAATAAGACCCAGTTTCTCTTCCGCATCAGCAAGGGGAAACTGGACCTTACTGAAGACATCAACTCACATATGCCCGCCAGGGACCGTCCGATTCCGTTCCGGAACATGATCTATATAGGGGACAGCATGACTGATATACCGTCCATGACCGTCATGCAGCGTTCCGGAGGGCACTCGATTGCGGTTTTTAACAAGGATAAAGATGTTCCTGAGAGCGTAAAAGCGATTGTCAGAGACGGACGTGCGGACCATTTCGCGCCTGCGGATTACAGCCCTGACTCGCTTTTGATCAAAATCCTGCATACAACGCTGAAGAGGATCATTTACCAGATGGCGTACGATTGTTCGGCACAATGGTCACGTGAATGGGTTCAAAAAAACTCCCCCGCTGAAAAAAAATCAAAATAATTACTCTCGCCTATTGACTTGTTAGCCGCGTTGGAGAAAATAGGGGCATCTTTCCCTCACGAAATTTTTTCGTTTCACTTTTCTTTTACCAACCAGGAAAAAAAATGAGCAAAATCGCTGACGCCCTGAACAACATTCAGAAGAATCAGGAAAATTCCAAACAGCAAGCCTCTTCCGTTTTTGTCCAAGCTGTGGATGAAAAACTTCGCCCGCGTTCGCGGTATGAAGCGGTCGCGTCGGTGATGATGGTTCTAAGACCGGTTATTCTTCTGGCGAGCATTGCCGTTGTCCTTGTGGTTTTTTCTTATGGTGTCCGGCAGGGAATGAAAATTGAGAAAGCAATTGCCGATACGACGACGGATCAGCCTGCTGATACCGCATCCAGCGCGTCTTCCTCAGGTCCGGAGTACTTTCTTGCCGATGCGCCTGCAGATGAAGCGCACCCTGTTGAGGCTCCTGCGCTGGCAAATTCTTCCGAAGTCAAAATTCAACCGGTTACGCAGACAGCCGCTGCTCCCGCGGACGCTCAGGCTCCTGCGCTGATTCAGCCGATTACCCAGGGCGCTGAAACAGCTTCTGCCCCTGCTCCGGAAGCGGTTGAAGAAGGGAAATTCACGCTTCAATTAATTACTTATGTGGGTCAGCCGCGTGCTTCTGAGGAAGTCGAAAAACTGAAAAAACAGGGGTATAAGGCGTTCATCATTCCGAGCGGCAAACATCATCAGGTTTGCATTAACCGCTTTCAGACCAAGGAACTGGCCGGCGATTTTCTTGCCAAGGCGCGCAAAGATGGTCTTATGAAGACCTACCCTGGCGCGTATGTTCGCGCTGTTAATTCCTGATTCATGAAAAAAATTCTCACCGCACTGTTCGTGCTTTTCATCCTTGCTCTTGCAGGGCTGATTGTCTTTGTTGCCACCTTTGATGCGGATCGCTACCGTCCTCTCCTTCAAAAAGAAACGGAACGGCTTTTAGGCCAGCAGGTTGAGATTGGAAAGATTTCTCTGGGCTGGCGCTCGGGTCCGGCTCTGGAAGTAAAGGGTTTTTCGGTTGCTTCGAAAACCCCCTCTGAAAAGCCCGTGCTCTCCGCAGATTTACTCGGAGCCCAGATGGACTGGTCTCCGCTGCTTCAGGGCAGGGTTGAGATCTCCTCGGTTTTTATCAATAAACCCCGCCTTCATTTGGTCCGTCAGAGAGATGGAACAATCAAGATTTTTGAAAATGCGGGAAATTCTGATTCTTCCGGCACTCCGGCGGCTGCGCTGTCACTGTTGATCGAATCCGTCACGGTGAGAGACGGTGAAGTTTCTTTTCGCGATGAAAGCGTTCCCATGGGGGAAGAACTTGTACTCCGCGACATTGATATCAGGCTTACGGATGTTTCTCTTGCTAGACCCGTTCCGCTGGAAGCGAAAGCCTCACTTTTAAGTCCGGTGCAAAACCTCCGTCTGACAGGGGAACTGCAGTACTTTGCGCAGGATCAGGCTTTGGGTGTCCAGAACTTCAAAATTGAAACAGATCTGCGTGATTTGAATAGTGCTGAAATCGTGCAGGTGTTCCCGGAAGCACGGGCGTCTCTTTCCGGTATGTCATGGCAAGGGCAGCTTTCGGCGGTTCTTGATCCTCTCAAAATTTCTGCTGAGGAGACGGTTGAGCCGCGCATCAAAGTAAGCCTCATACATGGAGACTTACGAATCCCTGGGACGGCAGTCCCTTTTCAAAACATAGAGGCAGGAGCGCTGCTGACCTCCAGAGACCTTGTGGTCGATGGTTTTGCGGCGGATTTTGCAGGCGGCCGGATTGGCGGATCGGGTGCGGTGAAATTTATGAAACCCGAAGCGCAGGGTTCTTTCAAAGCGGTTATTTCAGGGATTGATCTTGAACGGTTGTCTTCTTCGTCTGCCGTTGATGAGCCTAAACCTGCAGGTCTTTTGACGCTCAATGTAAACGGAAGTTTTTTTGGTGATGAGCCTCTCCGGATTCAGCAGACGCTTTCCGGGCAGGGAGAAATTCTTGTGAAGGACGGAAGAATCCGCAACTTGAACGTGATTCGCGAACTGATGCAGAAACTGTCCATTGTGCCAGGGCTTGCCAGACGCCTCCAGGAACGTTTGCCCGCATCCTACCAGGAAAAAATGGACCGCCGTGACACGTTGTTTGCGCCGATTCAGATTCCGTTTGTACTGGCGTCAGGACGAGTGAATATCCCCGACATTCAAATTTTTTCGGAGAGTTTTGCCGTTGCAGGAAGTGCTCAGTTTGATCTCACTCAGAATTCATTGACGGCACCGATGACGATGGTTATAGACCCGGAGCTTTCGACAGCCTTTATCCGCAGCGTTGAGGAGCTTCAGTATTTGACGGATCGCGACGGAAGACTTTCGATTCCTTTTCTCGCACAGGGAATTGTTCCGAATGTTCGTGTGCAGCCCGATCTGCAATACATCACTTCTCGTCTGGCCGTGGCTAAAACCCAGGAAGTTTTGAGCGGCCTGTTCGATAAAAAGCGCGGTACCTCGGCAGGGCAGACAGCCCCGTCGAATCCGGCGCAGGAACCCCCTGCCAAGCCGGCGTCTCAGGACCCTGCGCAGATGCTGTTCGGGCAGCTTTTACAAAATGTACTGGGCGGCGGAGAAACTGCTGATTCAGCCCAGCAAGGAACATCAAACAACCGGTAGCCGGTTCGGCACCCCTCCTCGATCCGGCTTTATCCTGATCATGGCCAACGAAAAAAACAAGATTACTCCGACAGCTCTGACACGGAGCGCGGGGTGTCTCCACTCCTTTTATCTTGATTGCTTTGGAGACCGTTCGTCCCGCCGCAGGGAGAGTTCTGCGGAAAGACACGTCAAGGATCTTGGGATTGCGTTGCAGGAACGCATTGTTGAGGGGCTTCCGGGTGTTGTGGGGGACAAAGCTGAGTATGGCTCCCTTGAAGAAGGGGCGCGTCTTACGCGCCAATGGATGGAGCAAGGTGTTCCCTGGATTTATCAGGGTGTATTGCTCGATGAACAACTCTCCGGAATTCCGGATCTTCTCATGCGGGTCCCGGGCAACTCAAGGCTCGGCAGTTTTTCCTATGTGCCGGGGGAGGTTAAAAGCCACAAAGTCCCGACTTTCTACGATAAGCTCCAGCTTTTTCATTACGCAAGCCTTTTGGAGTCCGTTCTAGGATTCCGCCCCGAAACAGGCTTTGTGCTTGCTGGAAGTCTTGAGAACCGGCATGAGATTCGCCTGGAAGGACGTTTGGAGCGCCAGTTTACCGAGATCCTCCGGCAAATGCAGCTGGTTCAAAAGGGCGAAATGAAGACCGAAGCATTTCGCTGTTCTTCCTGCAGCCGCTGTCTTTGGTCTTCCCGCTGTCACGAAGAGTGGAAAGCGACGGATCATATTTCGCTCATTTCCGGACTGAGTGCTGTTATGGCCCGGAAGCTTTTCGATGCCGGAATTAGAACATGCCGTCAGCTGGCAGAAACGTCTTCCCGGGGGATGTCCGAACTTCTCGATGTTCCTGAAAAAATATGCGAACGCTTTGTCCATGCCGCGCAGGCCCGCTCGGAAAACCGGGCAATTATTCTGAAAAAGCCAGCCTTTCCCAAAAATAAGACGATTTATTTTTATGACATCGAAACCAATGATGACCAGGTGTTCTGCCACGGGATTGTGCGTGTAAAAAACGGCGCAAGCGAAGAGAGATGTTTTTTTGCCGAAGCTCCGCATGATGAAGCTCGGATCTGGCATGAGCTTCTGGATTATCTTGCTGTGGATGACGACCTGGTGGTTTATTGCTGGACGCTTTACGAGAGAACCTATGTGGATATTTGCTGGAAGAAGTTCGGGGGGAACCGAAAAGGTTACGACAACCTCAACCGCCATCTTGTGGACCAGTGCGCTTTCGTCAGGGAGCACTTTGCACTTCCTTGCAGAGGGTATTCGATCAAAGCAGTGGCTCCTTTTTTTGGTTTTCAGTGGACTTCAGAGGAAGCGAACGGCATGAATTGTGTGGCCTGGTACCGTGGATGGCTTGAAACCCAAAGCCTGGAGCTCAGGGAAAAAATAGTTCAGTACAATTTGGATGATGTGCGCGCCATGGCTGTAGTTGACCGGCACTTAAAGGTCCTTGCGGATCCAAGAGTTGTCTAAAATTTTTCCACCCATGCCGGGTTGCCGTATTGATCCTGGACAAGCCGGTCGATTTTTTCCTGGGGAATGTCTGTGAAAAGCTCTTGAGCCCCCCAGGTTTCACGAAGAGCCTCTTTTAAGGCTTTCCGGGCTAAACCAGAATTTCTCACAAAATCCAGGTGTTTGCGGTTGTTTCGGTAAGACGGCTGCAGGGAGGGCATGGCCAGTGTTTTTTCAATAAGGCTCATGTCAAAATCAATGAGGAACGTGCCGTGGAAAAGCAGGCATTGGCGCTTACGGCGCTGGGCATTTCCGGAAAATTTGACAGCATTTTCTGCAAGGTCTGTATGGCCCTTGACCTCGAAGGTTCTGCCGGAAGCCTTGGATAAAGCGGATGCGTTTTTTTCCATGATAAAAGCATTCGTTCGGGTAATGTTTTCAAGGGCGGCATTGCGCCGTATGTCCAGGATCAGGGCATAGTTGAGACAACCGGGGCCTTGGAGGACGGTGCCGCCTCCGCTGGTACGCCTTAAAATGGGGATACCGGCGGCCTGACAATAAGGAACATTTACTTCTCGGCTGATTTTGTTAGAATAACCCGTCACCACGAAGTAGTGGGAAAACTCCCAAAACCTCAGAATTTCATGAGGGTATCCCTCTTCGCAAAGGTCCAGAAGGGCCTCATCGAAAGCGAGATTCTGCTCAGGGGTGGGTAAAGTCAGATCAATCTGCTGCATAGGGGGGCATTATAACCTATTTGCCTTCCGGATGCTTTTCGTCTGTCCGGGAAGGCTGAAAAGCGGCTTAATTTGACAGGAATGAGATAATAACGGCTTTAAAACCCCCACAGCGGGCCTATCGTCCAAACTGAACTTATCAATTTCATAAAATGAGAGATTTGACCGTGACAAAACAAAAAGAATCCAAAGCCAGTGCTTCAAAGAAGCAAGCCGCAGAAGAGGTTACAGGCGTATTCGCTCAGCAGGCCGCGCCTAAATGGCTGGAATCCCTGGAATATGTCGTCGAAAGCATTGTTAAAGAAAAAGCCTCCAACAGGGCTCCGCTCCTTCTTGAGAGATTAATCCGCAAACTTCGCGAAATTGGTGTTGAAGCGCCAGATGTGGTCAGCACTCCCTACGTTAATACCATCAAACCTGAAGATGAAGTCGAGTATCCAGGGGACCGCGAAATTGAGAGACGCATTAAGAGCTATATCCGCTGGAATGCTATGGCGATGGTGGTTAAGGCCAACAGGATCAGCGGCGTTGGCGGCCACATTTCGACTTTTGCGTCCTCTGCCACCCTTTATGAAGTTGGGTTCAACCATTTCTTCCGCGGCTGGGACGGGGATGAACCTGGTGATTTTGTTTATTTTCAAGGGCATGCTTCTCCCGGCCCTTACGCCCGAGCCTACCTTGAACGCCGTTTGAGCGTGAAAAACCTTCACAATTTCCGTCAGGAACTGGCGGAAGGCGGGGGGCTGTCTTCTTATCCGCATCCTTATTTAATGCCGGATTTCTGGCAGTTTCCTACCGTGTCCATGGGCCTTGGTCCGCATATGTCGATCTATCAGGCCCGCTTCAACCGTTATTTGAGAAACCGCGGGTTCCTGCCGGCTGGAAAACGCGAATCAAAAGTCTGGAGCTACGTTGGTGACGGCGAAATCGATGAACCGGAATCCCTGGGTGCGCTGACGCTTCCTGTCCGGGAAGGGCTCGATAACCTGGTCTGGGTTGTAAACTGCAATCTTCAAAGACTTGACGGGCCTGTGCGCGGCAACGGCAAAATCATTCAGGAACTCGAAGGCGTCTTTCGCGGTGCGGGCTGGAACGTAATCAAGGTCATCTGGGGAAGCCAGTGGGACGAGATTCTCGCCAAAGATACAACCGGTCTTCTCATGAAACGCATGAATGAGGTTGTGGATGGTGAGTATCAAAAATACTCCGTTGAGACAGGAAGTTATGTGCGTAAGCATTTCTTCGGAAAATACCCTGAGCTTTTGAAGCTGGTCAATCATCTGACGGACGAGCAGATTCATAAAATCCTCCGCGGTGGGCACGATCCGAGGAAAGTTTACAATGCGTATAAGGCGGCCTGCGAGCATAAGGGGTCTCCGACGGTCATCCTTGCGAAAACCGTTAAGGGCTATGGCCTGGGGGAAGCGGGAGAAGGCCGTAACGTTACGCACCAGCAGAAGAAATTAAATGAAAAAGAATTGCGTGAATTTCGGTCACGCTTCAATGTGCCGATCGCAGATGAAGATGTTGCAGAAGCCCCATTCTACCGGCCTCCGCAAGACAGCGTCGAAACGCAATACCTCATGACGCGCCGTAAAGAACTTGGGGGGTTCCTTCCCAAGCGCACAGCCCGGCCCAAGCCTCTGGATGTGCCTGCAAACGATTATTACTCGGAATTTTATTCTGGTTCCGGCCACCAGGAAGTTTCCACAACGATGGCTTTTGTCAGAGTTCTGACCAAGCTTCTCCGCCATTCAGGCATTGGGAAAAATATAGTACCGATTATTCCGGACGAAGCGCGTACTTTTGGCATGGATGGACTTTTCCGCCAGATCGGAATTTTTTCGCCGAAAGGACAGCTGTATGATCCTGTCGACCGCGAAACCCTTCTTTATTACCAGGAAGCCAAGGATGGACAGATTCTCGAAGAAGGCATCAATGAAGCCGGCTCGATCAGTTCGTTCATCGCGGCGGGAACAACCTACGCGACGCACGGCTTCAACATGATTCCCTTTTACATCTATTACTCGATGTTTGGCTTTCAGCGTATCGGTGATCAGATGTGGCTGGCCGGTGATATCAAGGCGAAGGGTTTTCTTCTTGGTGCGACGGCAGGCCGAACAACATTAAACGGTGAAGGACTTCAGCACCAGGACGGTCACGGGCATCTGATCGCAAGCACGATCCCGACACTGTACACCTACGACCCGGCTTTCGCTTACGAAATCGCGGTGATTATTGAAGAAGGTATCCGCCGCATGTACAAAGAAAACGAAGAAATTTTCTACTACATCACGCTTTACAATGAAAATTACCCGATGGCACCCATGCCGGAGGGAAGCCGTGAAGGCATTCTGAAAGGCCTCTACAAATTCAAGAAGGGCGGCAAGGGAAAACTTAAGGTGCAGCTTTTTGGAAGCGGGCCTATTCTCCGGTCAGCCTTGAAAGCCCAGGAAATTCTTGTTAAGTACGGGGTTTCTGCCGATGTCTGGAGCGCGACGAACTATAAGCAGCTCCGTACGGAGGCATTTAACTGCCGCCGCTGGAATATGCTTCATCCTCAGGAAAAGCCGCGCAAATCCTACCTCGAAAATATCCTTGAAAAAGAGGAAGGTGTTTTTGTCGCGGTTTCTGACAATATGCGAATTGTTCCCGACCAGATTGCTCCGTGGGTACCCGGAGGTCTTTTTACTCTGGGCACTGATGGATTCGGCCGCAGCGATACCCGCGAAAGGCTCCGCCGTTTCTTTGAAGTGGACGCTGAGTCTACGGTAATCGGATGTCTCTATGCGCTTTCCCAGAAAGGTTTGATTCCGGCTAAAACCGTGACGCAGGCCATCAAGGATCTGGGCGTTGATCCCGAAAAGGTTTATCCCATTTGTCTCTAATCGCAACCGCGTAAGCAAAGGAAAAGAACATGGAAATCCGAGTTCCAAGACTTGGTGAGGGCGCCGACTCCGGCACGGTCATCAATATTTTTGTCAAAGAAGGGGATAAAGTCGAAAAAAATCAGACCATCCTCGAACTTGAAAATGAAAAAGCGGTTGCCCCGATACCTGCTTCTGAATCCGGTGTGGTTTCAAAAGTTCACATGAAAGTCGGCGACAAGGTTTCTGTGGGGCAATTAATTTTGACACTCGCAGGCGGCGGGACTTCCAGTGCTCCGGCAGCGGCAGCTCCGAAACCGCAGGCAGCTCCTCAGGCTCAGCCTGTAGCAGCTCAGCCCGTTTATCAGCAGGCGCCCGCGGCGCCCCAGCAGGTCTCTGGGCAATATCAGTACCAGTCAGCCACGGGATTCGCTCCGCCAGCTTCACCCTCGATTCGTAAGATGGCCCGTGATATCGGTCTTGATTTGACGCGCGTCCGGGGAAGTGAACAGGGCGGGCGGATTGTTCTTGCAGACGTTAAGGCCTATGTGCAGCATCTTCAAGCCGTTGCTTTTTCAGGGGGCGCCATCCAGCCGGCGGTTCCGGCAGCTCTTCCTGCAAAGCCTGCTGCGGAGTCGATTGATTTTTCCAAGTGGGGAAAGGTGACGAAAAAGCCGCTGACGTCCCTGCGTAAGAAAATTGGCGAAAAGATGCTCGAGTCGTGGAACTCTATTCCGCATGTGACGCAGAATGACGAAGTCGACGTTACCGATCTTATGGCTTGGACCAAACAGTATGGTGCCGAGTATGAGAAAAAAGGTGTTCGGCTTACCCTGACGGCTTTGATTCTCAAAGCCTGTGTTCAGGCGCTGAAAAAGTACCCTGGTTTTAACGCAAGTCTCGATGAAACCACCGGCGAACTTGTTTTCAAGGAGTACTACCATCTTGGTGTTGCCGTGGACACGGAACAGGGACTCATTGTTCCTGTGCTCCGCGATATTGACAAGAAAAGCCTGTTTGAGATTTCCAAGGAGCTCGGCGAACTGGCTGAAAAGACCCGTCAGCGCAAAGTTTCCCTCGATGAACTCAAGGGCGGAACCTTTACGATTTCGAATTTGGGCGGAATCGGAGGTTCGCATTTCACACCCATTATTAATAAACCTGAAGTCGCGATCCTGGGTGTTTCCCGCGGAGTTTTAAAGCCTGTGATCCGCAATCAAAAACTGGATCAGCGGGTTTTAATGCCCGTGTCGCTGTCCTACGATCACCGCGTGATTGATGGGGCAGATGGAGCGCGTTTTATCCGGGAGCTTGTGAAAGCTCTTGAGACTTTTCCTCAGGAAGAAATAAAACTTGGCGGAAGCAGTGTGAAGAAGCCTGCTGAAGCGCCAGTGAAACCGGCAAAAGCCAACAGCGAAGCCCAGAAGGTAAAAGTTGCGGCTGGGAAAGGGAAGAAATGAATCCGATCAAAACAGATGTCGTAGTCTTAGGTGCCGGCCCCGGCGGTTATGCTGCGGCCTTTTATGCGGCGGACAAGGGAAAGAAGGTTATCCTCGTTGAAAAGGAAGCTCGTTTGGGCGGTGTGTGTCTCAACCGCGGCTGCATTCCTTCCAAAACACTTTTGCACGCCACCAAATTGATTAAGGAGGCCCAGGAGTCAGATTTCCGAGGCATCACTTTCGGAACACCTAAAATCGATCTTGGAAAAATGCGGCAGTGGAAAGAATCCATTCTTGATAAACTCAGCGGTGGAATCCGGGGCCTCGCGGCACGCCGCGGCGTTGAAGTAATGAGCGGGCGCGGCTACTTTGAAGATTCCAACACGCTTCGCGTCGAGACTTCAGAGGGGCAGAAATTTATTCAGTATGATCAAGCGATTGTGGCTGTTGGTTCCAAGCCGGCGCTTCCAGCAGCCTTTGACCTTGGAAACCCGCGTATTATGACTTCCACAGAAGCCCTTGAGCTTGAGGAAATTCCGAACGATCTTTTGATTGTCGGAGGCGGGTATATTGGAATGGAACTCGGCACCGTTTATGCGACGCTGGGCAGCAAGATTGTTCTTGTTGAGGCCATGGACGCTATTTTGGCAGGCGCTGATCCTGATTTGGCACGCCCTGTTGCCAAGTATGCGGAAAAGCATTTTAAGGAAGTCCGTGTGAAAACCAAAGTTGTTAAAATGGCCACGCAGAAAAAACAGATTCTTGTGGTTATGGATGTTGACGGCGTGAAAAAAGAAGAGCTGTATGACAGGGTACTTGTGTCTGTGGGACGCTCTCCAAACTGTGAAGACCTTGGACTCGAAAATACCAAGGTGGCG
Organism: uncultured bacterium; assembly: GCA_964422635.1. Taxonomy (GTDB): domain Bacteria; phylum Omnitrophota; class Omnitrophia; order Omnitrophales; family Aquincolibacteriaceae; genus ZLKRG04. Next base: position 35,513 of record CAYRBY010000005.1, read on the forward strand.
GTGGACGAAAAAGGCTTCATTCGCGTGAACAATCACCAGCAGACTGCGGATCCTGCCATTTTTGCCATAGGAGATTGTGTTGGCGGAGCGCTTCTTGCTCACAAGGCAGCGAAGGAAGCACGTATTGCCGTTGAGGTCATTACAGGTGAAGAGAGTATTTTTGAGAGTATCATCCCGGCCGTTGTCTTTACTGATCCTGAGGTTGCATGGTGTGGTTTAACAGAGGCTGAAGCCCGCAAAAAGGGAATTGCCGTAGAGGTTGTTAAATTCCCCTGGTCTGCCTCTGGACGCGCCATGACTTTTGACCGCACCGATGGTATGACGAAGCTTGTGATTGAACCTGAAACAGAGCGGATTATTGGTGTCGGGATTGTGGGGCATGGAGCTGGAGAGCTTATCGCTGAAGGTGTCCTTGCGATTGAAATGGGCGCGACGGTTACAGACCTTGCGGAATGCATTCACCCGCATCCGACCCTTTCTGAAACGCTTATGGAAAGCGCTGAGATGTTTTTCGGACATGCAACTCATGCTTTTTCACGGGTGCATCGCAAAGAAGAGCCTGCGGAAACAGCGAAGGCCTAAAAGCGGATAAAGAAGAAAAATCTTTGAGGCCCCGGATAAAATTCCGGGGCCTCTTTTTTTTTCTTGGTCAGATCCACCTCTTTTGTCATAATCAAGTTATGACACCATCCTTCAGAAGCTCCAATCTGACAGAACGGAAATGCGTTCCCTGCAAAGGCTTGACCAAGCCCTTGGGCCCTGCTGCAATCAAAAAAATCCTGCCCCGTGTTTCTGGCTGGGAATCTACTGGGAAAGAAATCGCAAAAACCTTCATTTTTAAAGACTACTTCCAGACGACTGCTTTTGTGAATGCTGTTGCCTGGATTGCTCACGAAGAAGACCATCATCCTGACATTGAATTTTCCTATAAGAAATGCCGTATTCGATATTCCACCCACGCCATTGGGGGCTTGTCCGAAAACGATTTTATCTGTGCGGCAAAAATCAACCGGTTGCTTTTGCGGGATTGAGGAATTAATGAAATATAAAAAGTTCGCTTTTTTGCTTTTTGCCATGCTGATTTTTCCAGTTTTGGCTCATGCGGCGCTGCAGCGTGAGGATGTGGAGTATAAAGACGGCGATCAGACCCTTGAAGGATATCTTGTTTATGATGACGCTATAACGGGAAAGCGACCGGCCGTGATGGTTGTGCATGAATGGAAGGGCCTTGGAGATTATGCAAAGCGGCGTGCGGACATGCTCGCAGGCATGGGGTATGTTGCTTTTGCTGCGGATATGTATGGCAAAGGAGTCCGGGCGTCGACGCATGAAGAGGCCGCAAAGCTTGCGGGCGTTTATCTTTCCGACCGCACCAAGATGAGAAATCGCGCCAAGGCTGCCCTGAATTTCCTGGAAACACATGAGCTTGTTGACCCCGCAAGAATTGCTGCTATTGGCTACTGTTTTGGAGGCGCAGCGGTTCTGGAGATGGCCCGTGCCGGATATAACTTGAAGGGGGTGGCCAGCTTTCACGGAGCTCTGAAAACGCCCTCACCGGCTTCCCCGGGAGAGGTCAAAGCAAAGGTTATGGTTTTTCATGGTAGTCTCGATAAGTTTGTTACACCTGAAGATATAGCAGCCTTTCAAAAAGAAATGACGGATGCGGGAGCCGATTGGCAAATGGTTCTTTTCTCAAAAGCAGTCCATAGTTTTACGGTTGCCGAAGCGGGTGATGATTCTGCCTCGGGTATTGCTTATAATCGTGAAGCTGACGAGCGTTCCTGGGAAATGCTGCAACTCTTCTTTAAAGAAATTTTTTCCTGATCCCCGTGCGTCGCGACCTTGAAAAACTCAAACGGCAGACCTTTGACCTCCTTGTGATAGGAGGCGGTATCAATGGCGCCGCGATTGCGCACCTCTCCACCCTTCGGGGTTTAAAAACTGCACTTATTGAAAAAAAAGATTTTGCTTCCGGGACCTCCAGTAAATCCTCAAAGCTTATTCATGGCGGGATCCGCTACCTCGAAAATTTTCAATTCAAACTTGTCAGGGAAGCTCTAAGGGAGCGCTATTTCCATGTAAAGAAAGTTCCTCATCTTGTTCAGCCGCTCCCATTTGTAATTCCTGTCTATGAAGGCGACCGGCGCCCCTTGTGGCTTATGAAACTTGGGGTCTTCCTTTATGATTTGCTGGCGGGGACACGCCGTACGGGCTCCCATCAGACCATGTCGCCGGAAGCCCTCATAAAAATGGAGCCGGGACTGCGCAGGGAGGGGCTTCTTGGGGGCGTGCTTTATTATGACGCCATTATGGATGATGCCCGGCTCTGTCTGGAAAATGTTTTAAGTGCTGATCAGAAAGGTGCTGCTTGTGCCAATTATCTTGAAGTAACGGCTTTTTTGAAAGAGAACGGTCGCGTAGCAGGGGTTCAAGTCCAAGATGTTTTGGCGCAGCCCGGACAAGCCCAGCGTTTTGAGATTCGTGCAAAACGTGTTGTCTGCTGTGCTGGAGCCTGGACCAATGGACTGCTCACACTGGATGATCCCCAAGCCGAGCCCCGAATACGTCCAACCAAAGGGGTTCATCTTATTACGCATAAAAAGATTTCGAACAATGCCCTTCTTATTCCCGCGAAGAGAGACAATAGGATCTTTTTTGTGATCCCCTGGAAGGGAGGAACGATGATTGGAACAACGGATACCGATTTTAACGGCAGCCCGGACAGAGTTGAAGCGGATGATTCAGATATTGATTATCTTTTGACGGAGGCGGGGAGAGTCTTTCCGGAGGCTGGCCTTTCACGGGAAGTTGTTGATGTGACTTTTGCAGGACTTCGGCCTCTTTTAAAACAAGGCGGAGCTGCCTCCAGTGTTTCCAGAGAGCATGAAATTACTGAAACGCCTTCCGGACTTTTGTTTGTCACAGGAGGAAAATACACAACTTATCGCGCGGTTGCAGAAGATTTTGTCAGCCGCCTTATTTCGGGCCCGAATATTGAAAATCTTTTTGGCAGCGGCGTTTTGGAGTCGTCAGAAACTCTGGCGGCACGTTTTTCGGTTTCGCCCGGTACCGCGCAGTATCTTCTTGAAAAATATGGAGCAAGGGCGGTAGACGTTCTCGCTTTGGTAAAAAAAGACCCTGCACTAGGAAAGCAGATAACGGCTGCCCATCCGGCCATTTTTGCGCAAATTGCTTATTCCCAAGAAGTAGAAATGGCTCAAACCGTTGAGGATGTTTTGGCGCGCCGTCTTACATTGGCGTATTCTCCACTGGAGCTCCGCGCTGTAGGAGAAGTCTTTACAAAAGCCCTCCTTGAGAAGGGCTTAAAACAGTAGCTATCCAATTTCTTTTCAACTATTTATAGCTTTTTTATTCTTCTAGCCCCAAAACCCCCTTTTTAAACAAAAAAAGAGTTGCATAGAAGTGTTTCGGAGGTTATATTTACACACATATTAAATTCCTTAAAAAAGAGTTTAAATTCATTCCAGGGTGATTCATGGTAAATCAGCGTTTCCTTAAAAGAAAATTGATGATCCTGAGTCTTGGCATTCTTGTTACGTGTTTTTCCGGAAATCTGCAGGCTGCGGAGTATATTCAAATGAAACAGGGGTACCAGCCCGTTGTTTCTCTTGAAGAAATCAACCGCCGCGTTATGCTGGCTGTGTCCGGAGACAAAATGGTGCCCTTGGAAGAAGGCTCTGTCGGCCGGAGAACTTATCTTGAGAAAGTTTCAGCGGCGGCTGTTCAAGAAGAACCGAAAGAAAGTTCCCAAGCTTCATGAAAGACACTCTTGAGGAGCAGGAAACTCAAGCAGTACAGTCAGAAAAAAAGTACGATCCCCGGCAGTTAAACCTCTATCGCATTACCTCTCTTATTTATCAAGCCCGTAAAAGAATAGCTGAAGAAACCTCCAGCAAGGCCTCCTGATTCCAGTCAAGAAAATAGCCTTTTGAGACGTTACTACGTTTTGTAACTCCAAATACCTCAGAGGGTCTATGCTTAAACAGCTTGCAGGGAAAAAGATTCTGGTGATCGATGACGAGGAATATCTCGTCAAATTACTCAAATCGCGGCTTTTAATTCATCGTTTTGAAGTGCTTACAGCAGCGGGATCCCAAGAGGGGCTTGCGATAGTCGAAAAGGAAAAGCCGGATCTTATAGTTGTAGATGTTCTGATGCCGGAAATGAATGGCGCTGAATTCGTTAAGCAACTTCGGAAAAATCATCCATCGGAAGAAATCCCCGTGATTGTAATCTCGGCCCAGCCTGATACCCGGACTCTTTTCAATGACCGTGAAATATCAGCTTTTGTGAACAAGCCGTTCCAGCCAGAAGACTTTATTCACCAGGTTAAGCAGGCACTGCAGCGTACGTCAGACGCTTAATTGGGTAAGAGATCTTTCCAACCGAGCAGGATTTTTTTAAGCCCATCGCCTGCCTTTTCGTACCAGGCAGGTTTCGCCGAAGACCAGGAACCACCGGGCTTTTTAAAGTAGGCACTTTTTTCAACTTGATAAGGGGCTTTTCTTTCCGCAAAACTCGTATTAGACAAGCCGAGGGATAACAGCGTTAGGAAAGAAAAAAATACGAAATGTTTTAGGAGTGAATTCATAGATTAGCTATCGGCTTCCCTGGAAACTCCCTGAAGGTAAAAGGGCGTTTTTGTCGAGGCGTAAAAATTTCGAGGAATCCCTGATGAGTGATGCCAAAACAACCGTTTCTTTTTTACGTGCGAAGGTGCGGCGGTTTATCGATGAAAGGGACTGGAAGCAATTTCATTCCCCTAAAAATGTTGCCATGTCGATTGCGATTGAGGCGGCGGAGCTGATGGAGCATTTTCAGTGGACCTATGCCAAGCAGCTGGAATCGGACAAGACGGCTGAGCTCAATAAAATTGAAGAAGAAATAGCTGATATTGCGATGTATGTCCTGGATTTTTGCAATGTTTTAGGCATCGATCTTTCGAGTGCTATTGAGCGCAAACTTATTCTCAACCGAAAAAAATATCCAGCGGCCCAAGTCCGGGGGAAGTCCCATAAGTACACGTATTATCAATCCCGCCCGGCTGGAACAGCGAAAAAGAAACAGAAATAGCCCGGAAGGCGCTGCTTTTAAGGGGCTAAGTCCTGCTTGGACAGCCCTCGCAAGGGCATGATATGATACGCGCCAAAGACAGCTTAATTCTAGCTGTCATTCTCATTTATAAGGAGCTTTTATGGCACTCGAAATAGACACACAAAGCGATGTTCTCCGTCAGAAGACGTTGGAGACCGCCAAACGGCATAAAGCCTCCTGGATTGAACTCGGTCAATATCTTTTCAGTATTCATAAGGACAAACTTTATAAATCCTGGGGTTTTTTGAGCTTTGAAACCTATTGTATTAAAGAACTCGGGATGAAGCAGATGACGGCAACCAAATTGCTAAAGTCCTACTATTTTTTGGAACGCGAAGAACCCCGCCTTGCGGATCCCGGACTTATTGAAAACTCGGACGTTGCTGCCAAGGTTCCCAATTTTGAATCCGTGAATCTCCTTCGGCTTGTTAAAGAAAACGAAAAACTTCCTCCCAAAGATTATGCAAAGGTCCGCGAGGCCGTGATTGAAAAAGCAAGCGAGCCCAAAGAAGTTCGCGCGCAAGTCAAAAAGCTTTTGTCTGAGCATGAAGGCAAAGACGCCGGTGAGGTCCGCCAAGAGAGGCGCAACGCGGCCATTAAACGGGTGATCAGTGTTATTTCCGGGGTTAAACGGGAACTGGAACATGAAAAGCTTTTACCCGAATATCTTTTGAAACAAATGTCCGAGTTGGTGTCCAAGCTCCAAGACCAGCTTGAAGGTTAAGAAGGCAATTGGGGTTTGTACCCGATAATTTTTTGAGGCATAGTTCTTTTATGAGCCACAAAATACTTATTATTGATGATGAACCTGACGCTCTGAACCTTCTTGAGACGCGTCTAAAAGCAAATAACTTTGAAGTCATCACAGCCCTTGGTCCCAAAGAGGGGTTCGCCCGCCTTCAGGAAGGTGTCCCTGACCTCATTATTCTGGATGTTCTCATGCCTAAAATGACCGGGTATGATTTCGTGCGTGAGCTTAGAGGGATTTCGGAGGATTATCGCAAGATTCCCATCATCGTAACCTCAGCCCGGAAAGG
>CAYRBY010000005.1:41764-47030 GCA_964422635.1 uncultured bacterium
CAGGGTCTTGGTGTTGACGCCATGAAAATGCTTGAGAAAACGGAAGTCCTTACGTATACAAAAAGCGAAGAGCTGATTTCGAAAGTTGCGGATTATTTGAAGAACAACCCGCTGTAGTTCAGGCCTTGCCCGGAGTTCGAATGGCTGTACCCGCCCCAAAAGCTAACGCAATGCTCATCTGTGACTATGTTATAACAGAGCAGGGCACCAAGAAGAAAAGTCTCATCGGGATTTTTGAAAATATCGGGGCGTCCGCTTTCCCTTTTATTCATTCGACGTTGTCTGTTTACGTCAAGTTAACAGATGCCCGCGGGGACTATAAATTTCGCCTTGAGCTCATTCAGCTTCGCTCGGAAACGCTTATTGGCCGCGGAGAAATCCCCACAATCATTACCATACCCAGTCCGCTTATGAGTCATGAACTTGTTTTTAATCTTCGGGGCATTCGTTTCCCTGAGGCTGGGGACTATGAGTTCAGGATTTATGCAAATGATCGTATTTTCGGTCAGAAAACCTTTGTGGTCAGCCTGTTCGAACCCCCCAAAAATTAACAGATAGCCTAAAAGGAGAAGTTATGAAACCAGCACTTATTACACTCGCCATTTCCGTTGCGTTGATGTTTGTTGCAGGCATCATCTACTCCAAAGCCACGGAGCAGCACGCGGCCAAAATGGGAATCCACTCAGCCGCTAAGTAGGTATTTGTGTCTGATAGCGGCGGCGAGGATTCACGCCTTGGCATGTTTCAGTGTAAACGCTGCAATGCCTGCTGCCGGCAGCCGGGTTTTGTGTATCTGAAAACCGGAGAGGCTGAAAGAGTTGCGGCTTTTTTAGGGTTGAGCGTTTACGATTTTACAGACCGTTATTGCGACATTTTGGAGAGACGGGAGCTTGTTCTTAAGAAACATGCTGACGAAGCTTGTGTTTTCTTGAATGAGCAGGGCTGTCAAATTCATGACGTGAAGCCTCAGCAATGCCGCGATTTTCCCGCGAAGTGGCGAACCCCCAGAAGTTTTGACTATTGTGAAGGATTGAAGGCTTTATTTTTTCAAGCTAAGCGCCCGTGAATCAGAAAAGGAGGCCTTATGGCAGTTACGCCCTCTACCATGCAAGCTCTGGGAATGCCGGCGCCTTATTTTTCGCTGCCTGATGTTGTGACGGGTAAGACGATACGGATCGACGATTTTCGTCAGAGAAAAGCGCTTGTTGTGATGTTTCTTTGCCAGCACTGTCCGTACGTGAAACACATTGAGCATGAGATTGCGAAGATGGCGCGTGATTATCAGAGAGGTGATACGGCTTTTATTGCCATCAGTTCCAATGATGCAGATCATTATCCTGATGACGCACCCGCCAAGCTTGCCGAGATGGCAGAGAGGCTTGGGTTTTACTTTCCTTTTTGCTACGACGAAACTCAAGAAATTGCGAAGCTCTATGGAGCTGCATGCACGCCTGATTTTTTTCTTTATGACAGCGCTCAGCGTCTTGTGTATCGCGGGCAATTTGATCCAAGCCGTCCAGGAAATGCAGAACCGGTTACAGGGCGCGATCTTCGTTCTGCACTCGAAGCTGTCCTCAGCGGCGAGACGCCTGCCGCTGAGCAGCGTCCGAGTATCGGCTGCAACATTAAGTGGAAACCGGGAAAAGAACCTTTGTATTTCCGAAAATAAGAGGCAAGTTTGTTTATCGGAGTTGACGGGTGCCGCGGCGGCTGGATGGCCGTGGTTCGAGAGAAACAAAAGTTCAAATCTGCATTGTTTGCTTCGACCTTTGAAGATCTACGGTCTCTTTTTCAAAAATCCTCTGCCGTTTTCATTGACATGCCGATGGGCCTTCCTGAGGCCCCTTCGGTGCAGATGCCTTGGAGAGCGTGCGATTGTGAAGCACGGAAAATTCTCTCTTCGAAAAGAAATACGGTTTTTTTGATTCCGGGAAGATCCTCTGTGGAAGCTTCGGATTACAAGACTGCCTGTCTCAGGCATAAAAAGAGAACAGGGAAGGGGTTCCCTAAGCAGGCGTGGGGCCTTTTCGAAAGGGTTCTTGAGGTGGATCGATTTCTACGGTGCGGGAAGGGTTTCCAAAGAAAAATTTTTGAAAGCCATCCGGAAGTCTGTTTGTGGTCGCTTAATGGAGGACGGGTAGTGGAACCTTCTAAAAAATGCGGAGCAGGGCAGAGTGAAAGGGTGTCGATTTTGTCGCTGTTCGCCAAGGACGCGGCATCTTTTTATTCACGGCAAAAGAAGTGCGCTAAGCGTGAATACATAAGAGGGGGCGATGTTTTGGATGCTATGGTGCTTGCGCTCTCAGCGGAAGTTTCTTTTCTTGGCAGCCGGTTTGGTCAAGTTCCTGAAAAACCGCCCCGGGATCGGTATGGTATCCCCATGCGCATTGTTTTCCCCAAAGAACTTATAAAAAAGAGCGGGGAAAAAAAGTCATGAAAATTTGTTTTCGGCTGCTCTGGATTAAAAAAGGGGTGCCGTTGAGGCGCGGATTTAAAACGGCTGAAACCGCGGCTCTTTTTGAAGATTATGTTTCGAGAATCAAGCGGTTTATCCCTTGTGAAATTCAAGGCTGTCCAAGTCCGGAAGAGCCTTTTGGCGGCGGCAAAGTTGTGTGGTGGTGCGACAGAGGATCGAAAGCCAGAGTTTTATCTTCGGAGGATTTGGCAAAGTTATTAGAGAAAACAACGCATGATTCTATCCGGGAACTGCATCTTTTTATAGGCGGGGCGGATGGCTTTCCAAAAGATGCGGAACACCTTTTCCCTCCCGCCGTTCGATGGAGCTTTGGTCCTTTAACACTTCCTCATGAATTGGCCGCTGTTGTGGCCTCTGAACAAATCTACAGAGGATGGACGATTCTTAAAGGACTTCCTTACCATGGGGGCCACTGAAGGTGTATGAAAAGAGTCTTAATGCGTGCCAGCGGGATAATTGATTCATGAAAGTTTATCTGATGAGACATGGCCAGGCTGATCCCGGGATGTCCCATGGCCGTTACGGTTTGACACCGCAGGGACAAAATGAAGTAAGGGCCGTTGCAGCAAAGCTCAAAGAGTTTGGGGTTTCTGTGCAGTATCTTTGGCATAGTCCCAAGACCCGGGCAGAAGAAACGGCTGAAATCGTCCGCCAGGTTTTGGGTGGGCGCCTTCTATTTGAAAAAAAAGCAGGGCTTATGCCCGAGGACTCAGCCCGGGATATGGCCGAAACGCTTCAGGATTGGGCGCTTGAGCATCCTTCTCAGAATCTTATGATTGTAAGCCATTTACCATTTCTCCCCTCGTTAGTTTCTCTTTTACTAGGAGACTCCTTTTCTTTTTCCGGATTTTCTCCTGCAAGCTGCATGGGGCTCGAAAGGAGTTCTCGCGGATCGTGGAGTTTTGACTGCTTCGTTGACCCTCTGAATCTTCGTTAGTGCTGGCTCCCCTAAGAAAACCCAAATTAAATATTGCTTATAATTAAATTTTAATTAAAATAAAGTCATATTTATGACAACAATCAAGGATTGGCCCGCTTCTGAAAGACCAAGAGAAAGAATATTTCGGGAAGGTCCGGCGACTCTTACGGATGCAGAGCTCATAGCCCTTTTGCTCAGAAGCGGCATTCATGGCAAAGATGCTATTATGTTCAGCCGCGACTTGGTTACCCAGTATCAAGGACTCAGAGGGTTACTCAATGCGGATCCTGAAAAACTTAAAACCTTCCGGGGTTTAGGGCTCGCGAAAGCAGCCAGCCTGCTGGCTGTACATGAAATTGTGAAGAGATTCCTGCGCGAGGAAATGACGGGAAAGTCCGTCATTCGGGAACCTCAGGCTGTGGTCGATTATTTGTCAGCTGCCATGAGGGATGAAAAGCGCGAACTCTTTAAAGTGTTATACCTCGACAAAGGCAACGCCGTTATGGGGGAAGAAACCTTATTTACCGGCACGGTGGATCAAGCCGCAGTTCATCCGCGCGAAGTGATTAAGGCGGCTCTGGAATGGCATGCCAGCGCATTGGTGTTTGTTCACAACCATCCGTCAGGGCGTTTGGATCCGAGCCGGGAAGACCGTGAGCTGACAAAGAAGCTTCAGTCTCTTTGCAATGAAATGTCCATTCAGGTTCTGGATCATTTGATTATAGGAAGATCAGGCTATTTTAGTTTCAGAGAGCAAGGACTTTTGTGAAAATTATTCCGGGGAAAACATGAAAAAAGAGATGCTGAATTTTGAAATAAAGTTTTATGAGAAACTTGTGCGCGGAAAGCGTGATTTTGTAGATGCGCTGATTCCTCTAGCGGAGGCGTATACTAAAAAAGGTCTCTATACCAAGGGGCTTCGCATTGATCAGCGCCTGTCCCGCCTGCTTAAAGATGACGATGTGGTTCATTACAATCTTGCCTGCAGTTTTGCACTTGTGGGCGAGGAGAAGAAAGCGCTCGCAGCACTAAAAAAAGCAATACGTTTGGGATATGATGATTTGAGGCACATGCGGCGTGATCCGGACCTTAAAATCCTGCATCAGAACCCGGAGTTTCTAAAACTCATCAAGCCTGCAAAATCAAAAAAAAGCAAAGCATGAAGATACGGCTGCTCACAAGAATTTTTTGTGCACTCGTTTTTACCGCGGGTGCCGGGATCACGGCTTGGGCTGATGAGCCCGTGAGTCATGTGGTTGACGGCGATACGATTATTTTAGAAAACCATCAGCGAGTCAGATTCATTGGTATTGATGCGCCGGAAGTGGATCATCCCCGGTATAACAAGCTTGGGGAACCCTTCGGGGAGGAAGCGAAGGACTATCTCAAAGAGCGTCTCGAAGGAAAGTCCGTTCGTCTTGAATCCGGGCCGGAGGCGTTTGATAAGTACGGCAGGCGTCTTGCGTATGTTTATCTTGGCGAGGAATGCCTTAACGAGACCCTTCTTCGGGAAGGATACGCCGAGGCGGTTCGAAAACTTCCATACGACCGGAAATCCCGGTATCTCGAACTCGAAGCCGCCGCCCGGGAGCAGAAACGCGGACTGTGGGCGGCAGCATCCAAGGAGACCTCGAAAGGCAAATGGCCGCTGGGCTGGGGCGATGGGATTGTGCTCTCTCTCTCAGGGATTTCCATTTTTGCTGTTTTTATTGTTCTGCAGCGCAGACATGGGTAAACGGGGGCTGTTTGAAACCGTTGATTTTGAAGCCGTTTATGTTAAAATCGCGGCTCCCTAGACCTGACAATACCGCGATGCAAGAAACATCCGGCAAAAGTTCTTTATCAATTTAAGCGGGGGTGGCGGAACTGGC
>CAYRBY010000005.1:47130-56940 GCA_964422635.1 uncultured bacterium
GCAAAAGTTCTTTATCAATTTAAGCGGGGGTGGCGGAACTGGCAGACGCACTGGACTCAAAATCCAGCGAGCGCAAGCTCATGAGAGTTCGATTCTCTCCCTCCGCACCAGTCTCCAAACGATTGGTGCGCCGGAGGACTTAAAAACTCCTCCGGCCCCGCGCTTTTTCCACACTCAGCATTTCAGCAGATCAGATTAATCTTATGGCAAGCGGTTACAAAGCATATCCTTTTGACGAGATAGAACCCAAGTGGCAGGACTATTGGTATTCCCGGCGCGTTTTCCGCGCTCTGGATCCGGGTGAGCCAGGCAGCGAGAAACCCAAGTTTTATGTGCTGGACATGTTTCCTTACCCGTCGGCCTCCGGTCTACATGTAGGACATCTCGAGGGGTACACGGCTACGGATATTGTGGCCCGCTACAAACGTATGAAAGGGTTTAATGTTCTGCATCCGATGGGCTGGGATGCCTTTGGCCTTCCTGCAGAACAGCATGCGATTGAAACCGGCACCCACCCGCGCAGTACTACAGAACAAAACGTCAACAATTTCCGCCGCCAAATCAAACGTCTCGGGTTTACTTACGACTGGGACCGCGAAGTAAATACCACGGATCCTGATTATTTTCGGTGGACACAGTGGATCTTTATGAAACTGTTTGAACGCGGACTTGCCTACGAAGCAGAAGTCGCGGTTAACTGGTGTCCTGCGCTGGGAACCGTGTTGGCAAACGAAGAGGTGATTGACGGGAAGAGTGAGCGGGGAGGGCATCCGGTAGTCCGTAAACCCATGCGTCAGTGGATTCTCAAGATAACGGCCTATGCCGAGCGGCTGCTTTCAGACCTGGACACTTTGGACTGGCCGGAAGCCATCAAGGAAATGCAGCGCAATTGGATCGGGAAATCTGTAGGTGCTGAAGTGGATTTTTCGGTGGCCGGAACGGGCGATAAAATCAGAGTTTTTACCACGCGTCCTGACACGCTTTTTGGAGCCACCTACATGGTGCTCGCACCAGAGCATCCGCTGGTTTCAAAAATCACCACGGCGGAGCAGCATGCCGCAGTCGAAGCCTACGCTCAGAGCGCCTCCAGGAAGTCTGACCTTGACCGGACCGATTTGGCAAAGGAAAAATCGGGTGTTTTTACCGGCGCCTACGCCATTAACCCTGTGAATGGCAAAAAAATTCCAGTATGGATCGCAGATTATGTCCTTATTAGCTATGGAACGGGTGCGATTATGGCCGTTCCTGCCCACGATGAACGGGATCATGAGTTTGCAAAGAAGTTTTCCCTTCCCATTACGGAAGTCATAAAGAATTCTGATGCCGGAGCGGTGGATGTTCAGCTTGAGGCTTTTACCGGCGCGGGGCTTTGCTGTAACTCGCAGACAGCCGACGGAAGTTTTTCGCTGAATGGTCTGAAAAGCGATGAAGCCAAGGAAAAGATCACGGTGTGGCTGGAATCCAAAGGTCTTGGCAAGAAGTCCACTCAGTATAAATTGCGCGACTGGCTTTTCAGCCGCCAACGCTATTGGGGAGAGCCCATTCCCGTCATTCATGTAGACGGGAAACCAAAATTGATTTCTGAAAAAGAACTTCCTCTGAAACTTCCCGAAATGGCGGGCTTTAAACCTACAGGCACAGGTGAAAGCCCCCTTGCGGCCGCCAAGGAATGGCTGGCGGCAAAAGATATAGAATCAGGCAAGCCAGCCCTTCGCGAAACCAACACTATGCCGCAGTGGGCCGGTTCCTGCTGGTATTACCTTCGCTATATTGACCCTAAGAATTCCGAGCGTTTGATTGATCCTGTAAAAGAGAAATACTGGATGCCTGTGGATTTGTATGTGGGGGGGGCTGAACACGCGGTGCTTCATCTTCTGTATTCCCGTTTTTGGCACAAGGTGCTTTTCGATCTCGGCGTTGTTTCCAGACCTGAACCTTTTCAGCGTTTGATTAATCAGGGCATGATTTTGGGAGAAGACGGGCAAAAGATGTCAAAGTCACGGGGCAATGTCGTGAATCCCGATGATATGCTCGACCGTTATGGCGCTGACAGTATCCGGCTGTATGAAATGTTTATGGGACCGCTTGAAATGACCAAGCCCTGGGCGGTTTCGGGGGTGGAAGGCGTCCATCGCTTCTTGGCCCGAATCTGGCGGCTGGTTGTGGATCAAGAAGGAAAAGTCAACGCCGCCATTCAGAGCCGTGAGATGACGGCTGCCGAATTGAAGCGTTTGCACAGGGCCATTAAAAAAGTTTCATCCGACCTTGAAACCGGACAATACAATACAGCTATTTCTGCGCTGATGATTTTTCTGAATGAAACGATCAAGGATGAAACCCAAAGCAAGGCCATGGTCGAAACCTTTATCCTTCTGCTTGCGCCATTTGCACCGCATCTTGCTGAAGAAATATGGCAGAAGCTTGGGCATCAGGAAATTCTGGCTTATGAAAAGTGGCCAGCCCACGATGAGTCCGTGCTGGAAGAAGAATCCGTTGAGATGGCCGTTATTATCGGCGGTAAAGTTCGCGCCAAAATGGTCGTTGCTAAAACTCTAACGGAAGATGAGATCCGGGAGCAGGTCACGGCTCACCCCAAGCTTCAGGAGCATCTTGCCGGCAAAAGTATCCGTAAAATGATTGTCGTGCCCAGCCGCACCATCAATCTGGTGCTGGCATAGACTTTTTCAGGGCTGCAGCACACTCCAAAGTTCCTCCACTTAGGGAGTTAAATTTTTATGCCAAAAGTTGAAATCCGGAAGAACCAGATCTGGATCGGAAGCAAGGCTGTACCGCTTATTTCAGGTGAGGTCCATTACTGGCGCCTTAATCCTAACTACTGGAAAGAAGTTCTTGCGCGTGTCCGTGAGATGGGGCTGGATGTTGTTGCGACTTATGTCCCCTGGGATTATCACGAATACAAGCGCGGGCATTTTGATTTCACGGGTAAAACGGATCAGACGCGCAACCTCAAAAAATTCCTCGAGCTTACCCGCAAAGAAGGTTTTAAGGTCATCATCCGCCCTGGCCCCTATATCTATAGTGAGTGGCCGAATGAAGGCGCTCCGGCGTATGCGTATAAATATCATCGTCTTCACCCCACCTTTCTAAATTACGCCCGCAATTATCTGGAAAAGGTATGTGCTGTGATTCGTCCTTTTCTTGCTTCCCGGAAGGGCGGGCATATTTTGATGCTTCAGGCCGACAACGAAATTGACCCTTGGCCGGACATCTTCGGCCCTCAGTATGGGCTTAGTGATAAACCCGGTATGTTTCAGGATTTTCTCAAAGGGCTTTATGAAAACCGGATTGAACGCCTCAATGCGAGCTGGGGGACCGCCTATTCACGGTTTGAAGAAGCAGGTCCTTTTATTGCCACGATGCTTCCGGGAGAAACCGGGCTTTTTCTCAAGGGAGATAAAGAGCTCAGGAGGAATACGGATTATTTTAAATTCAAATATGATTACTCGCGGAAAGTTGCAGAATGGAATGTCTCTGCTTTCCGGGATTTAGGGATTGATGTTCCTATTTATCTGAATCTTTACCCGTTTTTTTATGCGCACGATTGGCAGCAGATGCAGTCCGTGTCGGATCTTGTGGGCGTGGATCTTTATCCGTCAAGCGAGCTTGCTGAAGATGAGTTTGAACAGCGTAAAATGGTGGATAAAATCCGCTTTCTCTGTAATGTCTCAAAGATTCCTTACATCGCAGAGTTCGCGGCTGGAGTCTGGCACGCTCGTCATTATGATACAGGAGTTCTAACCCCCAACCATTACCGCTTGATCACGCTTTCTGCGATCCAGGGCGGTATTGCCGGCTGGAACTGGTATATGCTGGTCAACCGCGACAACTGGTACATGTCGCCGATTAACGAATGGGGCCGTGTTCGAGGGGAACTCTACGAAGTTTTTAAACAGCTCGTCAGCGTGTTTAATGAGATCCATCCGCCGTCTTTGAAAAAAATAACGGAGATTGGTGTTACCTATAATCCGCTGCAGTATGCCGCGCGCACCATGAGCGGAAACAGCCCGGTTCTTACGGCATTGAACAAGGCAGATATTGATTATAACCTCTATGATCCGAGAACCATGACGTGCAAAGAAAAATTTCTTTTCTATTCAGGCAATCAATGGCTGGATGAGGTTTCGCACCGCAATCTCCGGAAATATGTGGAGGAGGGCGGAACGTTGATTGCTTTCCGGGACTATCCTCGAAAGAATGAAAATTTTCAGCTTGCCGCCATTATCGGGTTCGAGGAGCCCAAAAGTATTCTTTTTGAGTTTAAAAAGCAGTTTTCAATTCAGCTGGCGGCCGGACGCACCCCGATTCGTTCCACCAGTTCGGTCTATTCTTTTGGTCAGGTCAAAGGCAATATGCTCAAGGCGGATTTCGGCCCCTACGGTAAGCATACTGTCGGCTACATCAAGAAAATCGGTAAGGGACGGATTGTCCATCTGGGTTTTGATCCGACGCGAGAGCTTATTCTCGAAATTATGGATTACCTCAAAATCGGGCTGGTTTCCTGCTCCCCGACCCGTGATGTGAATACAACGCTTTTCCAGCGGGGCAAGTCTTATTACTTAGTTGTTACGAATGCGGGAGATGAGGATAAAAGCGCCAGCATTTATCTCCCGGCTTTGGAAGGCGTGCGGAATAAAGTGAAGGTTCGTGACCTGATGACAGGTGAAAGTACCCTTTGCTCCTATGACCAGAGGACTCCCTTTTCTACCGAGCTGAAACGCAAAGACGGCAAAGTCATTGAATTCCGCCTTGCTGGACGCTCTTGAAAAACATAGACTAAATTGTTTTCCCCGCGCACTGAGCGGCATCCTAGAAAAAACGGGTTACCCAAATGTACGAAACCTACTTCGGCCTTACAGAACCTCCCTTTAACGTTACTCCGGATCCGCGTTTTGTGTTTTTCAGCCAGCAGCATCGCGAAGCCTTGTCCGCACTCGTTTATGGTGTTGAAAGCCGCAGGGGATTTATTCAGATCACCGGCGAAATTGGAACAGGCAAGACCACTCTTTGCCGCGCCCTGCTCCAGCGTCTGGATGAGAAAGTCCACAGCGCCCTAGTTTTCAATCCCAAGCTTTCCGAGTTTGAACTTTTACAGACGATTGTTGAGGATTTTGGAATAAAGCCGAGTGGTAAAAAGAAAAAGGATTATTTTGATTCGCTCAACCGGTTTCTTTTGGAGGAACTGGATAAAGGTTACAATGCCATTGTGATTGTTGACGAGGCCCAGCTTTTAAGCCCCAAAGCACTTGAACAAATCAGGTTGCTTTCCAATCTTGAAACCTCGACGCAAAAGCTTCTGCAGATCATCCTTGTCGGGCAGCCAGAACTCCGTGATCTTTTGAACCGGAAAGATCTCGTGCAGCTTTTTCAGCGCATCACAATCCGCTATCATTTGAGCGTCTTAACCCGCGCCGAAGCCGGCGAGTATCTGGATCACCGCATGAAAGTTGCAGGGGCTCAGCGTGCTGTTTTTGCGCCGGACGCAGTGGATCGTATTTACGAAATTTCGGCTGGAGTTCCGAGACTTATGAATGTCCTCGCGGACAGAGCCTTGATGGCGGCTTTTACGCAGTCTGCATCGTTTATTACACCCGACCTTGTCAACTATGCCTACCAAGATCTGCAGGGGATCCGCGCATGAGTGTGATTCATGATGCCTTGGAAAAAGGGGGGAAACCCGCGGCTTCGGTCCGATCTTTTCCAGTTCTCCTGCCAGATGTGATTCCTCATGTTGCTGAACGCCGCATGAGTTCTAAGGCTTTTCAGAAAGTCGTTCGTATGGCGTCAATATACCGCCCGTTTATTTATGGGGGCATCGCTTTTTTGTTTTTGGGAGCTCTGATGTCAGGGCTCCATTTTAGAAACGTTCCGTCATCGGATTCCTCTTCAAAAGCCAGGAAGCCCGAAATTATTTCCACAGGGCGTCCCCGGACGGACGTTTTACCCCAGAAGGCCCGCATAACAGGGTCTTCCGGCTATCAACTTACGGGAATTGTTGAGGGCGCGGAAGGGATCGCGATCATCAATGATAAGACCGTGAGAGTCGGAGACCGAATTGAGCGCGCCCTCGTGAAAGAAATTCAAGGCCGGAGAGTGATCCTTGAATTTCAGGGAAGAGAAATTATCCTCAGTCTTCAAGAAGTCTAGAAGAGGGGATCTTCCGCCGGAAACGCCTTGTTTCCGGACTTTTCACCGAGGAGTACGGATGTGCGCAGCCTCGCTTACTTTCAGCAGACGTGGCTTTTCACTTTTTTGTGCGGTCTGATTGCTTTTCAAATCGGCCGGGAGTATCGCCTTGCGGCCCTGGACGGAACGGCATTTCTGAATTTGCTGGCAACTCTTCTGGCTGAAATTTCGAAGAGAGCTTTGCCGTGAGATTCTTTCCTATGCTCGCGGCGGGAGCTGTCCTTGCCGGATGCTTGGCGGGACCTTGGGTGCCGTTTGAGCGGTTTGTCCTACAGGGAGCGGCCGCAGCAGCCCTTTGGCCGTTATGGCGAACCCGAGGCCATCGCACCTTCCTGCCTCTTTTTCTCGTAGCTCTTTTTCTTCTGACAGTATCTGCCTGGAAGCAGGATCATGGAAGGGCTTTGAATTCTATCCATGCCTGGCGCAGTGCGGAAAGAATCAACGTCACGGGCTGGGTTTCAGGACCTCCCGAAATTGAAAATTTCGGGAAGAGGCAGCGGGTTTCATTTCCATTTGAAACGCAAACTCTTATTGTTTTCGCCGGAGATTCCAAAAAAGAGTTACCCGTTCAGGGGAAGGTTTGGGTTCGCGCCTACCAATCTCATCATGTTCCCTTTTATGGTGACAGAATTCTGGTTTCAGGAACACTCTCAGAACCAAAGGGAGAGCGGAATCCCCACGGATTTAACGAACAGCGCTGGCTTTCTGCCCAAGGGTTTGACTCTGTCATTAAGGGCTATGGTTTGAAAACACTGATCCCACAGGGGGAATCTCCTGAAGCCAGCCCTTTTTTGAAAAAACTGTTTGTGATCCGGGAGATTTTCAGCCAACAAATCGGACAGATTTGGAGTGCTCACGAAGCCGGCTACTTCAAAGCGCTCATGCTGGGAGAGCGCCAGGCCGTTACAGCGGAAGAAAAAGAGGCATTTATCCGGACTGCCACGGCGCACATCTTGTCCATTAGCGGACTTCATTTCGCGCTTATTACCGCGGCTCTTTTTATTCTTCTTCTTGTTGCGGGCGTAAAGCCAAAAGCAGCCGCATTTCTAAGTCTTGTTCTGTTGTCCGCCTATGTTTTTCTTGCGGGATTCAGTGTTCCTGTCCAGCGTGCCGGTTTTGTTGCTGCAGCAGGAATGTTTGGCGTTATTCTAGAAAGGGATGTTCGAGGGTTTCACACTTTCTTTTCAGCCGTGGGTCTTTTTCTTCTTTCCGACAACCGTCTTTTAGGGAGTATTTCGTTTCAACTATCCTTCCTTTCTGTTTTCTGCATGCTTTGGGCAGCAAAAACGGTTCGGCATCCCCAAAGTCTATGGGAGGGAGTTGGTGTGAGTCTGGCCGTAGCAGCAGGAACCTTTCCCATTACAGCGTTAGTCTTTCATGGGTTTTCCCTTACGGGAATCCCCGCCAATTTGGTAGCCGTTCCACTTTTCAATGCGGCGCTTCTCTTTTCTTTCCCCGCGCTCTTTTTCTATGGGATAAAACTCACTTTTCTTGCCAGCGCAGCAGCGGGCGCGGCGAAATTTTTTTTAACGGCGGGGCTCTCGACGGTTGTCTGGTTTTCAAATATCCCCGGAAGCTACCTGTTTGTTAAAGCGCCGGCATTTACGGCTCTTGCGGCCTATAGTTTTTTTTGTGCGGGAGTCGCGTTTCTGGAGATATCCCCGCTCGAAAACAAAAAAATCTTACGTGTTTTTTTTGCTGCCGGGTGGGGAGTGTCGGCCCTCGCTATTTTTTTTCCGGACAGGCCTAAAGAGCCCAGCGTGACGGTTCTCGAAGCAAGGTCATACCCTTTGGCGCATGTCCACTTTGCCAAGGATCGCGATTGGATTTTCTCTGCTCCGGGAGCTTCCTGGGGGCAGGACGACACGTGGGTTTTGAGACCCTATTTACAAGGCGAGGGGTGCCGCAAAATTGAAAGGCTTGTTTTCCTTTCCGAACGGGCGAAGAACAAAAGACCTTTCACGACAGGGTTTCCCTCCATGGCAAGACCTGCAAACGGAGCTGGCTTTTCTGAAACCTTTCCTCCGGAGTTAAAAGGAGGAAGTCGTGTTATTTTCAACTCCGGGAGCAGAGGGTTTGAGACCTTAGGCGGACCTGCAAATCGAGCGCCTGTCCGTTTGTGGATGGAAGAGTTCCAGATGTTGATTATTCCATCCTTGAACGGGGATAATCTGCAGCGCATTTTGAGCTTTGAAGAGTGGGGGGGTGACAGCCAAGTTGTTTTTCTGCCTGCACTTACAGAAAGTAATAAGAGGCATTTGTCAGCTCTTCTGGAGCGCTGTGATCCGGAAGCTGTGATTTTACCTAAAGCCCCCAATGCCCAAATTCTTCGAGCCCTCTCGGGCGTTCCCAGGATTTTCTTTTTGGACCAAACAGGCGCCATTCGTTTGGAGTCGCTGCTGGACGGCAAGCCCCAGTTTCAACGAACTGCTTTCTGAATTTTTAACAGGGTTTTTAACTGCGGTCCCAGTAATGAAATTCATGCGGTTTGTGAAAGAATTCCGGATTGACACCCCTAGGCAAGTTTGTTATAGTACCGGGTCTTTTAAATCCCACGCAAACTGAGGTTTCCAAAAGAGTTATGACAAATAAGAAGGCCCCCGCATTCCTTTTGCTTTTCTGTCTGATCGCAACTCCGTCTCAAGCCTACTGGGTTTGGTCTCCCGAAGCTGGAAAATTCGTCAACCCTGAAGATGGAATGCAGGATACTGCTGAAGAACAGTATGAGTATGCGATGAAGTTTTATCGCGACAAGGATTATGACAAGGCAGAAGAACAGCTGAAAAGTCTTCTGAAGAAATTCCGCGGCGCCAAGATTGCTCCCGAAGCCCAATATCGTCTGGGCGTGATTTATGAAGAAAAAAATGACTATCTGAAGGCCTTTGAAGCTTATAAGGTTGTGATTGAATCTTATACGCAAAGCGCGCGTGCCGACGAAGTCATTGAACGCGAATTCAAGATCGGAAACGTTTTCCTCTCCGGCAAAAAAGCCAAAATCATGGGCCTTGAGATCCTCCCGTCTCTTTCCAAAGCAGCCGACGTGTTTGAGCACATCGTGAAGAACGCTCCTTACAGCGCTTATGGTGACCAAGCCTATTTCCGTCTTGGTTTGACACGTAAAAAGCAGGGGCAATTCGACAAGGCTGTCGAAGCTTTCCAGTCAGTGATTGATAACTACCCCAAAAGTGAACTTGTTCAGGAAGCCCGCTTCCAGCTTGCAGACACTGCTTTTCAGCGCTCTAACTACTCGGGCCGCGATGAGCGCGCTTTGGATACTGCCGGTGATTATGTAGACCGCTACCTGGCTAAACACCCAGAATCCGAAGAGTCTGAAAAAGCAGCCAAGCTTCGTGGTGAAATTGATGAAAAGAATGCGGAAAAGAATTTCCGTATCGGGCTCTATTATGAAAAAACAAAATATGTTTCGAGCGCGATTATTTACTATCGCGATGTTGCGAAGCGTTACCCCGGTACTCAGTGGGGACAAAAGGCCCAGGAAAAACTTAAAAGTCTTCAAGAGCCCGTGTCTTATCTGAAAGATGAGCAGCAGAAGGTTGAAAGCGAAATCCAGCTGACTCAGTCACAAATAGACGGCTTGAAGGACAG
>CAYRBY010000006.1:0-18063 GCA_964422635.1 uncultured bacterium
TCAAATAGTAACGAGAACCTTTAGCATCTTCTACAAGGAAGTCGGGATGAAGCCCCTCAAAAACTCCACTGACAACTTTCAATGCGCTTGAAAGATCCGGGCCAGTGGACTCTTGGTACCCTTTTTTCAGTTCATCCGTCGAAAGAGGCTTCCGTGCATGCCTGTTAACAAAAAAATCTGAATCTGGAACTTCATCATAAATATTCACGTCACTAGCGGGAACCTGCTTATTGAAGAGCGCTTGGTACAAACGGTCTAAACGAAGATAAGAGGTACCTTCGTAATAGACGTTTTGCTCAAACACATCCTTATAAAAAGACGTTTCTTGCGCTTTAACCTCAAGAGCAAAGACAGGCCGGGAAAGAACAGCAAAAGTCGCTGCCCCCGCCAAGAGAAACAAGGCTTTTTTAGAAAGGCGTACTGGACCGGACATAGAAATTAGTTCCTTCGTCTCCATGGGCGGCTTCCACCCCTAGGAGCATATGATTGGCAACGCTAAAACGAAAACCTCCGCCGTAACCTTCTCGGAAATCTCCAAACTGAAACTTACTGAATTTATTAAAAACCTGCCCAATATCCGTAAACGCCACGGTATCAAGCCGGAAATTTCTGCTTTCCCAGATAGCATAACGGTATTCCACATTCATGACGATGGCAGCGTTATCCGAAAACCGATTCTCTGCGTAACCACGGAGAGTCCGGCTTAAATAAGGATTGAGTCCATACCCGCCAAGTCTCGCCATTTGATGGAAAGGAACTTCATGGTGATCAAGTTCATCATTATATTCGCCATAGGCGTGATATGCGAGCACCCGGCGCTGAGAACCGACAGTGAAATACTGGCTCACTTCGGCTTCGTATTTCATGAAACGAGCATTTGAATTTCCAAGGCCTTCATCAAAAGCAAGACCAAGGCGACGGAGGCCGCCGCTTGTGGATAGCTCTCTTTGATTTCTTGTATCATGGTGAAGTTCCGAGCCAAAAACCAAGAGTTCATCGCCCGCAAGTCCAGGAATGCTTCCTGGAGCAAATGTCGTATCAATAATTCCGCGTCCGCCGTCTTCGCCGTTCGTGATATTGACATTTTTATAGTCAAAGTAGATATTTCCGCCCAGGGTGGGTTTGGGATCGTAGGTGATTCTGGTTCCCACCGTCGTGGTTTCCATTTTGTAAGATGTTCCTTCACCAAAACTCGTGTCGGGGCCAATTCCGTAAAAGTCTTCTTCCGGCCTGGTTTCATAATCGACAAAACCAAAGGCTCCAACACCTGTGCCGCCAAGATCCTGCCAGCCGACTTCAGACCCCGCATCAAAACGGAGGCCGCGTGAATAATCAAACCAGCTCTTCATCACTAAATCGGGATAATCGTTTTTCTGGCGGAGCAGGCGGACAAAATCGATATCTGCGCCCACAGATCCGCCCGTAAGACTGAAAAGTCCTAAATGGGGCGTAATTCCCTGCTCAGTAATTTTGTCAAAAGCCCATTGAGTCTTATTATCCAGATGATATTTTTCTGTAAGATAAAGAGATTTGCTTACGGGCCAGCGCACAAGCTCAAAAGGATAGGTCAAAAACTCTGTGGAGACACGAGCCGCCGACGACTTCTCGTGGCTGGATCTTGGAATAGCCGCGTAGCGGTCATAGCTGGTCTGAGCAGCAAAGGAAATCTTTGATGCACAGAAGAGCGTCAGCGCTGCGGCAAATAAAATGTAAGCGAAAGATTTTTTCACAAGAGTCTTTTTTGGGTTGACCGTAATTTTCGGCTATTCCGGATTTTTCTTGATTGAAGTTTGCATATTATACGTAGAGACTTCTCTCAATCAAGAAATATCGGGCAGATCAAAAGCATCCTTTATTAAACAAAACTTGGGGGCACCGGGCAATTTCCAGGTAATAGACAGCACATCAAAAGAAATTGGACCTGTCCTGTTCCTTGATTTCAGATAGAGCTGTGCAAGCTGTATAAGTTTGCGCTGCTTCTCTGGGCCAACAGCTTCTTCAGGCCGCCCAAAATTATGACTGCTTCTGGTTTTAACTTCTAAAAAAACAAGCCGGTTTTCCCTTTCAGCAATGACATCAATTTCGCCCAAAGCGCAGCGAAAATTCTTTTCAAGGAGTTTGTAGCCCTTCAAAAGAAGATAATTCCAAGCTGCCATCTCCCCTCTCTCACCTAAGGAAAGACGAAATGGCGCTTTGTTTTTAATCTCAAACCGATTCATGGCGGCGCAATTCCAAGCATTCGGCGACGGGAGAAAAGGAGCGCCGGTGTACAGGGGAAGGACCGAGCTCTCCAAGCCTCTCCATGTGAACTCGGGTTCCATATCCTTTATGCTTTGAAAAAAAATACCCGGGATACCTTTGGTCAAGCTCACACATCAGCGCGTCCCGGTAAACTTTTGCAAGGATAGACGCTGCAGCTATCGAGGCGGAGCGGGCATCACCTTTAACAATGGCTTTTTGGTTTATCGGAAGATCCAAAGACATCGTACCGTCAATCAGAAGGAGGTCGGGAGTGGGCGTTAAATTTAAAACAGCGCGCCTCATTGCGAGGCGGGTTGCCTGATAGATGTTGAGCCGATCAATTTCTTCCGCCGATGCTATCCCGATTCCGGAGGGCCCCCCCTGCAAAATGCGAAGAAATAGAGACTCTCTTTTTTTGGCGGAAACTTGTTTGCTGTCGTTAAGCTCGTCAAAAGAGAAGGGACGCGACAAGATAACAGCGGCGGCCACGACCGGCCCCGCAAGAGGACCCCGCCCGGCTTCATCAACACCGGCGAGATACCCTTGGGTTAATAATCTGGCTTCACGATCAAAGGCTTGAAGACGTTCCAGGGTACTCACACTCAAACAGCACCCCCGGTTTTAAGGTCTTAGAATAGACCTGCCGGCTAGGAAGAAAGATTAATAGGCTTTCTTCTTGCGCAGATGATACATTCTGGCGCGGCGGGTTTTGCCTTCTTGCACAACCACGATTTTCTCAATGGTCGGGGAGTAAAGCGGGAAAATTTTCTCAACAACGTCGCCATGAGTTTCCTTAAGGACAGAAAAACTGGCGTTGATCGAACGTCCGCGTTTGCGGATGCATGTGCCCTCAAAAACCTGGATACGTGTTTTGTCACCTTCTTTAACTTTCAGGTGAATTTTAAGGGTGTCACCCACGCGAAACGCAGGCACTTCTTTCTGAGTTGCTTCTTTTTCAATAAGATCAATGGCTTTCATGTATCGCTCCTTTTAACCAAATCCGGTCTTTTTTCGCGCGTCATTTTACGCGCCTGGCGTTTTCGCCAGTCTTCGACTTCTTTGTGATTCCCCGACACAAGAACTTCGGGCACTTTCCAGCCTCGAAAATCGCGGGGCCGTGTGTATTGCGGGTACTCTAAATGTCCTGATTGAAAACTTTCGTGCTTGATCGATTCGCTGTTTCCTAAAACTCCCGGAACCAGTCTCACTACGGCCTCAATCACGCAGAGCGCCGGAGCTTCTCCTCCCATCGTGACAAAATCACCGATGGAGATTTCTTCATCCACCAGATGCTCGTGGATTCTATAATCCAGGCCTTCATAATGGCCTGCGATTAAAATAAGGTGCTCACGGCCAGAAAGCTCAGAAGCCTTTTCTTGAACAAATGGCTTCCCGTGCGGAGAAAGCAAAATTACCCAGCTTTTTTCATCCGAAATGTCCTCAAGACATTCGAAAACGGGCTCGGGCTTAATTACCATTCCGGCTCCGCCGCCGAAAGGTTTGTCATCCACCGTCTTATGACGGTCATGCGTGTACTTCCTCAGGTCATGCAGCCGGATTTCAACATGCTGCTTTTCCTGGGCCCGCTTAAGAATAGACTCTCCAAGCGGACCGTGAAAAAATTTAGGGAAAAGCGTTACAACATCAATCCGCAGCGCCATGTCCGCGGCCGCCCCTTACTTTTTCTTTGCAGGTGAAGACGCTTTTTTAGCTTTTTTCTCAACGCGCTTGATCAGGCTCTTGACCGTAGGTGTCACCTGAGCTCCCTTGGAAACCCAGTAGTCCAAGCGGTCTTTTTTCACCGTGATGACTTCATTCGCAGGAAGCGGATCGTAATGACCGATTTCCTCGATGAATCTTCCATCGCGGGGCATCTTCACATCACTGACGACAATGCGCCACTGATCGCGGTTTTTCGTACCAAAACGTTTGAGTCGAATCTTGACTGCCAAGTGGAACCTCCTAAAAATTCCCTTCCGGAAAATTCCGGAAAGGGGTTATTCCTTCTCCCGGTGAATCGATGCTCCGAGAGCAGAAAATTTTGTTTCCAGCCGCTCATAACCGCGGTCCAGATGGTAAACGCGGTGAACTTCGGTCGTACCTTCGGCCACAAGGCCCGCGATGACAAGCGCCGCGCTGGCCCGAAGGTCGGACGCCATCACCGGTGCACCGCTTAATTTCTTAACACCATGAACAATGGCCGTGGGGCCTTCAAGAAAAATATTGGCGCCCATACGGTTCAGTTCACTCACATGCATAAAACGATCCGGATAAATCTTTTCCGTAATCACACTGATGCCGGGTGTCGTCGCCATCAGCGCCATCATCTGCGCCTGCAAATCCGTTGGAAAAGCCGGATAAGGAAGCGTTGTTACATTTACGGGTTTGAGTTTTGTCGTACCACGAACCCGAAGGGTGTTTTTCCCTTTTTCAATTTTCACGCCTGCCTGGCGAAGCTTGTCGATCACCACATTCTGGTGTGAAGGATCCACTTTTTTAATCAGAACATCGCCGCCCGTCATTGCAGCTGCAAACATATAGGTGCCGGTTTCAATCCGGTCCGGAATAATAGGGTGCTTGGTGCCATGCAGCTTTGTCACGCCGGTGATTTCAATGCGCGGGGATCCAATGCCATCAATCTTGGCACCCATTTTCTGAAGAAAATGCGCAAGATCTACCACCTCAGGTTCACAAGCCGCATTCTCAAGAACGGTACGCCCCTTTGCGAGGGTGGCGGCCATCATAACGTTGGCTGTTGCCAGAACCGAAGATCCGAAAGCACCGCCAAGATAAATTTCAGAACCTGTAAGGCGCTTGGAGACGCGTGATGTCACGTAACCGTGCTGGATTTCATTCTTGGCCCCCAGCGCTTCAAGGCCCTTCAGATGAAGGTCAATCGGCCGCGGTCCAATAACGCATCCGCCAGGGAGTGAAACTTCAGCATGACCAATCCTCGCCAGCAGCGGCCCCATGACACATACCGAGGCGCGCATCGTGCTGACCAGTTTATAAGGCGCCAGCGGCTGAAGACTGTTGCCCGGCTTAACTTTGACCAAGCCCTTTTCGTAAACGGCTTTGGCTCCAAGCGACCGGAGCAGACGGATCATCGTATGAATGTCACGAAGATCCGGAACGTTTTCAATGATCGATTCGCCTTCGGCCAGAAGCGCCGCGGCCATAATAGGTAGTGCCGCATTTTTGGCACCCGAAATTTCAACCTCGCCCTTCAACTTCCGTCCGCCGGTAATAACAATCTTATCCATGCGCCGTCCAACGGGCTGCTACAACCCGCTCAATGTTTAAATCGTCTTTGAAAATTTGAGTGCCGGAAAATCCTTCCGACAGGAAAATGTTTTCAACTTTTTTCGCCTGCCCTTGTCCAACTTCTACAAAGACCCGGCTGTCTGGCTTTAAATGACTCTGAACCCTAGAACTGATGGCTCTGTAAAAAAACAATCCATCCGGGCCCCCGTCAAGAGCTGTTCGTGGTTCCTGCAAAACCTCAGGCTCCACAAGCCCCCAATCTGCTTTTTCAAAATACGGCGGATTTGAAACAACCGCATCCCAAAAAAGCCCTGAGCACTCTTGAAAAAGATCGCTTTCAATCAGCCTGGCTCTTCCGCTCAGGCTGTACTGCTCCAGATTGCTTTTGGTAATTTTCAGTGCGTCTGTTGACTTATCAACAAAGGACGCCTTGGCGTTAGGGAATTGCCTTAGCAAGGCAATTCCAATGGCACCGCTTCCCGACCCCAAATCCAAAAATTCAAATGGACTATTTTGGGAAAATCCCGAGTGATCAATGAAGGCCTGGATCAAGGTCTCTGTTTCAGGCCTCGGAATCAGGCAGCTTGGATCGACATTCAGTGTTTCGTTCCAGAAATAGGCTTTGCCCGTCAAATACGCTGTCGGAACCCGCTGTTTCCGCCTTGTAATCAGACTCTCGTAAGCCAAAGCCTTTTCATCGGAAACAGCCTGACGGGCTTCCAAATATAAAGAAGTTCTTGGGAGACTCAGAACTTCCGATAAAAGAACCTCGGCGCTGGCATTCGCTTCTTCCGTTCCAAGCAAAGAAAGTTCACTTTTGCCCCACTGAAGAAGTTTTTCAACGGTCATCCTGAAACCCCTGAAAGAGCCTTAACTTAGGCCGCATTCATGAGCTTCCGGTTGCGCTCGTCGCGTTCCAGAGCCCCGACCATTTCGTCCAAATGGCCGTTTAAAATATCATTCAAGCTATGCAAAGTCAAACCGATTCGATGATCCGTAACCCGCTGATCCGGGTAGTTATAAGTCCGGATTTTACCCGACCGGTCGCCTGATCCTATCTGGGTTTTCCGCTCTTTTGCCTGTTCCTGGTGGCGCCTCTCCTGCTCCGCCTCATAAAGTCGGGCTCTCAAGACACGCATCGCGCGGGCTTTGTTCTTGTGCTGGGATCTTTCATCCTGGCACTGCACCACCACCCCTGTTGGAATGTGGGTGATTCGGACTGCGGACTCTGTCTTATTGACATGCTGTCCGCCAGCGCCAGACGCACGGTAAACATCAATCTTTAATTCTGAGGGGTCAATAGTGATTTCCGTTTCGTCCGCTTCTGCCATGATGGCAACCGTTACCGCGGAAGTGTGAACACGACCGCTGGCCTCCGTTGCCGGTACACGCTGAACCCGGTGAATCCCGCTCTCGTATTTAAACTTCGAGTAAGCGTTAGGTCCGCTGACCGCAAAAATCACTTCTTTAAAACCCCCGATTCCCGTGGGATTTGAGTCCATGACTTCAACCGTGAGTCCGTGCTCCGCGGCAAACCGGGAGTACATCCGGAAAAGATCCGCCACAAAAAGGGCGGCTTCTTCTCCGCCAGTACCAGCCCGGATTTCCGCAATCACATCGCGGCCGGACCGTGGGTCATCATCCCGGATTAAAAGCGTTTCAATCTGCTCGACCAAAACTTCCCGGCGCTGCTTCAGATTTTTTTCTTCATCGCGGTACAGATCCCGCATCTCCGGGTCCAGTTTTTTGGAGTTCAGCTCTTCCGACAAGGCTTTGATTTCGCTCTCGACTTTGCAGAACTCCGCATAGGCGTTAACCAGCGGCCTGATTTCGGCCAGTTCCTTGGTCAGCTTTTGATACTTCGCCTGATCCTTGACCACTTCCGGCTGGCTGAGATCATTTTCAATCTGGGCCAACCGCTTTTCGGTTTTTTGCAGTTTCTCCGCGTAAATCACAGATTGTTCACCCTCACAGGGACCCCGGCTTCGGAATTATTCCGCAGCTTTCGGAGCTTCAGCGGGTTTCTGCTGTGCGGCCGCCTTAAGCTTGTCCTTAATTGAAAGCTTTGAAGAAGACGCTTGAGCCTCTGGCTTTGCGGCTGAGACCGTACGCTTCACAGGCGTGGGTGCCACTGCAATTTTGTTTCCGAATTTCTTCTTCAACCGGTCAATACGGCCAGCTGTGTCCATAAATTTCTGCTTTCCGGTAAAAAACGGGTGGCAGGCGGAGCAAACGTCTACCTGAATCACACCCTGCAATGTGCTGCGGGTATCAAACGAACTTCCGCAGGCACAATTGACCGTAACCACGTTGTAACTGGGATGAATATCCTGTTTCATAAATTATTTATCTCCCTTATTCATGCCGAGCAAGAACTCTGCATTGGTTTTCGTTTTTCCGAGCCGGTCCACAAGCAATTCCATGGCCTCAGCCGGGTTAAGTTCGTTGAGGACTTTGCGAAGCATCCAAACCCGGCTAAGTTCGTCGGGGTGCATGATCAGATCCTCTTTACGAGTGTTGGATTTTTTTACATCAATAGCAGGGTAAATGCGCTTCTGGAAAAGATTGCGGTCCAGCTGAAGCTCCATGTTACCCGTGCCTTTGAATTCTTCGAAGATCACTTCGTCCATGCGTGAGCCGGTGTCCACAAGCGCAGTAGCAATAATCGTAAGGCTGCCGCCTTCTTCAATATTGCGGGCCGCACCGAAAAAGCGTTTTGGACGGTGAAGCGCGTTGGAGTCCACGCCGCCGGAGAGAATTTTTCCGGAGTGCGGGACCACTGTGTTGTAGGCGCGCGCAAGACGCGTGATACTGTCCAGAAGAATGATCACGTCGCGGCGGTGCTCCACTAGGCGCTTTGCCTTTTCGAGCACAATCTCCGCAACCTGCACATGACGCTCAGCCGGTTCATCAAAAGTCGAAGAAACAACTTCGCCCCGGACGGAACGCTGCATGTCCGTGACTTCTTCAGGACGTTCATCGATGAGCAGAACAATCAAATACGATTCCGGAAAGTTTGTCGTAATCGCGTTTGCAATTTTCTGAAGAAGGATCGTTTTGCCGCTGTAAGGGGGCGCCACGATCAATCCGCGCTGACCAAAACCGATCGGCGTCAAAAGATCCATCACACGCATAGAGACTTCATCCGTCTGCGTTTCCATAAACAAACGCTTCAAGGGATAAAGAGGCGTCAAGTTATCAAAGGGAATCTTGTCCTTGATAGATTCCGGATCTTCAAAATTTACGGCTTCCACCTTTAGAAGCGCAAAATACCTCTCGCCTTCTTTCGGAGGCCGGATCTGCCCGCTGACACAATCCCCTGTTCTGAGATTGAATCGGCGGATCTGGCTGGGACTCACGTAAATATCATCCGGCGAAGGAAGATAATTATAGTTCGGGGAGCGGAGAAACCCGAATCCGTCTTCCAGGATTTCAAGAACCCCTTCTCCAAACATAAGGCCGGACTGCTCCGCCTGAGCCTGAAGAATTTTAAAAATAAGGTCCTGCTTTTTCATGCCGGTGGTCGGCCCGACATTAAATTTCTTTCCAACCTCATGCAGTTCGCCGACCTTCATTTCTTTCAGCGTCGCGACATCCATGACTTTTTCACCAGCTGCATTGACTGTTTCGAGCTCGGTTTTTTCTTTGACGGCGGCGGCCGGCGGGACACCATTGCCGTGTCTTTTGGGAGGAAAATCCGTCCGTCTTGGGTGATGGGTTCTTTCTTTAGGCATAATGCGATACGTCTCCTTTCGAGGCGTTGTTTAATTTTTTCCAGATTTTTTCAACTTGCTGACGTGTAGCTTCGAGATCACCGCTGTTGTCGATCACGAAATCCGCGCGTTTTACTTTTTCCTCAAGCGGCATTTGAGCTTCCAAACGACGCCGGATTTCTTCTGATGAAAAACCCTTCTCACGAAGTCTTTTTTCCAAAACTTCGTTTGAGGTTTTCACCACAAGGCAAAAATCACAATTCCTGTCAAAACCCGTTTCGTAAAGAAGCGGGATCTCAAGCACGATCACCGGAGCGCTGTTGTCTGCGGCTTCTTCTGCGATCCTTTGAAAAACATAGGGGTGTATAAGCGCTTCCAGCTCCCTGCGTTTTCCCGGATCACGAAAAACAATCTCCGCAAGCTTTTTGC
This sequence comes from uncultured bacterium, assembly GCA_964422635.1. Lineage (GTDB taxonomy): Bacteria > Omnitrophota > Omnitrophia > Omnitrophales > Aquincolibacteriaceae > ZLKRG04. The sequence continues at coordinate 9,648 of CAYRBY010000006.1, forward strand.
GGTCCATGCCATCCTTGCCAGCGGCCGTAGGAAACTTGGCGGCAAGCGCGGGGTAAAGAGCGCTGCCGTCAAGAAGAGCCTCATGCGCAATACGGTCTGCGTCCAGAATCTCCGCACCCAGCGGCTCAAAGAGACGCGCCACCGTGGATTTACCGGAACCAAAAACGCCTGTAAGTCCCGCCAGGGTCCGGCCTGGTTTCGCATTTAATTTTTGTACCATGAGTCCCCAACAAAGACATCCGCCCGAAGCGGAACATTCAGCTCAAAAGCTCTTTCCATTCCCGTCCTGACAAGGGCTTCAAGGTCTTTCATTTCTTCTTCAGGCCCGTCAAAAACGAGTTCGTCATGCACTTGCATAATCATCAGCGATTTCAATTTCCGCTTTTCAAGGTCCCGCTGAATAGCAATCATCGCAAGTTTGATCAAGTCTGCCGCCGAACCTTGTATTGGAGCATTAATAGCGGCCCGCTCTGCAAACTGACGAAGCTGCCCATTCTTGGAATTGATATCAGGAAAATAAGCGCGCCTTCCGAGAAGTGTGGTCAGATAGCCCTGCTCGCGGGCTTTTTCTTTCTGGGATTCCAGATAGGTTCGAATGCCGGCATAACGGTCGAAGTAATTCCGGATAAAAGCATCGGCCTCACTAATCGAAATATGAAGGTCCTGCGACAAACCAAACGCTGTTTTTCCATAAATAATGCTGAAGTTGATTGTCTTGGCAACATTGCGCATTTCGCGCGTTACTTCTTCTTCTTTTACACCATACAAAAGCGTCGCCGTAAAGCTGTGAATGTCACGCTCTTCCTGAAACGCCTTCATGAGCTGCGGGTCTGCCGAAAAGTGAGCCAAAATTCTCAATTCAATCTGCGAATAGTCCGCGGAAAGAAGTCTTCCTTTCCCGCCCTTTCTCGGACGCGGAATGAAAGCTTTCCGGATCATTCTCCCCGACTCCGTTTTAATCGGAATATTTTGAAGGTTCGGGTCGGAGCTTGAAAGCCGGCCTGTCAGCGTCGTGGTTTGATGATAAGACGTATGGACCACGCGAGTCTCAGGGTTCACCATGTCAGGAAGCGCGTCAAGGTAAGTTGACTTAAGCTTCGTTTTTTCACGATACTCGAGAAGCATCTTGGGAAGCGTGTAAGTTTCCGCCAGCTTCTCCAAAACACTGACATCCGTGGAATAACCTGTTTTGGTTTTTTTGACCACAGGGAACTTTAATTTTTCAAAGAAAATCTCCGCGAGCTGTTTCGTGGAGTTGATGTTGAATTCCTCGCCAGCTTCTTCATAAATATTCCGCGTCAGAACTTCAAGCTCTTCGCCCGCCTTTGCGGAAAATTCCGCGAGCAGTTTCACATCCAAATAAACGCCGTTTTGTTCTATTTCCGCCAGGACAAAAGCCAGCGGCATTTCCAGCTCTTTAAAAAGAGGGATCAGTTTTTTTTCTTCGAGCTTGGCTTTAAGAAGCGGCACAAGCCGAAAAACACAGTCCGCATCTTCACAAGCATACTCAGCAACCTTTTCAACCGGCACCCGGTCCATGGTCACCTGATCGCGGCCGGCACCGAGCAGCGCTTCTGTCGGAATTTTACGAACCCCTAAATGCTCAAGCGCGATGTCATCAAGATTGTGATTCAGTTTGACTGGGTTGATCAGATAACTGGCGATCATGGTGTCGAAAGAAACGCCCTGAAGCCGCACGCCGTGGCGATTCATGACCATCCAGTCATACTTCACATTCTGGCCATATTTCTCAAGACCGGTTTTCTCAAAAAGCGGACGCAGCGTTTCAAGCGTCTCTTCAACCGGAAGACCTTGCCCTTGATGCTTCGGGGAAGAAACCGGTACATAAAAAGCCCGGTAAGGTTCCCAGCAAAAACTCATACCGACGAGTTCGGCGCGCATCGGGTCCTGATGCGTTGTTTCAGTGTCAAAACTAACGGCTGTCAGCTTCTCAAGCGCTTTGACAAGTTCCGCCAGATCTTCGTGGGTGCGGACAACCCGGTAATCCCGCTCCGCTTTGTCTGCCGGAGCCTGCGGCGTCATGCCTTTTAAAAGAGCGCGGAATTCATACCGCTGCAAAAGCCCCGTGAGCTTTTCTTCATCAGGGGCCTGAAGCACCATGGCTTCCCAATCAATTTCAAGCGGAACGGCTTGATCGATTCGCGCCAGGTCTTTAGATAAAAGAGCATCGGCTTCGTGCTTTCGAAGCAATTCTTGCTGCTTTTTCGACTTGATGCGTCCGACATACTTGATCAGGTTTTCAACAGACCCGAATTCCTGAATCAGCTTGACCGCTGTTTTTTCCCCGACTCCGGGAACGCCTGGGATGTTGTCTGATGCATCACCCATGAGCGCCATCACATCCACAACTTTTTCAGGGCCTAATCCATCAAACCGTTTTTTAACTTCCGCGCGGCCTGCTACCAGCCCGTCTTTATGCGGATTGAGAATATGAATCCGGTCTGTGACAAGCTGCATGGCGTCTTTATCACCGGTAATAAGAAAGACTTCGTAACCGCGATCCTCTCCCTGCTTTGCGAGAGTTCCAATCACGTCATCCGCCTCATACCCCGGCGCTTCAAAAATCGGGTAGCGGTAAGCCCGGCAAAAATCCTTGATCGGTTCCATTTGAACGATCAGATCTTCGGGCATCGGCGAACGGTGCGCCTTGTATTCCTTGTACTTGTCATGCCGGAACGTTGGCTTGGGATGATCAAAGCATATGGCCACGTGGTCGGGCTTGTATTGATCAATCAGTTTCCGGAGCATCGTGATAAAGCCATAAATGGCATTTGTCGGTTCGCCGTGCGAATTCGACAAATTCCGGATAGCGTAATAAGCCCGGTAACAGAACGAGTGACCGTCCACCAGAAATAGCTTTCCGGCCGTTCCCGCTTTTTTCTTTTCCATCAGAGGTGTTTCAAGTCCTGCCGGCACCATTATCGCCGGACCTTCTGGGTCAACCGTTCACGCATAAACTCTCAGCTTAAACTTTGAGATTGAACCCATTCGTTGATTTCACTAAGGAAAGGTGCGACTCGGAGCTTCTAAGGTTCGAGATGATTTCAGGGATTAATTATGAGTCGGACTGTGGGTCTTTATGAATGGGATTGCGTCGTTGAATTGCTTGACTAAAATAGTCGATCGCCCTTTACGCGTCAAGTATTTCTTTGGAAAACAGCCCATTTCCCGAGAATCTTGTTCTTAAAACAAGCTTCCCGGCTGTTGAGCAAAACAACCTTCCTGCCAGCTGCCTTACCAATAAAAGCTGCCATTAGAAGCTGTAACTTGTTTAAAAAAAACAGGTTGCATCTATTTTTTAGGGGCAGAGGGCTGCGTCACCCGAGCTGCGAGCTCCCGGGGATCCTGGGCAACTTCAATCATGGCGTCATAGCCGATAATGCCCGCCTGGTAGAGGTCTTTAAGATGGTCATCGAGAGCTTTCATACCGTACTTGGCACCCGTCTGAATCTCTGACGTAATTTGGTAGGTTTTGTTTTCACGGATCAGATTTCTTATCGCAGGGGTCGCAATCATGATTTCAAAAGCGCAGATCCGCCCTTTGCCATCAAGGCGCGGAATAAGCGTTTGAGAAACAACGGCAACAATCGTCGAGGCCAGCTGAATTCGTACCTGCGTCTGCTGATGGGATGGGAAAACGTCAATAATACGGTCTACGGTCCGGGCCGCTCCGGTTGTGTGAAGCGTTGAAAAAACAAGGTGGCCTGTTTCCGCCGCCCGGATCGCAGACTCCATAGTATTAATATCGCGCATTTCCCCAATCAGAATCACGTCAGGGTCTTGACGAAGGGCCTTCACGACAGCTTCGGAAAAGCTCGGCACATCCTCCCCGACTTCGCGCTGGGTCATAATTGACTTCTTGTGAGGGTGCACAAATTCAATCGGGTCTTCCGCAGTAATAATATGGCGGGGGAAATTTTCATTAATATAGTTCAGCATTGTGGCCAAAGTTGTAGTTTTACCGGAACCCGTCGGACCCGTAACAAGAATCAGCCCGCGAGGCCGGGAAAGAAGTCCGGCAAGCTGCTGCGGCAAGCCAATCTGTTCAAAGGAATAGAATTTAAACGGCAGCTGACGAAGCACCATGGCATAAGTTCCGGACTGCTTAAAGCAGGACACGCGGAAACGTGCGCTTTTGCCATAAGAAAACCCAAAGTCGATCCCTCCAACCTCTTCAACTTTTTTTCGCTGCTCTTCACTCGTAATTTCACGGGCAAGCGCTTCGGTGTTTTCAGCAGTAAGAATCGTTTCATCGATTGAAATGATTTCGCCATGGAGGCGGACGGAGGCGGGACGTCCCACACTGAGGTGGATATCCGAGGCTTCTCTTTCGATTGCATAGTTCAGAATGCTTTCAATATTCATATTTCGCTCCGTGTCAGAAGTTTAGCATCCCTTGGAGAGAAAAAAAGCATCGTGCTTTTTATCCGCAGATCCGGGTTACCCTAACTTTACGGCTTTGCGGTGAAAAATTTGAAGCTTAAAAACCTAGGAGACCTTCCAGTGATGCCAAAACAAGGGCCAGAAGTGCGGCTAAAAGAAAGGCCTGGGGAAGCCCCTTAACCGCGGCGGGAACGCGGGAAAAAACAAGCCGCCTTTGCGCACAGAGCAGCAAAAGTGCAGAAACCCCGGAAGCGGAAGCGATACAGGCAAGATTCTGAATCATCTTTGGAAGACCTAAGCTGCTCCCTGTGAAGAATAGCCCTGTCATCCAGGAAAGCATGAGAAAGCGCGCATCTTTCCCGCGCAGCAGCGTAAGGGCATAAGCTCCAAGCATGTAAAAAAGCGGGAAGAATGTTTTCGTTTCTTCGACCTTCAAAAGAGTCCTGAGGCGCTCATAAAAAACAATGAGCAGCGCGGCATGAAAGAAAATCTCAAGCGCTTCGAAAAAACGGTTTTGAAGAACCGCCGTCCATCTCGGTGTCCCGAGTTCCAGACCCGGATCCAGGGAGAGAAAAAAGGCGGCAGACACAATCAGAAAGGCTTCAGGACTCATGGCGAACCTTTTTCACAAAGCGGGCACTACCGCTCAAAGCCGGTTGATTCCTCCACAGGAATGCTCCGGCAAACAAAAGCAGAAAAGCACCTGCGGGGAGACGAAATGACCACAATAGCAGCCGTTCGCCAAGCACTTCACGAAGCGCCCCTATCAAAGAAAATACCAAAACGAAAAACAACGCCCGTACAAAAGACTGTCTAAGAACCTGCGTTCTTTGGCCTGAAGAAAAAAGGCGCGTGGGCATAAGCAGAAAAAGACTCGCGATCAAAGCAGGGTGGAGCCCCTCAATGCGGAAAAGACATTGCACTGCTACAGCAAGGCCAAGAAAAAAGGCCGTCTGGCGGAGCTCGGCCGCAAACCAAAAAGCAGTCAGCGTAAAAAATAACACAAAAGCCAGAAAGATACCTGCAATCCAAACGCTCAGATGAAGGGCTTCGCCCGGAGTCCCGGAAAAAAACAATACCGGGACGCACGCCAGAAAAACTCTTGATGCGGAATCGTCAGAATACGCGGGGGAAAAAAGTTTCATGCTTCTCTTCCTCGGTGCCGTCAGGCGGTTGATTTTCAGCATCCTCAAGCTTTTTTAGATCGTCAAAACTGCGCCTCTCGCCCATGGCCTTTTTATCCCAAAGCTCCTTGTTAGCGAGATAGTTTTCCGCCGCCTGTTTTACACATTCTGTATAACGGCGCGAAACCTCGACAGCTCCAAGAACGGGGACAATTTTACCGCCGTCCATCAGAAGGGAAAGTTCCTCAGGCCCCTTGTCTCTAAAGCTTTCCCAAAAAGAATCGGACGCTTCAACCGCTTGCCCAACACCGCGGGGTTCACGTTGTTGAAGAAGGTCAACTCCCGTAATGCGTCCGTCTGCATTCAAGCCAACGAGCAGCGAGTACCCGCCATAGGGGCTCTGGCCCTCGACGCGGAAAACAAACCCTTTTAGATCAAAAAATTCGAGCAGCTGTCCATCATCATCCTCATGCGTTTTGATTTGAAAGGCCGGAAAAATTTCACGTTCCTCTAAAGAAAAACCGTCCTTCAAAGCCGGATTATCATGCGAAGGGAGTAAGGCCTCAACGCCAGCCTTCCACGCTTCATCAGCGGAAGGCGTTATCGCATCAGGAAGTGCAAACATGCGGGAAGCAAAGACGCCCGCAGAAAGGAGTCCAAGATACAGTATAAAAAAAACGGTTTTAAAAAATAAAATCCCCCGCTTCTTTTTCATGCCTTTTCTCCAGCAAAAACTTGCGGCTTGCGCTGCTCGGGCCGTCCGGCTTCATCCAGCCAGGAAGATAAAAAGCTGCAGAGAAAAATAGCTGTCAAGGCCGGATCAAAGGCAAAAGAGGTGTGGCGAAAAACAACCGTCAATGCGCCGGCGAACAGCGAAAAAAAACGAACCCCATGGCGGTGATGCGGTGCTGTCAATGAATCCGGAACAATAAAAAATGCCGCAAAAAAAGGTGTGCCCAGAAACATGGCAAGGAAGGGATCTTCTCCGAACCCAAAAGCCGTGAGCCCCACTGCTGCAAGATAAAGAAAGGGCATTTCCCAGAAAATAATGCGCTGCGAGAGGAGCATAACAGCGCTTAACAAAACTGCCGGGAAGAAGACTGTTCCAAGAGAACCTGAAACACGCCCCATCAACATATCTACCCATCCCGGCAAGTTATCCAGAGCGCCTTCTTTCATCCAGACCAGCGGCATGGCATCGGGCTGCAGAGACCCGGGCGCCAGCGAATGTCTCATGGCCAGGGGGAAACTGACCAGCATGAAAAGGTAACCGGCCGCTACTGCGGGAACTGGCGAATGCCCGGATCCTCCAAAGGCTTCGCTGCCGAGAGCCACTGCAAAAAAAGCACCCACGGCCACGCTCCAGAGAGGGAGCCCCGCAGGAACTACAAACGCCACAAGAAGGCCGGTTAAAACAGAGTTTCCATCCGCTAATGAGGGTTTGGCCTGGAAAAGAAAGCGGCAGAAAAGTTCCGCGAGTAAAGCCGAAGCAACCGCTGTTGATAAAAGCAAAATGGCGGGAAGTCTATAAAAAACCACTGCGGCCAATACAAGGGGTAAAAGAGCTGCTGTTTTCTTCCAGGTCATAAAGATGGAAGTTTCTTTCGCTCTTAAATAAGGTGCTGCTTTTGGGGTGTTTTGCGTCATAATTTCCCGTGGTTTTATGGCTCAAAATAGCAATTCTGAGTACAAGATGCAACCTTCCGGTCTTTTGTTGCCCGCTCCTTGTATTACCCTATTACGGCAGGTAGACTTAGGATTAGCATGAAAAGAGAGTTTTGAGGCTTTTGCTAGCTTTGTAAAAGACGACCTGTGGGACGTTCAGCTCCCCCGAACCCTTGAAGAGGTTTCATGAAATTAAGCACCGCGTGGAACTGGGAACTGGGCATCGGGATTTTGGAAGACAATGTTTTTGGTCAGACAAATCCCGCCACGAGAAGTGTCGACCCGCTTCTTGAAAAACGCCGGGAAGCCCGGATTTCTTTCAGCCTCCCTGTACGCTACCGCCCCAAGGGTGCAAATTTTCCATGGTTTCACTCTCAGTCCATTGATGTTTCAAGAAACGGGGTTCGCCTCGCGCTTGACCGAAAGGTCGCCGTCGGCACTCAACTGGATCTGGACATCAAGCTTCCGGAAATTGAAAAAACAGTCCGCCTCGAAGGCGTTATTGTCTGGGCCAACCCTTCGTCCAACAACCAGGCTATGGAGTGCGGAATTGCGTTCAAAAATCTGCGGCAGCTTTCCAACAAAGAAAAAATCATGTATTTCATGGCCGACAAGATTTGCAGTTTGGCCGAGCGAAGCGAAAAAAACTTTGCCTGCAGAATGCCTGTAAACGCCCAGGAACTGGAAAAGGCTTATCAGCTCGTCTACCGGGAATACCGGCTCAAAAATTACTGCTCGGAAAACCCGCACAAACTTCAATACTCCATTTACAGTATTCTTCCGGAGTCCCGTACCTTTCTTCTGGAAAAAAACGGAAACCTCGCAGGAACGGTGAGCCTAATCCCTGATTCTCCATGCGGGCTTCCGCTGGAAACTATTTTTCCTGAAGAAATCGCTTCTCTGAGAAAGCCGGGAAGAAAAATCGCTGAAGTCGGACTGCTCGCCCTTGATGGAGAAGCTTTTAGCCGCCACTCCTTCTCACTCACAGACTTTCAGAAACTGACGGGTTCTTTCCGGATGTTCAAAATCCTTTTTGATTATGCACGAACCATGGGAGGCGTCACCGATCTCATCATCGGCATGCATCCGAAGCACAAAGACCTTTACCGCTATCTTCATTTCGATGCCGTTGGACCGGTGAGATCTTACCCTGGGGCTCAGGGAAAACCTGCGCTTCTTATGCACATGGATCTTAATTATGTCATCAGCACTGCCTCTATTCA
>CAYRBY010000006.1:18163-32519 GCA_964422635.1 uncultured bacterium
AAAGAGGCTAAAGAAACCCGTGACGGCCTTCCTTTGAACAGTCTTGATGCCGGCCCTTCCGCCGGACTCATGTTCGGGCTTATCCGTTCCTGGAATCGTTTGCAATTCCTGAACACTTTAGGCATGAGCTTTTCTTTTAATCTGTACGCCAAACTGCAAATGCTCTCATCCCAGGCCTGCGGGCTTATTGTCGCGCCGGGAAAAGCACCCGAACATTACGTCCGGGGCGGAGAAATCATGCAGCGGATCTGGCATGAGGCAGCCGCTCAAGGTCTGGCTTTACAGCCGATGGAAGCCCTTCCGATTTTTTTGATCAATTCGGAACTTACCAGCGGCCGGGATCTTTCCGGTGAACAGCGCAAAAAACTGGAAAACATGAAGTCCCGATTCACCTATCTTTTTGGATTAAAGCCCTGGCAAGGACTCATCCTGCTTTTCCGCATCGGTTATGCCTCTCCCCCAGGAGGACGCTCCCTCAGGCGGCCTCTTGAAACTTTTATGCTTCCTGAGGAGAGCTTGAACTTAGGAAACAGGGATTGACAATTAAAGCTCTTGCCTTAAGCTATCAATTGCGGTTTTTTGTTTTTTAAAGATTTGTTTTGCGCTTCTTAATTAAGGGGGATTAATGCCCGCCGGAGCTTTTGATTATGACCAGGCGTTTGACCGCAATCTCGGCTGGCTCACAGCTGAGGAGCAAACCAGGCTAAAGCAATCCACGGTTGCCATTGCCGGTCTTGGCGGTGCAGGCGGATTTCAGGCCCAAGCACTCGCGCGCTTGGGAATTACCCGCTTCAAATTCGCAGACCCCGATGTCTTTGAATTAACCAACCTGAACCGTCAGATCGGCGCAACGCATGCCTCTTTGGGAAAACCCAAGGCCGCTGTTTTACGGGATATGGTTCTGTCCATCAACCCCGAGGCCGAGATTGAACTCTTCCCGGAAGGGGTTCATGAAAAAAATATTGCGTCTTTCCTTGAGGGTTCCAACCTGGTGATCGACGGCATTGATTTTTTCGCCCTCGAAGCCAAGCTCCTTCTTTTTCGTAAAAGCCGTGAAAAGGGACTTACTGTTATTTCTTCCTGCCCGCTCGGTTTTGGCGCTTCGCTTCTCATCTTTTCTCCTCAGGGCATGACCTTTGAAGATTATTTTGATTTCAAGCCGGAGATGCCGGAAGAAGAAAAAAATTTCACTTTTGCGTTTGGTCTTTCACCCACACCTCTTTGTCTTTCCTATATGAATGAACGCGCCTCGGAGCTGGGAAGCCGGCGTGCCTCCAGCGTTTCTCCAGGACTGATGCTGGTGGGCGCAATCACAGGAACTGAGGCTGTCAAATGTCTCACGGGAAAAAGAAAGCCGTCATTTGTTCCCACAATTTATCAGACTGATCTCATGACCCAAAAAACAGTGATAAGAACTTATCCCCACGGCATGAGGAGCCCTTTGATGCGCCTGAAAAAATGGATCATTCTAAAATTTTTCCTCCCCTCACGAAAAAAAGTCACTTCTCAAACACCGTCATCTGTAAAAGTTAAGAATGAAACCGCGGGGGCCCTGTGAAAAAAAATGGGTTAATACTCGCCGTTTTAGCTATTGCCGGAGCAGTTTGTTTTTTTTATTTCCGCCCTGCACAGCCTCCCGCTCTCCCGGTACAGCCTGCCACTCCGGTTGAAGCGCCGCCCGCAGCTGCGCCTGCTGCTGAAGAAGGCTCTCTTACCGGTGAAAAGGCTGCGGTCTTCAGCATCAAAGACCCGGCGCCTGCTTCCGAAACACAGCTGGACGTGAAGATGCTTCTGACTCAAATGGATGAAGTGCTCCGCGGGAAATCCCATGACATGACGGTGGTTCTTCATGTAAAAACCCCGCGATGGGAACGCGATTACAAAATCCGCGTCTGGATGAAGGGCGTTGATTTTACTTTTGCGCGAGTACTCAGCCCTTCAAAATCCGAAGGGCAAGGGTTTCTCAGGCTTCAATCGCGCCTGTGGCAATACATGCCCTCAGCGGAACGCACGATTCTTATTCCGCCTTCTCTTATGCTTGATGACTTCATGGGAAGCGATTTTTCTAATGACGATTTCGTGAAACTGAGCTATCTGCCCCGCGATTACGAAGCCGCGGTTTCAGGGAAAGAAAACATGGGGGGCTTCGACTGCTACCGCCTCGAACTGATCCCGAAACCCGATGCCCCGGTCACTTATGGAAAGCTTGTGATCTGGCTGCGGGAAAAGGATTCGGCGCCGGTCCGATGGGATTTTTACAATGAAAAATTAATCCATATCCGGACGCTTGAGTACTCGGAATTCAAAGCTTTTGGAACCCACGAAATCCCGTCGGTCTGGAAAATGTCCAACCACAGGGACGCTGGCCGCGCCACGACTGTTACCATTCAGAACGCGGTCTTTGATCAGGAAATTCCTGACACATTTTTCACGAAATCCAACCTTGAAAAATACCCCTGATGTTTTTACTTAAACTCGCCTTTCTTAACATTGGCCGGAATCCACGCCGTTCCATCATTACGGTTCTTGCAGTCGGAGTCGGTCTAGCCGCACTCATTTTTCTTTGGGGTTTCAGCGATGGAACCAACGAACAGATGCGCGAAAACGTCATCCGTCTCTACACCGGCCACGTACAAATTCATGCCGCGGGCTTTGAAAAAGCTTTGTCCCCGGAGTTAATCATTCCCAACCGGGAAGCTGTTCTTAAAGAAGCCTCCAGGCTTCCGGGTTTTGTGGCTTACACGGAACGTGCCAAATGCGAAGCTCTTTTGGGAACCAGTGAACGCTCCCGCGGAGTCCTGCTTATGGGCATTGACCCGGACCAGGAAAAAAAAGTGACCCAGCTGGAACAGTACGTCCGCGAGGGCACCTATCTGACAAAAGACGACAAACGCTCTATTCTCATCGGAGCCCGCCTTGCCAAGCGCATGGAAGCCGGGATCGGGGACAAGCTGGTCGTCATGACCCAGGCTCTGGATGGAACCTTGGCGGGCTACTCCTACCACATTTCAGGCATACTCCACACGGGCAGCCAGCAGGTGGATGAAATCGCCGCCTACATCACCTTGGAATCCGCACAGGAGCTATTAGGGCTCGGACAGGATACGCATGAAATTGTTTTTCGTCTTGATTCGAGGAAACATATCGGCGCTTTCGTCAAGGCGCTGCGCCCTTTCGTCGGTGAAAAAGATTATGAGCTTTTGAACTGGGATCATATCGTTCCTGAAGTAGAACAGTGGGCTCAGTGGGCAGAGGCTATTATCAAAACGATTCTCGTGGCCGTCATGGTTGTGATTGGTGTCAGCATCATGAACACCGTGCTTATGTCTGTCTTTGAAAGAACGCGTGAAATCGGCGTCATGCTTGCGCTGGGCACAAGCCCGAGCCGCATCATCGGGCTTATTCTTCTTGAAACCATTGTGCTGGAATGCTGGGGTATTCTGCTGGGACTCTTTGCGGGTTACTCCGTTGTGGGATATTTCGGAGTTGCGGGAATTGCTTTCCCTGAACTTGAGGCCGCTTTCTCACGCTCGTATATGAGCACCATAACTTATACACGCGTTGAACCCATGCACGTCGTTCAATCGGTTTTAACGCTTCTCATTTTAACCACGCTGATCAGTCTTTATCCGGCCTGGAAAGCGGGCCGCATGGAACCTGTTAAAGCCATTTATCACTCATGAACGCAATGCAGCCTATCGTTGAGGTCAAAAAACTATCGAAGGTTTTCACAGGGAACTCTCTCCCTGTCCAGGCTCTGCAGGAAGTCTCGGTTTCAATTGCTGCGGGTTCCTTTGTGGCATTTTGCGGGCCTTCAGGATCGGGCAAAACAACCCTGCTTAATTTGATCGGCTGCCTTGACCGCCCCTCCTCCGGAGAGGTTTTTCTCGACGGCGAAGAAGTCAGCCGCTATGATCAGAAGAAACTTTCGCGACTCAGGCTGAGCAAGATTGGGTTTATTTTTCAGGACTTCAACCTGATCCCCACGCTATCAGCCCTTGAAAATATCGAGTACGTTCTTTGGCTTCAAGGCGTTGGCGCTCAGGAGCGCCGCAGCCGGGCGCTTGAGGTCTGCTCCCGTTTCGCTATTGAAAAGCTGGTGGACCGGAGACCCGCCCAGCTCAGCCGCGGCCAGCAGCAGCGCGTCGCCGTGGCCCGGGCCATTGTGCACAAACCCAGGATTGTCCTCGGTGATGAATTGACTGCCAACCTTGACCATAAAACAGGCGCAACGCTCATGGATTTTCTTAAAGAGCTGAATAAAAAAGAAGGAATGACTTTTGTTTACGCGAGTCATGACCCTGTCATGATTGAACGGGCGGAACGCGTCATCCGCATGCAAGACGGAGCCATTGTTTCATGACAACTGGAAACATCCGGGAAGAATTAAAGCGCGGGTCCATTCTTCATAAGGCCCTCGAATTAAAAGACGGCCCGCAGGAACCTTCCGCCGCCCCGCTTGAGAAACCGCAGAGCCCTTCCCGTCTGCCCCTTCGCTTTTGGCTGACAGCGGTATTTTCACTTGCTGCTCTTGTTCCCGCCTGGGTCTTTGCAGGAGAAGCGCCGCTTGATACGCATATCTCGGGCTACATTAAAACTCTTAATTTTTTCACAAAGACCACGGGCCTAACGCCTGAACTCGCCGACAATCCTTTGGCTGCCGGAGAAAAAAGAGAAAGCCTTTTCAGCAACATGGAGCGCATCCGCCTCAAACTTAAAAGTGCCTGGAACATCAATGAGAAAAGCCAGGTCACAGTCAAAATTGATTACGATCACGGGGCATCTTTCGGAAGTTTTGTGAGCTCGGGGGATTTCCGAATGGCACACAATTTAAGTGAAAAGCGTCAGTTCCTGGATCTCAGTCAGGATCTTGTAGAAGAAAATGGCGCTCTCTACGAACACCGCCTTTATAGGGCCAGCGTCGTTTATGAAAACGATGATTTTTCAGCTGAGGTCGGACGCCAGCAGATTCCCTGGGGCGTCGGCCACTTCTTCACGCCCACAGATTTATTCAATCCTTTCAGTCCGACTCAAATCGAACTTGAAGAACGTGACGGTGTCGATGCTGTTAATCTGATCGCCAAAAATTTTGCGGAAATGAAATGGCAGTTCATTTACACCCCTCGGGGCCGCGACCTTCACCCGCAGCGTTTCCTGGGACGAGTATCAAAAGATATCTACGGATTTGAAATGGGGGTTCTTGGCGGACGTATTCAGCGGGATCACGCACTGGGTTTTGATTTTCAGGGAAATGTGAAAAGCTCTGCCGTGCGAGGAGAGTTTCTTTACCGTGAAGTGGATCACGGACGTGATTTTATCAAGTTTACTCTGAATGCGGACTACAACTTACCGCACAACGTTTACGGACTTTTGGAATACCACTTCAACGGGGAAGGCCGCCGCAATACGGATGATTATGAAGTGACTCGCTTCATTGAAGGTGATATCCAGCAGCTTGCGAAAAACTATACGGCACTCCTGCTGGGCTATAACATTACACCGCTTCTGCGTTTCGAGCACAGAATGATTTTGAACATGGACGACACAAGCGTTTTCCTCCGCCCCGAACTCCGCTATGAACTCAGGAGCAACCTTCTCCTGACCCTCGCGGCACAGCTCTATGGCGGGGGCCCCAACGAAGAATACGGACTTCCAGAAAATCTTTATATCGGGGAAATGAACTACTCTTTTTAATGCCGGGGAGTTTGCTGGAGATTTTGCCTTGCATCCCGGATCAGTTCAGCCATTGGACGCTTTGAAGGACAGATGTAAGTACAGTTGCCGCACCGGATACAGTCAAGTGCACCCCATGCCTGAGCCTCTTCGTAAAGCCCCTGTTCGGCAGCAAGCGTAATCATAACAGGAGAAATTCCCGCGGGACAGATTTCAACACACCGGCCGCAATGGGTACAGGCAGAAACTTCGGGGGTGTTTGTTATCTCTTTGGGCAAAGCCAAGACCGCTGTTGTTCCTTTGAGGACAGGGGCCTCCATGGCCTCCTGCTCCCAGCCAAGCATGGGTCCGCCCATCACAACTTTGCCGGGCTCTCTCATCAATCCGCGTGCTGATTTAAAAGTATCCTGCAGACTAAGCCCCACAGGAATCCAGACATTTCGGGGTTCCATGACGCACTCCCCGGCGACCGTTACAGGCCTTTCATAAAGAGGCTTCTGAAGAACCACGGCTTCATAGACAGCATAGGCCGTCGCAACGCTTTCAAGGGCAATGCCTTGTTTGTGAAATCCTTTTGCCAAAGCCAGCTCCATTGCCTGGGCTGATTCCTCCGCCTGAGCTTCGGGAAAAAAACTTACTTTAAGACCAAATAAGGTGTGAAGAAGAGGAAGTGAAAGTCCCTGCGGAAACCGGGAAGGCAGCACACGGATTTCGATGTTTTCCCATTTTAAAAAATAAATTTTGCTTTTAAGAAGCTCTGCAACCTGCATTTTATCTTCTTGAAGGGCAACAATGACCTTTTCTGCGCCACAGGCATGACGAAGAATTTCTGCGCCCTTCAAAATTTCAAGCGGATGCGACATCATCAGCGAATGATCGCACGTTACATAAGGTTCCGGTTCACACGCATTAATCACAAGCGTGTGAATCTTGTGCTGCCTTGCGTTTCCGGTAAGAACATGGAGCGGCACCATCCCCGGACTCAAACTCACAAGCCCCATGTCACGAAAGAGTAAGGCCAGGGAATCCGCCGAAAGCAGATCCCATCCATGCCGCTCCGTACCGAGTCCCGGAACGGTTTCCTGTTTGCCATCGCCCACAATCTCAATGGCATCGCAAAAATCCAAAGTGGGGTGAGGAAAAGAACCGACCGTGATGACGCGGCCGGAAACGCTCGCATGAAGAGGCGTTGAAAAATCATCCGCAGGCTCTGCGATTTTCTGACCCGCCTTGACTAGGTCGTCATGGCGGACGCAGGCAGTCGCCTTATCCTTAGAACCTTGCTTGAGGGGAATTTTGACACGGACGGGGTTTCGCAGACGCTTAAGCGTCCAGGTAATAAGGGTGGAGTCTTTTTTACCTTCGAGGGAGATGCCTCGGATCATGCCTTCCCTTTCGGTTAGTCGATCCAGCCGCCGCCAATCACGCGCGGACCATCATAGAAGACTGCGGCCTGACCGGGCGTAATCGCTTCCTGAGGTTCATGAAAAACCCCTTCTACGCGCCCGTCCTCAAGGACTGTGACCGTAGCAGGAGATTTCTGGTGCTGAGACCTGATTTTGACATGAGCCTGAAAACTTTCTGCTGCAGGTTTCATAAACCAATTGATGCGGGCCGCTATAAAATGCTGCCGGAGAATATCTTCTTTAGTCCCCACAACCACTTCGTTTGTCGCAGGAAGAATATCCACAACGTAAAGACGGTTGCTTGCCGCAACCCCAAGTCCGCGGCGCTGGCCGATCGTGTAATGAAAATAGCCCTCATGACGCCCCAGAACCTCTCCTGCCTTGGTGCGGATGATTCCCGCTTTCTTTTCTCCCAAAAGACTTTCAGGCAGCACGGCACGGCTGTCCTCGCGGACAAATTCTTTTTCTAGAAAAGCTCCGTAATCATTGCTCGGGATAAAGCAGATTTCCTGGGAGTCAGGCTTATTCATAACGCAGAGGTTGTATTCGCGCGCCTTCTCACGGATCTCAGCCTTCGTAAAGCCGCCCACCGGGAGCAGCAGATGGCGGAGAACTTCGCGATCCAGCGGAAAAAGCACATAGGACTGATCCTTCGTATGATCCACGCCTTCCGAAATGGAAAACGTATCACGGGCTTCATCGTGATGAAGCTGGGCATAATGTCCGGTGGCAATCAAATCATAGCCCAGCTGGCGGGCACGCTGAAGAAACAAACGGAATTTAATATGCTCGTTGCAGGCAATGCAAGGGTTCGGGGTGCGGGCTTTCAGATATTCGGAAGCGAAATAATCCACAACATGGGTCTTGAATTCTTTTTCAAAATTGAAAACCCAGTAAGGAATTCCTATCGTATCGCACACAGCGCGGGCATCTTCTACACCCGTAAGACCGCAGCAAGCGCGCGTATTTAAACTCGCGCACGTATTAGAGGCCCAGGTCCGGATCGTGGCGCCGCCTACTTCGTAACCCTGCTCTTTAAGGAGCGCCGCCGTGACGGAGCTGTCGACACCTCCGCTCATGGCTACGAGAACTTTCTTTTTTTCAATAGACATAAAATTAAACCGGAAGGGAAGACTCTGGAAGGAGCTTTTCCACCTGGATCCGTTCCTGAAAGATAGTCTGCAAATGACCAAACTGGCAGACTTCAACGCTGAGGCTTTCCATTTCTGGAAGCGTACCGAGAACCGGAATACCGGTGAGTTCATGAATGACTTTTGGGTTTGTCATTTCAGCAATGGAGATATTGGTCACCGGCATGCGGTTAAAGATAATCCCTTTTACATCAAAACCCCTGACAATCGCCGCATCCACCGTCAACAAGGTGTGATTGATCGTGCCAAGGCCGCTGCGCGCCACAATCAAAACAGGCAGATTAAGCTCGCGTATCAGGTTGGCCACAAAATAGTCCTTGTTGAAAGGAACCATGAGCCCGCCTACACCTTCTACAATAATAAAATCATAGTAGCTCTGAAGTTCGCGATAGGCCTTTCGGATAGCATCAATATCGACTTCCTTTTTCTCAATGGACGCTGCAACATTGGGTGAAAGCGGATGCCGGTAACGGACCGGATTGGTCAATGCCGGAAATTCATTTTCGGCAGCTTCCAGTAAATAGGCCGCATCATGCGAGACAAGACGGTTTTGGATTCCGACACATCCTGTGGCGACCGGCTTCATCACACCCACACGGATGCCTTTTGCGCGGAGCGCCAGAGCTAGACCTGCCGCCACCACAGTTTTTCCAACCCCTGTGTCAGTCCCTGTAATAAAAATACCTGGTTTTGTATAGGCCATGAAGGATCCGTTTTTTAGGTCTTACGCAGTAACTTCCGCGATGGAAGCATAAGTGACATTCAACAGTTCGTCCAGTTCTTCCAAAGAAATCGCAAGAGGCGGCATCAAAACGATGACCGGGCCTAGCGGGCGTATAATAACGCCTTTTTGCCGGGCTCGCTCGACAACGCGCATTCCGATTTTCTCTTTCGGCGTATAAGATTCTTTTGACGCCCGGTTTTTGACAAGCTCAATGCCTGCCATAAAGCCCTTTTGCCGGACATCACCGACGGCCGGAATTTCATAAAAGCTTTTCAAGCGCTTCGTCAGCCGCTCGATTTTCGGCTGAAGGCCTTCAATCACCCGCTGCTTTTCAAAAATCTCAAGGTTAGCGAGCGCTGCAGCACACGCGAGCGGGTTCGCTGTAAACGTGTGCCCGTGGAAGAACGTCTTGAACTCCTCATACTCGCCGAGAAAAGCCCGGTAAATCTCTTCGGTCGCAAAAGTCACGGCCAGCGGCAGATATCCGCCAGTCAACCCCTTGGCAACGGCCATTAAGTCCGGGGTTACATTTTCGTGTTCACTGGCAAACATTTTGCCTGTCCGGCCAAAACCCGTAGCGACCTCATCAAAGATCAGGAGGACATTATACTTTTTCGTCAACTCCCGCGCACGGGAAATATAGCCCTCGGGCTGGCTGATCATCCCGGCGGCGCCCTGCATAAGGGGCTCCATCACAAAAGCCACGATCTCCTCATGGTGTTTCTGAAGGATGCTTTCAAGCTGGGCCAGGGAGGCTTCTCCCGCCAACTCGGGCTTCCCTGCGCCTGGCCAGCGATACTGGTAAGGGGACTCTACCGAAAAAGTCTCAAAAAGCAGGGGTTCGTAAATTTGATGAAACAGTTCGATACCGCCGACACTCACGGAACCCAGAGTGTCTCCATGATAGCTTTGTGTCAGTTTGATAAACTTCTTTTTCCTGGGAAATCCAGACTGCTGCCAGAACTGATAGGCCATTTTAAGTGCGATTTCGGCTGCTTCAGAACCGGAGTCGGAATAAAAAACACGTGTGAGTCCTTTGGGAGCAAGACCCGCAAGCTTCTCAGCCAGTTCAATGGCCGGAACATTTGAAAGTCCGAGAAACGTGCTGTGGGCGATTTTATCGAGCTGCGCCCGAATCGCCTGATCAATAGCATCCACGCGATGACCGTGAACATTACACCACAATGACGAAACTCCATCGAGGTAACGGCGCCCCTCCACATCAACAAGGTAGACACCCTCTCCCCGCTCAATGATTAAAATATTGTCTTTCTCCCAATCACGCATTTGCGTAAAAGGGTGCCAGACATGGCGCTTATCTTTTTCAGCAAGCTTTTCGGCTGCTGTTTTCAAGGTTTTCATAGCATCCTGATTTGAGGGGTCTAAGAGGGACACTGGTTCGAAGAAAAAATCAAAACTTCACAACCACCGGACTATCGTCTTCTCCGATCAAACAGCGGATACGGTTTCGGCCTTCCCGTTTTGCCTGATAAAGTGCGAGGTCGGCACGCGTGACAAACTCTACACTGTTGTCATTGGGACGAAAGCTTGTCACCCCGGCGCTGAAAGTAAAATCAAGCCATTCCTGAATTTCAGGAAGAATTCTGGAAAGAAATTTTTCCGCACTCACAAGGTCGGTGTGCGGCAAGAGCACACAAAATTCATCTCCGCCATACCGGGCCAGACAATCAGCCGAACGAATCGCCTTTTGGACGCGGTCCGCAAAGTCTATAAGAAGCCTGTCTCCTTTGGGATGCCCGTAGGTATCGTTATAGGCCTTGAAGTTATCGAGATCAATAATACAAAGGCTCAACGGATACTTATAACGCCGCGCTCGGCTCATCTCTTCTTCGAGAATATCATCAAAGGCTTCCCTGTTGAAAGCCTTGGTCAGGCCGTCATGTGAAGATTGCTCTTCGATTTCAGCCCATTTGGCACGAAGACGCATCATCACCACGTGCTGAATATAATTAGCTGCAAGAAACAACCCGAGGATGACAAGGATGACCGTCTGGAGAGGATCCATCTTCCCTTTAGAAGACAAAGGAAGTGTCAGATAAATGACCCCGAACAAGGCGCCGAGGTTAAGTGCGGTAACACTTTTCTGAAGCGTGCTTTCAAGCGAAAAGAGTTTTCCCGCTTCTTCACGAATTTTGGACAGCCGCTGTTTTGTTCCTGCCATGATCTTCTATATCGGAAAAGTTTGCTTTTTTATAAGCCTGATTTTTTCAACCAGATTCCGAATTTCCTTTTCGTTATGATTGGCACTGACCGTGACGCGAAGCCGGGCTTTCCCTTTAGCAACAGTCGGGTAGCGTATTGCGGGAACCAGAAAGCCGGATTCCAAAAGGGCTTTTGCGCCTTGAAGCGCCGCCCTTTCTTCTCCCAAAATAACCGGGAAAATCGGTGTTCCGGAAAGGATCGCATCTAACCCGGAGTTTTTCAAGCCTTCCTCCAGAATCCCTATATTATAAAGAAGCCTTTCTCTCAGGGCGGGCTCCTCCTCGACCACGCAAAACGCCTCATAGGCCGCAGCGCAAACTGATGGCGGGAGCGAGGTTGCGAAAATAAACGACCTGGCCCTGTTCACCAGGGTTTCGATCACCGCCTCGGAGCCGGCGGCAAAACCACCCAGGCAGCCCAGAGCCTTGGAAAGGGTTCCCACGATCACATCGGGCCTTTTGCCGGTGTTGGGGTCCTCACAAGAACCACGGCCTTCTGGGCCTGTGACCCCTGTACCATGAGCATCGTCTACAACCAAAACGGCATCGTACTTCTCTTTCAGACGAATCAACTCTCCAAGATCGGCGATATCGCCATCCATGCTGAAAACAGAATCTGTCACTAAGATACGGCGCCTGAATTCTCCAGACTGACTGAGGATTTCTTCGCATCGGGCATACTGTTTATGCGGAAAAATCCGGAGAGCCGCCCCCGAAAGCCGCGCTCCGTCAATCAAGGAAGCATGACAAAGTTTATCCATTAAAATCAAATCGCCTTCTCCGGCCAGTCCGCTCAAAACACCGAGATTCGCAAGATACCCTGTGGAAAAAAGGAGTGCTTTTTCACAGCCTTTAAATTGGGCAATTTTCTTTTCAAGCCGGTCATGAAAATCGGTGGATCCCGAAATCAATCGGGCCGCGCCTGATCCCGTTCCGTGAACCGCAGCATCCTGAAAGGCTTTGATAAGACGGGGATGACGGGTAAGGCCGAGGTAGTCGTTGCTGCAAAAAAGGGTCACAGGGCGTCCCTCAAGCAGCGCCTGATGCGTGCCTGTCAGCTGAAGTGTCCGAACCTTGCGGTACATGCCGCGGTCTTCAAGTTCCTGCAGCGCTTCTTTGAGATGATTTTCAAACTGAAAGTCTGTCTTGCTGCTGTCTGTCATGCTTGAATCCTCAACGGTTCCCTAGGAGGATCGAGGCAACATGCCCGCCAAATCCCATCGAAACAGAAAGGGCTGATTGGATTTTTCCGGGGCGTGCCGAATGGGGCACATAATCCAGGTCGCAAGCCGGGTCTTTTTCATCAAGCCCGATGGTCGGCGGCACAAAGCCATGCTTCATGGCAAGAAGGCAGGTAATAACTTCGACCGCACCTGACGCACCCAGCATATGCCCGGTCATTGACTTCGTTGAGCTCATCGGTATCTTTTTCGCACTCTCTCCAAAAAGACGTTTCATCTCGAGAGTTTCATAAATATCCCCGGAAGGCGTTGCGGTTCCATGAAGATTAACGTAATCAATTTTCTCCGGTAAACGATCCCCTCGCTTTAACGCCGCTGCTGCAGTACGCGAAAGCGCGTGTTCTTTTTCATCAAAACGAAGCATGTCGCTTGTGTCGCTTCCATATCCAAACCCCAGAATCTCTCCATAAATAAAGGCTCCACGCCGCTCCGCGCTTTCACGTGTCTCAAGAAAAACAATCCCTGCGCCTTCGCCCACAAGAAAACCATCCCGGCGTTTGTCAAAGGGGCGCATCACATCGTTTGAAAGCGCTTTCATATTTCTGTACCCGGCAAGCATCAAGGGAACAATCGAGGCATCACTTGCTCCGGCGATGCAGTAATCCACGACGCCTTCCGCAACCATCCGCATGCCTTCGATGACAGCGACGGTTCCTGTGGCACAAGCCGCCACATAACACTTTGCAGGTCCCTGCACTTTCCAGCGCCGGGCAATCCACTGTGCACCAAAATTAGGCACAGCGCTGGAGTAAACACGGGCACCCAAAATAGCGCTCGGGTTCCGCATCAATCGTTCCTTAAACCTGTCAAGGGTATGAACGCCGCCCTTGCTTGAACTGACAGAAATCCCAATGGTGTAGGGATCCACAGAGCCTGTATCAAAACGGGCATCACGAATGGCTTCATCCGCAGAAGCGACCGCATACTGAATAAAGGGGTCCACGGCCTGGAGGCCAAAATGATGCGGGTCAAACCCTTTCACTTCAAAAGCCCGCTTAAAAGGAAACGGGTCCGGAGAAAAGGATGTAATGGGGCCTTCGCCAGAGCGGCCCGCTTGAAGACTTTCAAGAAAAGCAGGAACTCCGATGCCAATCGGCGAGACCACGCCAAGACCTGTAATGACAACAGGGCGTCCGTTCATCAAAAGGGAATCCTCCTGGATTCAAAATGAAAGACCTGTCCGGTGACTTGTGTCATGGCATCTGAACACAGATACAGCATAAACCTGGCGACTTCTTCCGGGTCGGAATATTGAGAGAGCGGGCTGGCGTTTCTGTTTTTTTCAAGATATTCCTCCGCAAGATTTTCTGTCATGCGTGAAAGCATAAACCCCGGATTCACGGCGTTCACAAGAATTCCTTCCGGTCCCCACTCCTGAGCCAATGACTTCACGAGGCCCACTAAGGCGGCTTTTGCAGCTGAATAATTCGAGGCTCCATAGGCCCCCAAATTCGCGGCACGGCTAATCAGCATAAAAATCTTTGCGCTTTTCGCGCTGCGGAGTGCTGGAAAAAGTTTTTGTGTCAGAAAAAAAGGCGCTTTCAAATCGACAGTGAGAACTTCATCCCAGTCTTCTTCTTCCATATCCCGGAGAAGCTTATCGCGCACTGCGGCTGCGTTGTGAATTAAAACATCAAGCCGGGGAGCCGCGGTTCTAAAAAGATCGGCAAACTCTTCTATCTTCCGCATGTCCGCAAGATTAAGCTGAAAACCTTTGGCGCCCTGAGCTTCCAAAAATTCTGCTTTATCGCGCGCCTGTGTCCAGGTAAAGAAAACCCGTCCGCCTTCGGCTAGCGCTTTTAAGACCATGGCTTGGCCAAGGCAGCCGGTACCGCCCGTGATCAGAAGGGTTTTTCCGGAAAGAGTTGAGGTCATGCGATGATCCGGTCTTGCGGCCGGCTCCCTGAAAGAGAACACCGCGGGAAATAAGGCACGGCCT
>CAYRBY010000006.1:32619-55675 GCA_964422635.1 uncultured bacterium
TTAAAATTAAAGGTGATTTCACGGGCTGCTTCCAAAAGGTGTTTGAAATCTTCGGAACCGTTTTCAATTTCAACAAGGCGAAGCGCTTCGTCAAAAGTCACTTCTCCTCCTCCAAGAATCCGGAGTTTGAGTTCTTCAATAAAATCCCGCATGTGTTTTTTATCTCCTGTTTCAGAACTCATCATTAGCCTTCCAGGATGTCCCCCAGCACGGACTCGACCTTGACGCCTTTGGCCCGGAAAGCCTGTTCCGCTTTCAGGATCTGCTTTTCGTCACCCTCAAGCTCAACGGTGGCCTCCCCGGTCTCGGCAGTAATTTTTGCGCGGCGGATATTTAAAAGAAGATTGTGATCGCGCGCCACAAGAAACATAATGGGTTCTTTGATCATCTTCTGTTCAAAAAACAAATGGTAGGCTTTCTTCGCCATAATCAGCAGCCTCCGGCAATGGCAGGGACGATCGAAATCTCATCCCCATCCTTGATTGGGGTTTCTTCCTGTCCCAGGAAACGGATATCCTCCTCGTTCAGATACACATTCACAAAACGGCGGATCTTTCCGGTAGGTTCGCAAAGGCGTTCTTTAATGCCGGGATAGTTTTTTTCAAGGCCGTCCATCAGTTCGCGAACGGTTTTTGCCTGAATTTCAACAAGCGCGTTCTGGTTGGTCAGCTTCTGTAAAGGCGTCGGGATTCTTACTTTAACGGCCATGATTTTCTCCTCCGGAAATTAAACGATCGTGCTCGGCGCAGGCGCTGGCTTGCTTTCTCTTCGGCCTGACATCACGCGTTCTTCAAATGAAGCAAGGTTCGGTTCGATCAGTGCCGGCTTGCCCACAGCATCCTGAATAGCTTCCTGGGTCTTTAAACCATTTCCTGTAATGGTCAAAACCACAGTTTCATTTTTGGGAATAATCCCTTGCTCAATCAGCTTTTTGGCTGACGCAACAGTTACGCCTCCGGCCGTCTCGGTAAAAATACCTTCCGTCCTGGCCAGAAGCTTAATACCTTCACGGATTTCGTCATCGGTCACAGACGCGGCCGCACCGCCCGATTGCTCAATCACATCCTTGGCATAGTAGCCGTCCGCCGGATTCCCAATAGCTAGCGACTTGGCAATGGTGGAAGGCTTTACAGGCTTAATGACTTCCCACTTGTTCAGAATAGCTGTGGAAATGGGCGAGCAGCCCTCGGCCTGCGCACAGTAAACTTTTGTTTTCATGGGCTTCTCAAGCAGCCCAAGCTTATCGAATTCCTTAAGGGCTTTCCAAATTTTAGTAATCAAGGAGCCGCTGGCAGCAGGCGCCACCACATGATCAGGGGCGCGCCAGCCAAGCTGTTCCGCCATTTCAAAACCAACGGTTTTGGAGCCTTCAGCGTAATAAGCACGCAGGTTGATGTTTACAAAACCCCAGCGGTACTTAGAGGCAATTTCCGAGCAAAGACGGTTTACATCATCATAATTGCCGTTCACGGCCAC
Source organism: uncultured bacterium (assembly GCA_964422635.1). Lineage (GTDB taxonomy): Bacteria > Omnitrophota > Omnitrophia > Omnitrophales > Aquincolibacteriaceae > ZLKRG04. The sequence continues at coordinate 34,096 of CAYRBY010000006.1, forward strand.
GAGGTTCGGTGAGTAGACCAGCGTGCCAATAATTTTGGCCTGCTCGAGATTTGACGGAATAAAAATGTAGCGGTTGAACCCGGCCCAGGCGCCGTTTGCGGCGACGGAATTGGCAAGATTTCCAGTCGAAGCGCAGGCCACTGTATCAAAGCCAAGCTCCTTCGCGCGCGAAAGCGCAACAGCGACAACGCGATCTTTAAAGGAACAAGTGGGGTGGCAGACGGAGTCGTCTTTAATATAAAGATTCTTAACGCCCCATTCTTTTCCGAGAATTTCCGCTTTGACGAGCGGTGTGAAACCGGAATAAAACCCGGCCTTAGGCTCACCGTCAATCGGCAATAATTCCCGGTACCGCCAAAGACTGTGCGGACCTTTAAGAATTTTATCGCGCGTTAAAACTCCTTTAATCGCGTCATAATCATACGCCGCTTCAAGTGAACCGAAGCAGTATTCGCAGACATACAACGCCTCTTTCGGATATTCCCGTCCGCATTCGCGGCAGCGCAAACCTTTAAGAAAAGACATCCTGAAACTCCTTACTTAAGCCTTGAAACGTTCATCCATGCTAAGGTAGCGATCGCCCGTATCACAGATGATCGTCACGACATTTTTCCCAGGGCCAAGATCCTTGGCAACACGAAGCGCGGCCGTTACGTTCGCACCCGTTGAAATCCCGCTCAGAATTCCTTCTTTTTCGGCAAGAGCCTGAAGCATCCCCCAGGCTTCCATATCTTCAATCTTGATCACTTCATCAATCACTTCCCGATTAAGCACTTCAGGAATGAACCCTGCACCCAGTCCTTGAATCCGGTGTTTGCCTGGCTGGCCGCCTGAAATCACCGGGGATGCGGAGGGCTCAACAGCCACAATCTTGATTTTGGGGTTTCTCTTTTTGAAAACTTCCCCGCAGCCCGTAATGGTTCCGCCCGTTCCTACACCCGCAACCAAAGCATCAACCTTGCCATCCAAGGCTTCCCAAATTTCTTCTGCCGTTGTCTCACGGTGAATTTTGGGGTTTGCCGGATTGGCAAACTGCTGCGGCATAAAACTATTCGGGTTCTCTTTCAGAATTTCATTCGCCTTCGCTATAGCGCCTTTCATTCCCTGGTCTCCAGGTGTCAAAATCAGCTCCGCGCCATAACGCTTCAAAAGCTGGCGCCGCTCAACGCTCATGGTTTCGGGCATCGTAAGGATCAAGCGATAGCCCTTGACCGCGCAGACAAGCGCAAGTCCGATTCCGGTGTTCCCAGAGGTGGGCTCAACAATGACTGTATCTTTTTTAACAAGACCTTTTTCTTCCGCGTCCCGGATCATACTAAGACCAATGCGGTCCTTCACACTGCCGCCGGGAGTGAAACCTTCGAGCTTGCCATACACGTTAGCCATGCCGGGAGAAACCACTTTATTGAGCTTCACGAGAGGCGTGTTGCAAATGAGATCAAGGATGTTGTTTGCTACAAGCGGCTTGGTTCTTGATTTCGCGGTCAGGGTCATGGCTTTCTCCTTGTGTGCCAGTTAAAAAACCTTTTAGAGTCCTGCTCCCAAATCTTGGGGAGGCGCTTCCTTACCCTCAGCTGCTTTGGGTTTCACTTCTTTCAAAAAGGTGTGGATACCGCATTCCTTTTTACTTTTTCCAGCCCACCGGCCGGAGCGCTCATCATCCCCTGCCTGCACAGGCTTCGTACAGGGCCAGCATCCGATGCTGAAGTATCCTTTATCCTGAAGCGAGTGCTGGGGTATCTTGTGTTCCTTCATGTACCACCAGGCGTCCCGCGACGTCATATTCGCGAGTGGGCTAATTTTGTAACGCCCTCCTTCATACTCCTCGATCAGCTGGATGGACTTGCGAAAATCCGTCTGGTGCCGCCTGATACCGCTCATCCAGGCATCGTATTCCTTAATCACATCCTGAAGCGGTTCCACTTTATTAATCTGGCAGCAGAGGTCGGGATTTTTTTCATACGGCACACCGCCATACTCCGCCACCACCTTGGCCTTTTTGTCCGGATCCGCACGAAGATCGCGGACATTTTTAAGTCCAAACAGATTGACCAGCTGCTCCTTATAGGCCAGCGTTTCAGGAAAGTGATACCCGGTTTCAAGAAACAGGACCGGAGTGGATGGATCCACCCGGCTGACCAAATGTAAAAGAACACCGCTCTCAGGACCAAACGAGGACGTCATCGAAATCTTCGGGGCAAAGGTTTTGACCGCCCACGTGACGATTTCAAAAGGCGTTTTGCCTTCAAAGTCCCGGTTCAGTTGATCCAGGTTTTCAAGTTTGACTGCCACGGCCAGCTCCCCGTTTTCTCCGGCAAGCGGAAAAACTCAGGCGAACTTGAGGTAGCCGAGCTCTTCCAAACGTTTCAGAATTTTTTCCGCAGATTGTTCGGGGGTTTCTTCTGCGGTCTCGCAGACAATCTCAGGTCTCAGCGGCTCTTCATAAGGGTCATCAATCCCCGTAAACCCCTTGATTTCACCAGCGCGTGCTTTCTTATAGAGACCTTTCACATCACGCTTTTCACATTCTTCAACAGAGGTCTTGACGTAAATTTCAACAAAGCTGCCAATCATGCGCCGATTGTAATCGCGGGTTTCCCGGTAAGGAGAAACAGCCGAAGCAATAGCAACAACACCATTGCGCGTCAAAAGGTGGCAAACAAACCCGATCCTCTTGATATTCGTTTCACGGTCTTCTTTGGAAAATCCGAGCCCCTTACTTAAATGGGTACGGACAACGTCCCCATCCAGAAGTTCCGTCTTGAGTCCCCATTTCTTAAGCTGCCGCTCCAGGAGCCTGGCCAGCGTGGATTTTCCAGAGCTTGGAAGCCCGGTAAACCAGAGGGTAACCCCTTTATTTACAATAACTTCTGTGCAATCAAAGACAGAACGACCCAATCTTTTAAGCTCCTTTAGAGGCTTTTTCTCGGTTTTTCTCGGGAAAAACTGGAAATCGCTTGAGGGGGCAACGGGTCAATATACACACAAAGCCTGGGAGTGTCAACGCTTCGGGCCGACCGAAAAAGCCCTAAAAACAGGCCTTTAACGAAGGGTTTTCGCCTTACCAAATCCACCGATCCAGTGAATCTCCCGGATCAGGACTTCATAGAAACGAAAATCGGGTAAGTTAAGAAAAATCTCAGCGCGAGGAAACCGCCCAAGGTACGCATTTCGGAGTTTTTGTTCCGCGTCCGGATTCTCTATTAGAGAGATCACGCCCTGAACCGTCAATCTTGGGGCTTCATGTACAGGGCTTTCTTGTTCCCGTGCACAGAACAAAAGACTGACAGAAGGGTTTTGAGCAAGGTTCCGGGTGTGCCTCGCCAGGGCACTCAGAAAAAGGAAAATTCTCCCGGTTTCCTCCAGCGGGTTTGGGGAAGTTTCATAAAGAACGCCCACGGCAGAAACATAAGGCTGACCGTTCCCCTCAACCGTTCCAAGGCTGGCTTCCGGAACGGCGGCAAGGATCTTCAAAACTTCGGAGTCGGCTTTCACGGGCTCACATCCTGTAAAGGATCCAGTAAATCACCACCCCTGTCACAGAGACATAAACCCAAAGAGGAAAAACAATGCGCGCGACCTTCACGTGCTTTTCAAACTGACCGCGGAGCCCGAGGTAGAGCGTTCTCAAAATAAACGGCAGAATGACCACAGCCAGAATAGTGTGTGAAATCAGAATAGAAAAATATATCGTCCGGATAAGGCCCTGCCCCTGATACTTCGTTGCCCCATGATGGGCATGGTAGTACAGGTAACAAATGAGAAACAGGAGAGACGTCGTGCAGGCTGCCAGCATGCTTTTCTTATGCGCCAGCTGCCTGCCCTGACGGATAAAAAAATACCCCAGCACTAAAAAAATAGCGCTCAGGGCATTAAGAGAAGCATTGATCGAGGGCAGCAGGGAGAGATCCATGTTCCGCTTTTTCTGTCAGACAGTTTGATTCAACGACTTCGCGTCGCGCACCAGTTTTTCAAGCGCAGAGGGATCCGTGCTTTCGTAATAACCCCGGATACGGCCCTGCGGGTCCACAAGAACAAAACGGGTGCTGTGCATAATCGCGTCTTCTGCATTCTGACGCTCTTCTTCAGGCACCTCCGTAATTCCGAGAAGGAAATGCTGGCGCGAGAGGTCATGAATCGTTTTCTTATCCCCTGTCAGGAACAGCCAGCTCTCGGCTCCGGAGCCAAAACGGTTGGCATAAACAGTCAGGCGTTCGGGTGTGTCATGGTCAGGATCAACGGTAAAAGAAACGAGCTTCACGCCTTGACCGGCAAGGGCGGTTTCAAGGTTTTTCATGCTGCCGCTCATAAGCGGGCAAGGTCCTGCACATCGCGTAAAAATAAAGTCAGCAATCCAGACCTTCCCGAGAAGGTCGCGCTTTCCCACCGCTGCGCCGCTGCGCTCCGTCAGTTGAAAATCCCCGATTTCGTTATAGACCGGCAGTCTATCGCCTCTTGCGCTAAAAAATTTCTGCTTCCATTCACGCGCGACAATGAAGCTGCATACAAGAGCCAGCGGCAAAAGAAAAACGGTCATCAAAAAACGTCTTTTCATTATTTTTGCTTCCAGGCTCATTGCAAATCCTCCGCACTTCTTCTCGACGCGGCAAGACCGGACAGAAGAAAAAGAAATAATCCAAAAAGTGTGATGATAAAAAAGGATGGCCCCTCAGGCGGCAGAGAAACAATCGAAGAGTGTCCGGCGGAAAGCGCATGCCGCAGGGCCGCCATGCCATAGGTCAACGGATTCAGGGACATGACAAAACGAAGCCACGCCGGGGCTCCTTCCGCAGGAAAAAGCGCTCCCGAAAGAAACCATAGCGGCATGAGAAGCAGATTCATCACGGCATGAAAGCCCTGAACGGACTGCATACGCCAGGCCATAAGAAAGCCAAGCCCGGTCCAAGCAAAAGCGTTTAGAAAAAGAGCTGCCCCAACAATGCCCCACCCTCCCCAAGAAAGCCGCACCCCCAAAAAGGGTGCTATCAGAAGAAACAACAGGGCCTGGATAAAGGCGAGCGATGTTCCGCCCAGAATTTTACCGAGCGCCAGACTCAGCCGCGAAACCGGTGCAACAAGTACCGATTGAAGAAACCCTTCCTTGCGGTCTTCGATCAGGGAAATTGTCGAAAAAATCGCTGTGAAAAGAAGAATCATCATAATCGTACCCGGAAAGAAATACTCCAGATAGGTTTGGGTGTGAGGTCCGCTGCCGGCCTGGAAAGAGCGGCCAATGCCTGAACCAATTAAAACCCAGAACATAAGCGGAGAGGCCAGCGCTCCCACGACTCGGCTGGGCTGACGGTAAAACCGCTTCATTTCACGCAGCCACAACGAAAAGGTGCAGAGCCAGTCGCGGCGGTTCATACTTTAGCTCCTTCGGGTTCATTCCAAAACCGATGCCCCGTATGATGAATAAAAACGTCCTCAAGTGTGGGTTTACGGAAAGTGACGGCCTCAATCATGCCCGGAAAGGTCTCGACCAGCTGCGCAACGAAACGAGCCCCTTCTTTATGCTCAATCTGAAGCTCCCCATCCATCAATCTAGCCTCAAGTCCCAAAGTCCGGATCAAAGAAGCCTTCAACTCTTCGGGAGCTCGCGAGCGGACTGTAATAACATCACCACGAACTTCCTTTTTAAGATCTTCCGGCGTGCCGGAACGAATCAAATGACCTTCTTGTAAAATCGCAACACGTCCGCAATATTCCGCTTCATCCATGAGGTGCGTTGTCACAAGCAGAGTCATTCCTGTTTCGCGGCGAAGATCCGTGAGATAACGCCACAGATCCATGCGGGCGCCCGGATCAAGCCCTGTCGAGGGTTCATCCAGTAAAAGAATTTCGGGTTTATGAAGAAGTCCTTTTGCCAGTTCCGTTCTGCGCTTGAGTCCTCCGGAGAGTTTCCCGGCGAGTTCTTTTGCGTATTCGGTAAGTTTGAGCCTTTCCAGCATTTCATCACAGCGAGCATGGAGCGCAGAGCCCGAAAGGCCAAAAACATACCCCTGATGGACGAGGTTCTCGCGCACGGTCAGTTTTGCATCAAGGCTGGGTGACTGAAAAACGATTCCTATTTTTTCCCGGATTTTTCCGGCTTCAAGGCGAAGGTCAAAACCCGCGATCCGGATATCGCCCGATGTCGGAAAAAGGGCTGTCGACAAAATCCTGAAAAGTGTTGTTTTTCCGGATCCGTTCGGCCCCAAAAGGCCAAACATTTCACCGCGCATGACTTCAAAGCTCACGCCGTCCAGCGCGGCTTTACGCATAGGAGATTTCCGGCGTTTGGAGGCCGGATATTCATGCCTGAGATGGGAAGCCTGAATCATGGGATCCGTTTTCATACTTTATCCACCGCCATAATGAGTAAAAGAAGAGAAAGGTAAAGAATGGATGCACGAAGAAGAGGCCGGGCCTTGTTATCCATACCCGAAAGGCAGGCCGCGCTCGCCCTCAACAGGAAAATTCCAAGCGCCAGTGCAGAGAAAAAATAAATCTTCCCCGACATTCCGCAAAGCGTCGGAACGAGGCTTACAGGAAGCAGCATAGCCGCATACAGAACGGCCTGCCTCGCAACCATTCCGCTGTTAGAACCATCCCCGGACAGCATCACAAAACCGGCTTTGTAATACTCCTCACGGTAAAGCCAGGCAATGGCGAGGAAATGCGGCATTTGCCAGAGAAAGAGAATCGCGAACAAAACCCAGGCTTCAAAATCCAGGCGGCCAGTCACAGCAGTCCATCCCATCATGGGGGGAATCGCTCCTGGAACAGCACCGGCGATCGAGTTCAAAGAGGTAATCCTTTTCAAGGGTGTGTAGAAAATCAGATAGCTCGCCAATGTCACCGCGCCCAGAATGACGGTCAATGTATTGGATGTTTTCCAAAGAAAGAAAAGGCCGATGACGGAAAGAAAAATACCGGCGATGAGTGCATGCGAGGGCTTGACTCGTCCGGTAGGAATCGGCCGCCGGGCGGTTCTCGGCATCAAGGCATCATAGTCACGTTCAAGCCACTGGTTCAGCGTCTGTGAACCTGCCGCCACAAGGCCGGTCGCAAAAAGAACATGAAGAAAACTTTCCCATTTATTAGGAAAATCAGGCGCCAAAAAATAACCCGCCGCGGCACTCATAAGCACGAGAGAAACAAGCCGCAGCTTGGTAAGCTCCGCATAGCTTGAAAAAAAACCGGACAATACTTGAAGAGGATTTCCGGGCCAGGCTCTTTCTTCTGTCATCATGAACGGGTCCCGGTTTTTTTCCAAAAAGGCGCGGGTCTTGTCATCACAAAAAGAAGCGCCGCCAATCCGAGCACAAGAGCACCGTTGGTGTGATGGGCCGAAGCAAAAACAATTTGAGGCAGCGGCGGGGCATAACCCTCACGGGGAATGACAAACTTATAAATGAACGCGCCAATTCCCAAAAAAACCTGGGCCAGCGTCAAAACGCCCATCCCGACGGCCGGCGCCTTAAGCGGGTTGTTGGCATCGGGCATTTTAAGCACGCGAATCAGCACTAAGACCACATGCACAACAACCACAAGAGCGAACCCCATATGTTCATAGGCGGCACGTCCTGTATGACGGACTGTGGCACCCAGAATCAGCTGAACATACGCAAAGACAAAATTTAAAAGCGCGAGCTTTTTGAGCTTCTTAAACTCCTGCGTTTCTGGCAGCACACGCAAAGAAAAAGGGCTGAGGTAATAGGCCAGCATAATCGTCAGGCAAAAAAAAGTCTGCCCGAGGCATGCGTGGGAAATAGAAACCGGAGGAGGAAGAAGAAGCAATACGGTAAGCCCGCCCAGCACAGCCTGCAAGAGAACCATCACAACGCCCGTCCACGCGAGACCTTTAATCCATCCCGCTTCTTTTGAAAACTGGATGCGGAATGCGGTGAAAAGCGTCAGAAGTGCCACAAAGCCGGCAATCATACGGTGCCCGTGTTCCCAGAAAATATTACCCACCATGGGCGGCATCCATGTCCCGTAAGAAAGCGGCCAGTCAGGAACAGAAAGTCCTGCCTCATGACTCGTAACAAGTCCTCCGGCCATAAGCAGAAAAAAGACACAGCCAACGAGAAAAAAAGGGAGATAGCCGATACGGCTTGAGCGCTCCTGCACAGTCAGACTCCAAATTTTTTAGAAGTTCAAAAGAGAGCTGGAAGCCAGCTTTTGTAAGGGGGGTATTGTAACGCTTTTTTTGAATTATGACACGCTGGAATTTATAGCCCAAAAAAAACAAATTGCATAAAGAACCAGAAAAAAGATCAGCCAAAAGAACCCAAGGCGCCGGGTCCATAAAACATAGAAGTCCTTCTCCTTCCAACGGCCAGGCAGAAGTCGGAGAGCATATTTTGAATTCACCTCATAGGACTTTTCGGGTCCTCCCGGGCGGATTGTGTAAAGAACTAGCAAAAGCCATGGAATAAGAAAAAGATCTGCCAAAATAAGGCGGAAAGAAACTTCGGTCATTGATTTGAAAATCCCTAAGCTGCGGAAGAAAAGGTGAATTCAAGGGGTGCGGGTGTTTCACCCTCTTTGAGGGTCACCGAAAGGGTCTGAGTGCCAAGTTTTTCATGCCAGGCTTCAATCACATATTCGCCTGGCGGAAGATCTGCCAAGGTAAAATTTCCCTGGTTATCCGTGACTCCAAAAAAGGGATGCGGAACCACCCCGGCATACGCGCGCATCCAGGGATGAACGTCACACTTGAATGGCACCATCACTTCAGGCTTTGAGAACTGTTTCTTCACTTTCATGCCCTGCAGAGGCATTCCGACGTTAAACTCTTTTTGTTCTTTCGCTGAAGCGCGGATGTTATGAAGCGTGGCATCATTATTGACGAGCTCCAGAGGCTGTCCCACACGAAGCCCAAAAACTCTTGGCGTATAAAGGCAGCCTTCCTGGGTCAGCACCACGGGCTCTTTCGGCGCATCAAAGGTCTTGCCCTCAAGCCCCTGCTTAACATAGACAAAAACATTCTTCAAAGTTCCGTTGGCGTTAACGGTCTGCTCTTCATCAGGAACGGCTTTGGAATGAAGCTTTGTGCACTCGGGGTCTGCTTTCATGTTGATCATCTGGGCGGCAGGGGCTGTTCCTGAAAAAACAACACGCCCGGTTACATTTTCTGCATGGGCTGCTGCGGGAAAAAGAAAAAGGAGGAGCATCGCCTGAAGGTTCCGGAAGGACATGATAAACCCCCGCTTTTTTATTACAGAGCTTTTAGGATTGGGAGAAAGCTTCCAGAGCGTGCCCATTCGCCGCGCTCCTGCGAAAATTTGCGGGCGGGGTCAAGCACCACTTCGCCATTTTTGTCCAGCTGAATGGCCATGCGGGTCAGGGACTTCTGCTTGGGGCCTGAGAAATGAACGCCTGATTTATAAAACTCACTTCCATGACAGGGGCAGCGGAAAATTTGTTCTTTGGCAATCCACTCCGTGACGCAGCCAGCGGGCGAAACTGCAGCCAGCGCATAAATGCCTTCAAGTGTCCGGATAATCCAGACTCCTTTGGAGTCTTTCCAGCGCGAATCAACGGAGCCAAGCGTGTAGGCTTCAGGCTGCCCGGCTGAAAAGGCCGCCTTCCCGTGAGAAGCTCCCGGAATTAAAAACCGGAATGCTTTCCATACAGATCCGGCAGCTGAGCCTGCGAGCACTAAGAGTCCCGCCTTGGCACCCAAAGACAGAAAGTTTCTGCGCGAACCCAGAATGCGGGTTTCGGAAGAAGTCATATCCGTTGATTCAATTAACGAAGATTCGTTTTTCATAAGAAGTCACCTGTGTTGAAGTGTTGGGCAATTTATCATGTTTCCCCGGCGGAATCAATCCCGTGCAGAAACAGTCTCTTTTCGAATGTTTTTCATCCGCTTTTTGGCAATGCCGGCCACTATGCCAATGATAACAAAATCAACCGCACAAACCGTAAGCACGTAAGGGAGTCCGCCTCCCCCAAAACCATAACTGTGCAGCCCGGCGGCCAAAACAAAATTAACCCCGTACCAGGCCATGAGCACGCCGAGAAAAGCCGCCACAGACCCAACCGCGATTCCAAAATTTCCTATCCATCCGGAAAACCGTCCATGCAGAACGGCCAGATATCCCAGAAGGGCAATCAGCGCCCAGGTCTCTTTCGGGTCCCAACCCCAAAAACGGCCCCAGGAATAATTGGCCCAGACGCCGCCCAAAATAGTTCCAGCCGCCAAAAGAACAACTCCGATCTGCAAGGTGCGGTAAAGGTATTGCGATAATCCCCGTTGCCGCTCCAGCTGGGAGGGCTGAAAGGCATAAGTAAATACAACAACATGTCCGAGTCCCCAAGCGAGAAGAAAAGCACCGTAGCTCATCGTAATGGTCAGCACATGCACCGTAAGCCAAAGGTTGCTTCTTAAAACCGGCACAAGAGGAGAGATGGCCGGGTTCAACGCTACAGGAAATTTCTCAGCAAGGAGAAGTGTGACGGCAGCCACAAGCGCGGCCGTATTTCGGATAAATGAATTTCGGTACACGGCATCAAGGATCAAGGCAAAAAGAGCCACGGCCCAGGAGACCCAGATCATCGACTCATACATATTGGAAACCGGCGGCCGGCCAGCAATCGCGCAGCGAAGGTAAAAACCTCCGGCATGAACAAGAAAACCTGCACAGAACAACGCTATGGAAAACGCCGACAGCACTTTTCCCGCGGCTCCGCCATTTGTTTCACGGCCTGCGGCCATAAGGGAAAAGGTGAGCGAAAGGGCAAAGCTGGCGAGATAAAACATCCAGGCGAAATTGAAAGGATGAACCCGATAATAAAAATTTTCTTTATCAATCACGGCTTGGTCCAGAAACACGCTCCGCGAAGCAAAAAGATCGCGGAGGGCCGCTGCAAAAGCTTTGGCTGAGGGTGCGGCGGACTGCACACCTTCTTTTTTTACAGACTCCAAAAGAGCTGTCAAAGAACTCCGAAGCGGCTGAACTTTTTCCGGAGTATAAAACTGTTCCAGCACTTTCTGTCCTTCGTCCGAAAGAACAGACTCCAGAGGAAGCCAGCCTGCCCGGGGTTCTTCAGGGTGTGCAACCCAGCCCGGGGAATTCCCTTCGGCAACGTCTCGAAAAAAGACAGCGCGCTCATAAACTTCAAGCCGTTTTTTTTCCAGTTCAGTCAGAGTGTCCTTCCTTGCGCGCTTCTGCCCCGCCTCACGGACCTTCTGCACAAAAGGTTCATAATTCAGCGCAAGTTCCGGGGAAAGCCGGCCATCCACAAGCATCACGCCAAATTCCTGTTTCAGGGGCTTGTAGGATACAGGGATGAGCGGCTTGGTGTTCCACTTTTCGGGGTCTGCGATCCAATGCCATACCAGTTCCGAGACCGGCATTTTGCCGTAGACGGATTTACCCGTGACATACAAAACAGCTTCGCGCGCAAATCCCTGAAAAGGCTTAACCCGTCCGGCGTGCTGTACCGGAATTTCTTCGAGGATTTTAAGCGCAGCCTGATCCTGAGATGCTTCTGCGCGAGGTAAAGAAAACCCGAGAACAGCACTTAAAGAAAAAAAGAAAACAGCTGAAAAAAAACGCGCCTTCATGAGGGTACCGCCTTCCGTGGTGAAAACCGCCGCATCGAAAACATAGTCACAATGCCTGAGATAAGAATAATGGCTCCCGCGTATTTGACCGGGACGCCGGGATCGCGGCCCACAGCGAAAACGGAAATTTCAGGCTCTCCCGGATTTTGACTGTAGGCGGCCTGATAGATTCTAAACCCCTGATAAATGAGCGGGCTGTTCATGGCGATGTGGGCATCACGCACAACGCCTCGAGTGTCATCTTTTAAGACCACATCGCTTGAAAAGCTGGCAGGTTTTTCTGTGCCTGGATAATGCTCGATTTTAAAGTCTTTGAGTTCTATCTTAAAACCCAGCGGCACGCGGCGCTGGCCAAAGAACAAAAGATAAGGCTCTCCGCCAGCAGTGATGCTTTCCTTAGATCCTGAGGTAAGCCAGAATTTTTCAGAGAGTTCCTTGCCCGTAACTTCAATCTCTACGGCCGGAACAAGATCCTCTGCCTCCGACGTATTCGGCTGAGGAGAGAAAACTCTTTCCACTTTCGAATGCGGCAGAACCGAATCAACCTTAAAGGTCATATCCATCCAGCCGGTCGGAACCTCTTCTCCGGCTTTGACTGTTCCAGCCGTAATTTGAGAACCGTTTTTAATCTGGTAAAGCAGGCCTTTCTGCGGATCATTAACAAGGCGGAGTTCGCGGACCTGCGAAGCCTCTTCCGCATCAGGCATCCGAAAACGGATCACCGCTCCGGCCTCGCTTGGCTTCATGCCATGCGCCGTAGGAAAGTCCGGGAAGCGTGCAAAAACGGTATGGTTTTCATGAAGTCCGCTGCCTTCCAAAGTCAGTTCAACGGCAGGGTTTCTCCATGCCTGAGCGCCCTCCTCTGCCTTGGAATCATCTGTCAATTCACGGCCATGCACCACGGCATTTTTAAGAAGCCGCGTGACTGTAATCGTGTACGGAGTCCCTTCCAATGAGGTTTTTGCAGGAAACGCGTCGGGAAGCGGAAGGCGTACAATCCTCTTTTCTTTTTCAAAAGAAAATTCCAGCACCGGGTCTTTGTTTTGATTCTTGTTGTCCTGGATCGGAGTGTCCGAAAGAACCACTCGTGCAGGACCAAGCTCAAGAGCGCTGCGCGCCGGATCTTTTTCGCGCAGGAAAAGCTGCTGATTTACAAAAGAGCTGTGCAGGGTCAGCTGCACTCCAAGAGGGCCCTCTGCCGCGGCCGTTACGCTTTCCGTCATTCGCGCTTTCGGATAATAGTGAAGCAGTTTCATTTGAAAAGGCCAGGTCGAGGGTGTTTTCAAATTTTCTTTCCCTTCCCAAGCCAGCGCTTTTTTGGGAATCCGGACGGATACATTCTCCTTAGATGTCTCCGCAAGCATGTATACAAGCGGATCGGAAAGCGTCACGTACGCACCGGTCTCCCCTTCCGCTAAAGGCATTTGTCCATCGATCATCTGATGCTTTGTCATAAAGGATCCGATCAGGATGGTAATAATCCCGAAGTGCGTGATCACAAAACCAATATGTTTTTTCTTCCATGGAATACGGTCCAAGACAGCGGCGAGTACATTGATACCAAGAAGGATCAGAACAAGGGCAAACCAGAAGGTGTCGTATACCAAAATCTTAGCAGCGTCAGGGCCTTGCAGGGATTCGGTAATCGTTCCCGCAGCAAGGATGATCATCAGGCTGATGATAATAGGAATGGCGAGTTTCACAGAGGCAAAAAACTTGAAGATCTTATAAAGAAAACCGGGAAAAGGCAGACCGCTTCCAGGGCCTGTTTTGGCCTTATCCGGGGAATAACTTTCCGTGAACATCCACTGGTTGGGATGGCCTGCCATGTGAATACCTCAAGAGGTCTGTCGAGGGAGTCAAAAAGAGGCAACAGTATACTCCTGGCGGGTGATTTTTCGGAAGGAAATTCTGGCAAATACGCGGCATGACCTTATCCCTAAAAGCAGAAACCGCTTACAGCGGAAAGACAAGGCCGGGGCAATGAGGCCGGGCGTCAGTCCTGGGCGACCGGTGCCGGCCTCATGCCAACTCTCTTCACAGGGAGTCAGCGCCCGTGTGAGGTTCCGGGATCAATGAACCTTAACAAAACGCAGCAGGTACAGCAATCCCAATACGAGAAAAATCGGCATGAACGGAGACAGCGATGTTCCATAGTGCAGCCCGATCGTAATGCCGACAAACAACCCAGCCACTAAATGATCGTCGAATCTCATCGCCGCACCCCCTTTCTGGGCTTCACGTTTCCCAGCCCCTGATGGTAAAGCCCCGCTATTTCCACGAAAAACGTTCGCCAGACTCAGCGAACACGCGGATGGTAAAGCGTCTTGAAAAGCAGAATCACCACAGTAATCACGAGGATGGGCAGGAACCTGGAAAGATCCTGTTCATACTCCAGCCCCAAAACGACGCCGATCACAATCCCGGTTAACATTTTCATATCGAGGGACATGTCCGACACCTCCCTATTGCGGCCCGAAAGCATCCTTGGCCGGGCCCTCCGCGTTCTCCAGCACTGCTTTAAGAAATCCGTTTTTTTAACCCTATAAAATGATCCAGGGAAGGCCACTCAAACCGTAGCATGCAGGACAGACCCCGTCAATGAGTTATCGGACTTAAAATTTGTAAGGTTATTTAAATAGAGGGGTTACGATCTTCTGTTTTTTTTACTTCGGGGCTTTTCTGAAGCATTCCTTCGAGGCTCTCAACTTCCTTTTGAAGTGAACGTATGCGGTTTTTAAGGGCTTTAACCGGGTCTGGCAGATCACCGTGGTCCAAAGTGCATTTATCACCGACTCTTTGACCGTCTTTACGGACAATCTCCGCAGGAACTCCGACCACCGTACAGTTGTCAGGAACTGCCCGTATGACAACCGAGCCTGCTCCAACTTTGACATTGTTCCCGATCTTGATACTTCCCAGAATTTTGGCGCCGGCACCCACAACCACGTTGTTGCCCAGGGTTGGGTGGCGCTTGCCGCGCTCAGTCCCTGTTCCACCTAAAGTCACCCCCTGATAAAGAGTGACATTCTCACCGATTTCAGAAGTCTCGCCGATGACAACGCCCATGCCGTGGTCCACAAAAAAACCCGGGCCTATTTTGGCACCCGGATGAATTTCTATCCCGGTCATAAACCGGGCAAACTGGGAGAAAAGTCTTGGAAAAAAAGGAATCCTGAGTTTATGAATCAGGTGGGTAATCCGGTGAATTAAAATGGCGTGAAACCCTGAATACAGAAAAATGACTTCGAGAAAACCAAAGGGGGTTCGCGCCGCAGGATCACGCTCAAAGCAGGCTTTGAAATCACGGTAAATGCAGTAGAAAAAGTTCATAGTTTGGGCATTATTTCACAATTTGGGGCTTTGTCAATTGCGGGGTCCTTGAAAGCATTCGCGCGAAGCGGCTTTTGCGGGATTAAGCAGCGGAAGATATAAGCTGGTTCGCTTCAAAACGATACATGAGCTCAAGTGCAAGCGTTGTGATTTCAAGGCCTGTCCCATTAAAGACCAGCATGCCCGGTAATTCGTGGGTGACGCGGCCAAGAAGTTCCGCAGAGACCTTGCCCTGAACCTCGGCAAGTTTCCGGGTTAGCAAAACGGCCACAGGAAAAGCGTTTTCCGGACCAATGGCAGATTTCACAAGACGGCCCACATGCGTCTGATCCAGAGAAAAGCCTTCAAGGCCATAAACCAGGGCGTTGCCATTCTTCTCTAAAAATCGCACAAGCTGAAGCTCTGCAGCCTGGGAAGAGGAAACCTCAACGGTTTTGACAACCCCTGTTCTCGCCAGCGCTCGAAAAAAGTCTTTGTCGCCTTCATTTGTCATCTCTTCCCGGGTGACAAGAAGCCGGAGATCCGCATTCACACGGCCTGGATAGGAAGACTGAATTTTTTGAACCGTTTCCGCATACTCACGGAACCACTCACGAATCTGGCCTGAGCCGGCGAGAGGGAAAGCAAAGCTGTAATTCAGCCGGCCATCGGGTGATGCTTCAAAAAAGCGGGCCGCGTCTGCTTCAAGACTCCGCACAAGTGCCCGAACAAAAAGATCCAGATCCCTCTGCGCTTCAGGGTGTTTGCGTTGAAACGCACTTTCTTCCGCAATATGGATCAATGTTTCCTGGTCATTATTTCCCTCTCCCCCGCGTGCAACAAGATAGATAGGGTTGGCAAAGGCTTCACTTTGCAGGCTTCCAGCCACAGCTTCGAATCCAAACTGCTCAATCGCCTGAAGGAAAGCTTCCAAGGCCCGGGGAGCGGGATTTCCGGAGGGGCTCGCCAATTCAAAAAGGACCGCGCTCACCGTTTCCCGTAATTCCGAGCGAGTCGTTTTTCCATTCATATCCCGCAGCTCCGACCGCGCACGGATCTCTTTCAAGTCTGCACGCAGCGTGGATTCGCCGAAGTTTCCCGCGGCAGCGGGAAGGCCGCGGCGAACAACTTCTTCCTTCATCCAAACGACAGCCTCAGAGGCTTTCAATTCCGGCACTTCTTTTAAACGAAGTGTCAGCAAAGCCTGGCGGGAGTCTTTCGAAAGTCTTTCTTTCTCCAGTGTAAGTTCAAGCGCTGGTTCTGCAGCTTGCCTGGCAGGCTGAATCACATCCGTTTTTTTATCCGAAAGGTCTTCCACGGGACCGCTATC
The DNA here is from genome assembly GCA_964422635.1 of uncultured bacterium. Lineage (GTDB taxonomy): Bacteria > Omnitrophota > Omnitrophia > Omnitrophales > Aquincolibacteriaceae > ZLKRG04. Next base: position 50,298 of record CAYRBY010000006.1, read on the forward strand.
TTGTTCACGTTTGATCAACGCCTGCTGCAATGGGGCGCCATGATCTTCCACCACCGCCGCGGGAAGGGGCACTTTATTTGTTTCAGCTGGCTGTATTTCCACCTGAACAGGACGCACCACAGGGTAAAGAGGCTCTGCCTCAAGGCTATCGAAAAACTCCTGTCTCGCCGCGAGACCCGGAAGCGTCATAGGGACGGACCCCTGGGCTCGCTCAAGCTTTTTCAAAATCGTGGGATTCCATTCGGGCCGCTTCTCGCGGATCCATTCCAACACTTCATGACTCTGTTGATACCCTCCGTGCCCAATCCACAGCTGCCGAAGGCTTTCCCCCATCGGTTCGAGTACTTTTTCAAAAATCTCAAACCCCGAGGCGTGTCCGGATAGTTTGAACTCATCGATCTTCGCCTTCAGGGGAAGAAGCCCGACATCCGATCCAAAATAAAATTGTTCGCGGCCTTCTTTGGCGGCACTTAAAAGCTGGCTTCCCATTTCCTGGGGATCCATGTAACCGGTAAAAAAGATCCCGCTTTTTGAATCATTGGCAAGCCTCGTGGCCCAGTATCTTGAACGGCCCTGAGAAGCATTTCCCGCGCTCGAAATAATGATCGTCCGCTGCCCGCCGTCACGCTCTTCAACCTCAGAACGCATCTTTCCTCTCAGTTGATAATCATCACTCTGAATCAGCACAACATGCTTTTGAATCAGTTCACGGTACGGGGCAAACACTTCCGGATAGGCCTTCAGGTAAAGCGCCGTAAAAACCGCAGCCTGACCATCTATGTAGATTTTAAAATCTGACGCGCTTCCTTTGATCTTCTCAAGGTTTTGAAGCAGCAGCAAAAGAACTCTCTGGGAACGGCCATTTGCAAACGCAGGAATAAGAACTCTTCCCCCCTCGGAAAGACGCTCAGCAACTGCATTCACAAGTTTTCCCTCCTGCTGGCTTTCGGGGGTGCGTTTGTTCATGCCATAGGTTGACTCAATGAGTGCTTGATCAATATTCGCAGCAATTTCTGCAGGAAGGGAGGCAAACGCCGGAACAGGCCCCTGCGCATTGATTGAAACATCTCCGGAAAGAAACGTGTTCCCGTCCGGTGTGCTGATGACAAGCGATGCCGCACCGTGCAGATGACCGACCGGACCATGAAAATAAACTTTCATTTTGGGGCTGACCGCATACCAGCGGTTTGGTTTGAGAACTTTCACGCTTTTCATAAATTCCTCGACCACGGCGGGATCGCGCCCTTTCACGGCGCCTTCGGACTCACGCGAAGGGTTGTTGGCAAACTCCAAAACTCTTCCCAGTATGTCCGCCGTTCCGGGCGTCACATAAAAAGGCACCTTGCGGCCGAGCTTTTCCCACAGCTCAATCGCGGCACCCACATGATCCAAATGAGCGTGCGTCAAAAAAACAGCTTTGGGTTTGACGGGAAATTCTTCGGGCCAGACCGGCGGCGTGTTTTGATTGTCTATTTTAATGCCGGCATCCGTAATGATCGCATCGGTTTCGTCCTCACCCTTTCCGCGGTACTCGATAAGTGCGGAACTTGCACCAATCCCTTCAACGCCTCCGTAAGCTGTGATGTAAGTAGCTCTCTCGCCGGCCTCCTCATCTGAAATCTGCTTTTCCTGCGCGGCAATCTCGTTAAAAATTTTCCGCGTAAAAAAAGCTGTCAGCATCTCCTGCGGGCCTTTGGAGCCGCGGTCTGTTTCAAACCCATGCATAAGCGCAAGAACGTCGCGCCTGCGGATTTCTAGAGGAGCAGCCACAAGATACGCTCCAATTTTTTCACGCAGCTCTTCCTGCTTGGCCACCAATTTGTCTATGACGCCCTGGTAGTAGCTGTCGGGATGAATAAACTGAGAGTATCCCGTTTCCGAGCTGTACGCCTGTGCAGCTGGAAGAAAGGCGTTGTCAAAAAAATCATAAAATTTTTCGGAGTATCCTTCTCCTGCATTTTCAGGGTTCACCCCGAAAGACTCCTGATAGGATTCCAAAATTGCATAAAGATAAAAAGTGAGCTCGTCCGCACGCTTATTAAATTCTTTTTGAAAAAGGTCTGCACGCTCTACAGCTTTTTCAGGCCCCTCGGCAAGAATCTCATCAAGAACAATTTGAATGACCGCTGTATTCACTTCCGAATATTCTGATTTAATCAGCGAGGGCAAAAGCTGCCGGAGTTTGCCGGCCAGCTCAAGCCTAAGCTCTAGATCCGCGCTTTCGTCACCCGTGCCCACCTTTTCCATAAAGGCATCGAGCTCATGAGAAACCCGGTTCAAATGCACCAGAGCGCCTTTTTCGGAGCTGATGGAAAGCGCTTCGATAAGACCAATGCGTGCTTCCTGATACTTGGCGCCTAGTTCCCGGAAAATTCTTTCCTTTTCATCAATCCTGTCGCCGGTTTGCATGTCAAAAATCTGGACACTGGCCTGCTCGCCTTTAATCGTCCTGATAAAAAAATACGTCGCCGGATCAGGGTTAGGGTTTTTAGAAAGCGTGAGTTCTCCCCCGAAAATCCGGAAGTGCTCCGCGGTTGCGACACCAATGCCAAAAAGCGGTGTATACGTGTGCCTTCTTCTGAGGGCGCTGTCTCGCTGCTGATCCTCCATCTCCGTCAAGCCTTTGAGACTCTTAAATTCAACACCTTTGGCGTTAAACTGGAACTTCGTTTCCGTATTTTCCAAAAGCTGGGCCGCAACCCGGCGGAAAATTCCAGGCTTTGACCAATGGGTGCCGAGTTCCTCCTCATGGCTCGCGCGGAACTTATCCAGCTTCCTCAAAGCCTTCATGACTCTCAATTGATCCAAGGCCCTGGCGTGCAGCTCCCGGTATTGCTGATAGGTCATTTCTGTCCAGCGGCTGTCAAGCGGTTCAAGTCCGGGAAGGCTTGGAAATTGATAATCTGAATCAAAGTAGCTGCCGTTTCTTTCTGCGGTGTCAATGCTGCCCACCATCAATCTCAGCTTGTAGGCAGGGTCCTGCGATTCAAGAAGGCTCCGTATTTTCTCAATGGCAGCGGGTACGTCATCGAGCATGCGCCGGGGCAAAACAAAGGCCCTGTTTTCAAGGCCCGCCTCACCCTCCATGCGTTCGGTCACAACAAGCTTGTCATAACCTCGTCCGGTTGCCATGAGCGGCTGAAGGCCCGCTGTCAAAGCAAGAAGATTTGTGTACTCTGACAATGAGGCTGATTTCGGTGCTTCGAGGGGAACGGGAATCGGCGCAAACACCTTGATCTTGTCAGAGCTTGAAAAGGCCTGACGGCCGGGCTGACGGCCAAAGGTGACCTCGCCAAGGTAATTGCCCTCTAGGGTGTAGAAAGTGACGGCTGCATCAGTGCGATGAATTCGAATTCGGCGCGACGCATCCCCGTGCAGCGACGGGAAGTGAAGCGCTGCTTCCTGCCCCTGGTGGGAAAGCAGAAGAAAACCGCTTTCCTGCATTTCTATTTCTTCAAACGCGCTTCCTTCAGCGGCTGGAAGAACCTTCGAAAAATCGGGAACTCTTTCCCAAAACTGTCCATACTCCAGACCGCGCCCATACTTTTCTTTTCTGGCTTCGGCAAGCGGAATCCTGACAAGCGGGGCATCGCTGTCGGCCGCTTCATTCCATACTTCAAAAAGCCAGTCCTTGCCGGCTGGTAAAACTTTCACCAAAAGCGGGGTTCCGTCTTTGACTTTATCCGCCGGAAAAACATATTTAAAAACACTTCCTGGAATCGACAGCCCGTTCTGATAAGTGCCCTGCCACACAGCATACCGTTCCGAGTGCCCCTTCCAGGGGTGTGCCTCGGGCCTTAAAAGGTTTTTAGCGGGAAATTTTTCAGGATCAAAAACATAATCGGTGTCTGAATCAATCACGGCGCGCATTTGGGCATCTGGCCCATCCGCAGGGGGCGGCTTCATCTCAGTGGCTTCAACAAGGGAATCGGTCTCAGGAAATTTCTTGTACTTTTCCAGACTGTCCTCGAGCCAGCGGGTGAAGTCCTGTTCATTAAGCTCTGTCCCGGGCTCGGCCAAATCACGGGTCAGAAAATGCTTGAACCCTTCCATGTCAGGAATGGAAACTCCGTCAGGGTGAAAGTGAACAAAGTGAAGAATATTTCCAAGAAGCCACCGGTTGCCATCGATAAGCGACCTGCGCTCAGGCCCGCTCCAAAGAATGGCATAAAGCGAATCCAGAATAAAAGAAGCGGACTCCGGTGTCAGGCGCTGAGATCCGGGAATTGTTTCAAGACGGCTTGCCATTTCGGCAAAGAGCCCTTTCGGGTGGCGGAAGAGCGAGTAGTACCATAAAAGTCTTTGTTCTGTTGCAGGTGTGGCGTCCTTATCGAAAAACTTCGAGAACTGCCCATACTGACTTTCCACCAGTTCCCAAAACCGAATTTGAGCAAGATCGTGGATGGCTAAAATGTCACGCACCCACTCCTTGACGTTGACTCCTTCAAAGTTAAACGGTCCGTGCGAGCCTTCACGCTGTAGAAAGTTTCTTCTGACCGCACCGATCACCGGTAAAATTAAAGGTAATTCAGAGTCCCGGTAATGGGCCGTCGCAGTCGCAGAGGAGGTCCAAACCAGAAGTTCGGACCAGAACAGAACCTCCTCACGCACAACCCGGAGCCGGTCCGGAGCCCCCTCCTCACCGGGTATCACGTGATAATGAAGCCTGCTGCCATGCTGCCAAAAGGGCGAGACCGGGGATCCGCTGACGGTCAAAATTTCTAATCTGCCCGCCTTGTGCGAAAGGGTCTCGTCAATCATTCCCATTTGGGCATCACCGTCAAATTCGGAAACATTGTTCTGCTGGGCAAGCAGCCCGTTCCACCGGTATCCGGAAGCGGCCTTGGAAATCTCTGTCAGTGTGGCCGTGGTTGCGGTGTCGCGGCCCGGGACGGACAGCTTCACGGGCTCATCCGACGCCGCCTTTTCAAATTTAAACCTCTCTTCAAACCATTCCTCTTGCCAGCTTTTGGGCGCCCTGAGGGCGGCATACACCATTTTGTGATAATGTTCTTTTTGCGCTTTAATCGCCTGCGATGTCGGTGGAACGCCAAGCATGATGTCGGCATAAAGATGCCACTGGGGATGGATTTCGTTTTTTTCCTGAGCAACGGTTTTCTCAAAAATTCCCCAGGCAATCGCATCAATAACAGCGGTGTTTTTTTCTGCAATCTTATCCGGTTTTCCAACATTTTTTTGATAGGCTTCGATGAGCGGCACGGGAGCCTTTTGAAGCAGGTCTTCGGGCACACCGACATCGTTTGAAAACTCAAAGCCCGTCTCGGCAAGATAATCAATCACACGAAGCTGGGCGAACTTTCCGGCCCGCATCAGATCAGGTGTTTTTTTAATTTTGTCGCGGAGCTGCTGATCGATCT
>CAYRBY010000007.1:0-1267 GCA_964422635.1 uncultured bacterium
ACATTAATCACATCGTCCGCAGTAATATCGACATCCTGCTTCTGGCCACTGATAATTTCTTCAGCATTAACCTGAAAAACCTCGCCTGTCTTCTTGCGCATCACTTTGATTTTCCGGATATTGGCCACATCGGAAAAACCTCCCGCAATAGAAACCGCCTGAAGCAATGTAATTTTCAGGGCTCCGGGAGGGAAATTGTAGGTTCCTGGTTTAGCTACCTGTCCAAGAAGCACAAATGATCCTGCCTGGTACTTCAAAACCTCAATCACGACTTGCGGGTCGACAATATAATCCGTTTCTAAAAGATCCGAGACGGCCTTTTCCGACTCGAGGACCGTTTTACCGCTGACGGGAATTTTCCCCACAAGAGGAAGTGTAATATTCCCATCAGAGCTCACTTCCACTTCACCACCCTTTAAATATTCATCTTCAGGATAAATCTTTATATTGAGCTTGTCCCCTGGCTGGAGCTGATAGGATTCATCGACAGACACAGCCCCGCCTGATGAACGAACGGCATCTGCGAAGGACACGTCCTGACTGGCAAGACCTACAATCACCGCCACTGCCATTGCAATTCCTAGGGTTTTATAACTTTTCAGTTCTAGCACGGAAAGCTGTCTCCTTTTGATCAGAAAGTCATATTTAAACCTGAGGTCAGGGTGTGCGCCCGATAAGTGTCCGGCTTCTCATACCCTGTCCGGAAAGCGAAGGTATAACGGAACCGCAATTGAACCCACCGCTTCAGCATATAGTTGACCGTTAAAGAGGTCGGAAAAGTCCACTGCGTGTCCTCAGAATCTTCGTCTCCATCCTTGGCCACAGAATTACTGAAATGCGACATCCCTATATTGACGATCGCTGTCAGTTTCCTATTCAGCCTGCTATTGACTGAAACAACGATGTTGTCATTGGTAAAATGACTGTCACCCTTAGAGGTGGCATTTTCATCACCGCCGTCCACATGATCGGAACTGCTGTTCTGAACTGATCGGATCGCCTGAAAAACAATCTGGGTTTTGGGGGAAAACTGCCATATATACCCGGTTCCAAGTTTCAAGGTGTTGACGGAGGGAGTTTCAAGCGACCTCGGCGCTTGATGGCTGAACGAAAAATCAAAACTCAGAGACGATTTTCTCGTGACCTGGCCAAAATACCCCAGGTGAATCTCATGAGTCATGGTGTTGCCAACCTTGCTGCGAATGACACTGGGACCAAAGGTGTACCCGAGTGAAACCCTGCTTTTAGGCGTGATGTGCCAGAATGC
>CAYRBY010000007.1:1367-5391 GCA_964422635.1 uncultured bacterium
GGCGGAAGCCTGCGAATATTTGTGTCATAGGTATGCTGCAAGTCGACACCAAACTTAAATCGGTCTCTGGGGGGAATTCTTAGGATATTCTTCTTAATTTTTTCAACATCTTGAACCATCGCGGCTTCCTTTTCAGCGGCAGATGCCTCTTGGCTGTCTGCGTTCACTTTGGCCGGATTATCTTTGAGAAATGCGTTTGCCTGTTCCAATTGATGCTTCTGTTCTTCGCCCAGCAAATTCTGGTGGAACTCTTCCAAGTCTTTAGCCTTAAAGGGATCATACTCTTCGGCTTGCCCCACAACCGCCCAGGCCGTCCGAGAAGGGCCTGACACGGCCATTGATATAACAATTCCCAAGGCGAGACCTCGGCCGCCTCTTTTTCTCAACGCTCTCAAGGCGCCAGCCTTTTCTTCCGGAGGCAGCGTCATTATTATTACTCTCCCAAAGTTACGTTTTGAGGTCCATGTCCCTTCTGGATCAATTCCAGATTAACTTGGGCATCCTTAAATTCAGGATTAATATCAAGAGCTGCCTTAAAACTTTCACGGGCTTTTTGCGCCTCGCCAAGCCACCACTCCGCATAGCCCTTATTATTGAGAACCTTCGCCTTCATAATGTTCCTGTAATCGTGAAAGGCTGCTTCCAGTTCATAAAGCAGCACCATCGCTTCCTTGTATTCTTTTTTGACAAGATACACTCCGGCTAAATTAAATTTTGCCGGGATGTATTCCGGGTCCATCTTCACGGCATCTTGATAGAGCTTTATCGATTCATCAAAACGGCTCTGATAGGAAAGCACGTAGGCCAAAACCGACGTCGTAAATTGATCCGTTTTTAAGCTGTTTCCACGGCTGGCTTCAGCTTCCGCAAGCACCAAATCCGTCAAAAGAACATACACGGAAGCAAGCCCGGAGTGAGTCCAGGCATCATCCGAGTCCTGCTTCATTTTTTTTTTAAAAAGATCCAGAGATTCATAGACCCGGCCTTTTTTAAGCTGTGAAAAGGCCAGATCCCGGAGATCCATTTTAGCGGAATCTTCCAAAGCTGATTTCAAATCCGTAAGCTCCGCATAATCCGGAAGATCCCCGCCTAGCCGGCTTAAACTTTCCTGGGCTTTTTCACGATCCCCTAAGTCAAAATAGTAAATAACCGCCTGCTCGGAATCGGCAAGCGCTGCCCACGCATCACGAGAAGCCTTTTGGGCATTAGCATCTTTACTTCCGGCTTCCTGCGAGATTTTTTTATACTGTTCCAGAGACTTAACCGAATCATTTTGCTGGTAATAGATATCGGCTAATTGGGCCTGAACCCCAAGCCCAAGATCCCCTTCCAGACCTTTTTCGTTGGAAAGCTCGAGAAGTACTTTTTCTCCCTGGTCATATTGGGTTTGAAGCTTATAAATCCATCCAAGATAAAATTTGGCTTTTACACGAATATTGTGATCCTGCGACTTTTGAAGCTCCCGAAGCAATTCTTGAGCCCTATCCATGGAATAAGAATAAAGATAATCAAGGGCAAGCTTCAGTTTCAAAGTATCAACCCCTTTATCCTGAGGATTGGCTTGAATCAGCGCTTCAATTTTTAGAATCTGCTGCTCCCGCTTCTTAAAGGCATCTATTTTCTTCAGAAGGGCTGTTGCAATTTGGTACTCCTCAACCCCGGCGCTTCCAAGGACAAGCCCCCTCAGCAGCCTTTCTGCTTCGTGAAACTTCTTTTGCTTCATGAGAATATTGGAAAGAGAAATAGCAACAAACGCATGATCCGGGTGTTCCGGATAAAACTCCAGAAATTTTCTATACAGATCCGCAGCTTCATCAAGGCGCCATTTCTTTTCCTTTTCTTCAGCCTGGGAAATCAACAGATAACTTGATACGTCTAAAGGTTCTTCAACTTCGGAACTTACCTGATGGCGTATGTAGCGAAAAAATTTGAGGGCTTGATAGAACCAATCGCGGAGAACGCGGTATCCCTGATCGAACCATTTTAAAAGCTGCGATCTTCCGGGAGCTTTTGACTCGGCGGTTTGCTTTAAGTACAGCTTGGCGCGTTGATGTCCCGCTCGTTCGGTGGACTCATCAAAAGAACGGGCCGCCAACTCCAACATGGCAAGATTCTTTACGCCTGTCTTTTCGTCGGCAGCTTCTTCCAAAGCAAGATCCTGCAGAAGACTTTTGTAAACATTAGAGCCCACCTTAGACCCGTTTTCAGGCTTTTTATCTGTAGCAGACAGTGCAAACTCAAGACTCTCAAGGGAGTAATCAACGAGGAAATGCGAATAGAGTCCAAAACCTATGAAGACCGTAAGAATCAGGCCTCCAATCAGGGTTAAAAGACGCATTAACCTTGGCAAGAGATCAATCCTCCAAAAATTATAATTTTGAATGTTTTTGCATGTTTAGTTGTTTTAATGATAACTTATGATATAAGAAGCGTCAAATGTCCTTTCGCACGGTCGAAAGCTTTAAGTTTTATCGGCCTTAAGACGTAAAACGAACACTTTATGGCTTCTGCTACAAGACACAAAAAAAAGGCTAAAACCACTCTGTTTGTCCGGATCATGTTCGGACTGACTCTGCCTCTCCTCTTTCTGACTGTGGCGTTTACGGCAGTTCAGTTAAGAAATGAAATGCGCACCATCCGTGATTCCTATCAGATTCGCAGCCGCTTTGCTTTCGAGACAGTCAACCGAACCCTTGAGATAGCGCTACGCGATCCGGACGTTTCCCAGAACCACGACACGATTCTGATGCTCATGCAGCAGCTTGAAAATGCACACGATGGAATTACCGTGTGTCTGTACAGCCTTTTAGATCACAGCCTTGCCCCGGAAAGCTGCAATGCCTGGGGAACGTTTGATGAAAAATCCACGGAGGCAAGCCTTTATCAAAAACAGCAGGGCAAACCCTATCTTGTGAAAGTTCAGAAAACGCAGCGAAAACTTGTTGCCTACATTCCCCTCAATAATTCCGAAGGTGATCCGGGCTGGATCGTTCGCGTGGAGTTCCCTCTCGGAAACGTTAAAGAGGCCTTGGCAAACTCAAGATGGACATTAATCATTATGATCATCATGATTATCTTTACAGGTTTTGCCATCGGTTACCGCCTTTCTGAATCAATTGTTAAACCTATGATCACGCTGGATGAGGCTACTCGGGAAATTCTTAAAGGGCATTTAGGGAAGCACGTCCATATTGAAACGGGAGACGAAATCGAAGCCTTGGCCACAACCTTTAACCAGATGAGTGATTCGTTGAAGGAAATGAAGCAAAAGGCCCAGGACTCCAATCCGCTGACGGGATTGCCTGGAAACCAGGGAATCTTCCAGGCTTTGAAAAAGAAAATACATGAGCGCCAGAAATTCGTACTTTTTCACACGGATCTTGACCGTTTCAAAGTCTTCAATGATCACTTTGGCCTGGCAAAAGGAGACGAAGCCATTAAGAAAACGGCCGACCTGCTGCGAAAAGCCTTAAAAGAGAAAGGTGGCGAAGATGATTTCATTGGACATCAGGGGGGTGACGACTTTGTAATTATTACTCGCCCTTCCAGAGCTGTCGAGATGGGCGAATTCATCACAAAGCAGTTTGAAACCGATGTTGTGGCGGCTTTGTATCCCAAAGAAGATATCGAGCGAGGGTACACCTTGCAGATGGATAGACGCAGACTGGCAGAAACCGGCGAGGAAGTCATGGCGCAATTCCCCCTGCTCGCGATCTCTCTTGCGGGCGTATCGACAGCGAAAAAAGATTTTGCGGATTACTTTGACTGCATGAGCGCTGCAGTAAGTGTCAAAAAAGAAGTGAAGAAAATCATCCAAAGCTCTTACATGATCAAAGAATAAAAGGCCTTACGCAGAACACCCCGTAACTTCGGCTCTGTTTCCACTGGCCAAACTCTCCAAGGTATCATTTTCAGACAGCCCCACAATTTGCCCCGTCGCACAATTGACTTCGCCAAAAGCAGTGGAATAGGTGCCCCCCGTAACACGGCGCTCGCTGATGACTTCATACTGCTGTTCAAGCGC
>CAYRBY010000007.1:5491-22566 GCA_964422635.1 uncultured bacterium
TCTAACTTTTCGTCGGCAGTAACATCAAATGTGACCATAATCGGAGTTTTCAAAAAAGCCACCGGACCCATATCCAAAACCTCTTCCTTCCAGCCCTTTTCGTTCAAAACCCGAATTCTTTTCAACGGATGCTGACCAAGCCATACCTTGACATAAACAGCTGCTTTGGAGGCAGACATGGGACCGACCTGGTCAAAGCCATAGCGCAAGATAAGGTGTGAAGACGGCGGAACGTCCGGGAAACGAAGACGTATCTGTTCTGCGGGTGATGGCCTGAAGGAAATCCCATCATGCTCAAAGCCCCCCTCCGTGACTTGCTTTTTTACAGCCATTTCCATTGGAGGATTTCCCTGAAAAACAATCTTCTCCCCGTCCCAAACACCATTCACCACATCTTCTTTGTCATTGGTCAAAATAGCCTGGGCATCTGCTAAGTGGCTGGCAAAAGAGTACACGCCCCCCGCCTCACCGGCTTTTTGAGAAGAAGCAGCTTTTTTCTTACTTTCCGATTTTTTCCTCTTCGCTGGCTTTGGTTCCTGAAGAACAGCTTTTACAGAAGTCTTAGGCTGCCCCGAAACATCCTCTTCGTAAGCAGGCTCCTGGGGAAGCAGCTCATTGACTTTCAATTTTTTAAAAGCTGAAACTCTTCCTTCAGAAACAGAATCTGCGGACGTTCCTGTTTTCGGTAAAATCTTCTTGGGGAGTTCGGGGGATGCCGGAATCTGCCCTTCTCTGGCGAATGTTTTTACGGTCGGCGCTTCCATTGAGGGCACAGAGCTAGGGGCTTGACTTGCTGCCGGCATCTGTGCGGTCTCGATTTTGTTCTCAACAGGAGCCGAGCTGGAATTCTCAACCTGCACCTTTTCCACTTCAACAGGGGCAGATCTTTGTACAGGCTTGGTTGCCTGGGGGGGCCTTATGGCGTCTTGTTGATTGAGCGCCTGGCGAACAGGTTCTTGGGACATAACGGATTCTACCGGAAGGGTTCTTTTCTTAGCTGTCGTGAGAGGAGCTGTTTGGGGTAGGTTCCCCGATGCCTCTGGAGCATTTCCCTCGGACACAAGCGTTTGAAGGATTTTTTTCGGAGGCTGTGAAGAAAGTTTAGGCTGACTCGTTTCTTCCTTGGCTGGAGACAAAGGCGAAAGCGCGTTGGCATTCCCCCAGCTTTCAGCTTTCGCATTTTCTTGGACTTGATCAGAAAAAGAAACCCAGTTCTTTTCATTCTGCTCTTCGGCCAGCGCGGCTTGGGGACAAACACTCAGGCCAAGGATGACAGCAAAAGCGGCAGCAGATCCTATTTTTTTTCGGTCATAAAAAAAATTCAAGAGAACCCCCAAAACAAGAAGAGCGGTCCAGCCTAAAAGACCGTCGTAATTTTGCCCCGTCCCATAAATCCATAAGGGCTGACGATCCACATGCTGCAACAAAACGCCATCCATCTTAAGAAAGAAAACACAGCCCGCATGCAGGCCGATACATGGATAAAGCGACTTTGTTTTAAGAAAAAGCCCTGTTAAAACAATTCCAAAAATGAACAACCCCATCGCGCCCGGGAAAACAGACCCCGTATCGAGCAAATTATGAAAGGGTGCCATCAGAAGCTTAAGACTGTCCGAAAACCCGGGATCAGGTCCGATATAAATTTTTTTCCCGCCAGTGAAATGAATCACCGCATAAAAAAGATTGGTCAATACAATACTAGGTATCATCGGCCAACATAGCTTTTTTTGGAGCATGGAAAAGAAAAATCCTCGAAAAAAAAGCTCCTCAATCAAACCGATAACCAACGCTGAAAGCATGCTCATTGAAATTCGCTCGGCCCAAGCTAGAGGCGAATCCAATGAAACCTGCCAATGAATCATACCCAATCCCCCTTTTACAAGAGAAACAGAAACCAGCGTCAAGAGACCGGCGGCAAAGGCTGTCATGAAATGCGGCACACCGTAATCTTTCCAAGCGAGTGTTTCAATCGGGAACGACAGTTTTTTCGCACGAACGGAGAAAATAACCGCCGCTATTGTAAAAATCATGATAAGCCGGTTAAATATCCGCTCAAACTTATACGGCAGTATGTCAAAAAGCAGCGGGGCCAAAAAAGCGCTCAGAAAAACAATCCCCAGCATAATAGCTACGAATTTAAGAAATGATTTCAAGAGAAGAACCTCGCGAGACTAGGCTTTAAGAAGCAGGGTTAGCTCAACTTCAACAGCGGCATTTAAAGGAAGACTGGCCATTCCAACAGCGGACCGGGCATGCTTGCCGGCATCACCCATGACGCTCAGGAATAAATTGGACGCCCCGTTTAAAACATCGGGAATTGCATAAAAATCGGAACTCGTCTGGATATAGCCAACAAGGCGGAGAATTCTTTCAACCCTGTCAAAACCAAGGTGGGCATCAATTAAGCTCAAAGCGTTGAGGGCCGCCAGTTCTGCAGCTTTTTTCCCTTCCTCGAGGCTTATGTCTCTGCCTACTTTCCCTGCAAGAATTTTTCCAGAGGCGTCTTTGGATATTTGACCGCTCAAAAATGCCAAAGTGCCTGCAATAGTTAAAGGAACATAGGCACCCACCGGCTGCGGTGCGGGAGGAAGGGTTAAGTTGAGTTCTTTCAGCTTATCAAGGATTAAAGCTCTCATGACAGGCCTGCCTATTTTTTAGCCACAATAAGGGTCGCCGCGCCAAAAGTAAGCCGGTAAACACGTATGGATTGAAATCCGCGTTGACGCAGAAGGCTGACCGTTGACCCCGGATCCTGAAAAGTCTGGATCGACTGAGAAAGAAACTGATAAGCGTCCTCCTGCCCGGAAAAAAGCTTTCCGACCAGCGGTAGATAATAGCGGAGATAAGGGTAGTAAATAAAACGGAACAGACCATTCGGCCTCGTCAAACAAAGAAGCGCGGTCTTCCCGTGCGGTGTCAGGACGCGGTAAATTTCATCGAAAAAAACTGACAGGTTTTTGACGCTGCGCAGGGTGAAACTTGAAATCACAAGATCAAATATTCCATCCGGAAAAGGGAGCGAGTGAAAGTCACCGCTGACAAACCGGACGTTGTCGGGGAGCTCCTCCCGAGACTTTTCCAGCATTTTGGAAGAAAAATCGAGCCCGACGGCGCGGCGAAACGTTTTGCCGGCAATAAAAGTTCCCAGAAAACGCCCGGTCCCCACACCCAGGTCCAGCACCGACTGCTCTAACCCTTCCAAAACAAGTTTTTTGGATTTCGCACGCCAGTAATTATCGAGCCGGAAGCTCAAAAGCGAATTTAAAAAATCATACCGGAATGCGATCTGGTCAAAAAAAGTCCGGATCGCTGTTTTATCGGGTGAGGCAAGGCTCGTTGAACTCATGAATAATCTCGTAGTTGGTGTTTCGCTGAGCCGGTTTATAACCAGCTTCGCGGATCAGACGGATCAGATCATCGCGACGCGTGTGAACCTGAATACCCGTCGGTTCGAGAACTTTATCTTCGATAAGGGTGCCCCCCATATCATCACAGCCGAAGGACAACGCAATCTGTCCAAGTTTCAGGCCTTCTGTCAGCCAACCGCTTTGAATGTGTTCAATGTTGTCCAGCATCAGCCGGGAAATAGCGATCGTTTTAAGATAATCCTCGCCGCCTGCGGGCTTAAAGCTGCTCATGCGGGGGGTCCCTTCCGGCGACAGACTCCAGGGAATGAAAGCACGAAACCCGCCGGTTTCATCCTGGGCATCACGAATAACAAGCATGTGTTGAATACGCTCTGGAATCGTTTCCACATGTCCAAACACCATGGTAGCCGTGGACCTGAGTCCCGCGCGGTGAGCTGTTTTCATGACTTCGATCCAGCGTTCAGAACTCGCTTTTTTAGGACTGATCAGTTTCCGCACACGCTCCACGAGGATTTCAGCGCCGCCTCCGGGCAAAGAGTTCAGGCCCGCTTCTTTAAACAAACGGAAAGTTTCCTCAAGGGACATCCGGAATTTTTTTGAAATCATCTCGAACTCGACGACCGAAAAAGAGTGTACGTGCACACTGGGAAACTTTTCACGAACAGCACGGATCAAATTCAGGTAGTACTCCAGGGGAAGAGCAGGATTAACGCCGCCCTGTATAAGAACTTGTGTTCCGCCAAGATCCACTAGCTCCTGAATCTTCTGAAAGATCTCATCGTAAGAAAGAACATAGGCTTCCGGATCTCCCGGTTTCCGGTAAAAAGCACAAAAATCGCAATCCACAACACACGCATTGGTGTAGCTGACATTCCGGTCGACAATAAAAGTCACCCGCCCCTCCGGATTCATCCTCCGAACCAAAGTTTGCGCGGCCTGCCCCAGCCGAAGCAGATCACAAGAGTACAAACGGACTCCCTCTTCGAGGTTGAGCCGCCCCCCTTCTAACCGTTTGTTCAAAATCTCATCATAGATATCTGCCATAAAACCTTCAGCTGCCAAAAAAACTTATTTTTTTTGCTTTCGGCGATACGCCCAGACGATTCGCCAGTCTGTAAAAAAGTTCGAGACCTTCCAAAGTGCCTTCATCAAGATAATAGTTCAAATTGAAAAAGTAACCATAGAGCTTAGAAAATTTCGGGTCTACAAAAGACGTCTTCAGCGCATCTTTCAAAAGCCCTTCAATGTCCGCAAGGTTGCGGTCACGATTTTCACAAACCTGGCGCCAGAACGAACGAACTTCCTCGGGATAGGCCTTTGCATAATCACGCCGGACAGCCCAAACAGAAAAACAAAAAGGCTTATCCGCCCAATTCCACCATAGCTCGCTCAGATCATACTTATAAACAAACTGCTCGGACTCAAAAAAAAGCGCATCGTCACCGATCACGAGAGCCGCCTTGGCTTTGGACAGCATTTCTGAAGGGGTTCCCGTCGATGAAACAAATTCATTTTTGAACTTGTACTTAAACCGCATAAGAATCCGAAGCAAGGTTGCCGAGCTGAGACTTTGGCGTGAAAGAACAATCTTTTCCCCGTCCAAATTTTCTATTTTTTCACGGGACAGTAAAAGCACGCTGCCGGAAAAATCACGCGAACCTATCGCAAGCTCTGGGAGAACCATGTACTGATCCTGATGGTTCAGGTATTCCAGCGAAGATACCGGAGCGATATCGACCTTGCCGGAACGCATGGCAAGGTTGATCTTCGTGGGATACGCTTCGTAAATGTCAAACCGTGAGGGCTCCCAGGATGCATTTTCAAAAAGCTTATGGTAAAAAGGAAGACAATTGATATAGGAAATCTTTCCGACTCGGGCAGGCGCCTTAACATTCGGGCTCATGATTCCAGTGTCCTTTCCAGACTCCCGGTCCAACGCGGATAAAGGGCGTGTGGGATTTCGAGCTGATCCAAAATCTTTCCAACCAGGAAATCCACCATCTCATTCAGCGTCTTGGCTCCTGAATAAAAGGCTGGCATCGCCGGGACCACACGAACCCCCAGCTTCGCGAGCTTCAGCATGTTTTCCAAATGAATTGCGCTCAGCGGCGTTTCCCGCGGAACGATCACAAGGCGGCGGCCTTCTTTGAGAACACAATCAGCGGCACGATGAATTAGGTTTTGGCTGAGCCCCGAAGCAACAGCACCTAAAGTTCCCATGCTGCACGGCACAATGACCATTCCTTCTACAGGGTAGGATCCGCTTGCAATAGGGGCTGTAAAATCTTTAAAAGAGAATGCGCTGAGGCGTGCCTGCGGGTAGGAACCAAAAAGCTCTTCAAGATGCTC
This sequence comes from uncultured bacterium, assembly GCA_964422635.1. Classification (GTDB taxonomy): domain Bacteria; phylum Omnitrophota; class Omnitrophia; order Omnitrophales; family Aquincolibacteriaceae; genus ZLKRG04. Next base: position 11,209 of record CAYRBY010000007.1, read on the forward strand.
CCGGCGTGTCAAACTCTTGAGTACAATTCCCTGTTCTTCCTTGATCACGAGTCTTGCAGGCTCAGAAATGACAAGGTGTACCTCACGGCCGGACTCTAAAAGAGTCTGAACCAGACGAATCCCGTAAATCGTTCCACTCGCACCTGTAATGCCAACCACTACTGGTTTCACTAAACACCCCGGATCGAGAGATCGAGAAGAACAGCTGCAAACAACGTCAGGCTTATGACAGCGTTCATGGTAAAAAACGCTTCCTGGATTTTCTTCAGGCCGCAGGAGTGAACCAGCCAATGTTCGCGAAGGAGAAACCCTCCACAGAGAATCACTCCGAGCCAGTAGGTCATCTGAAGCCCCGCAAGCCACCCCGCCGCTACCCAGGACACCAAGGCAATAGCGTGAAGCCAGCGGGATACTTTCAGGCTTAAGTCCTGCCCAAATCTCGCGGGAAAGGAATAGAGTCCCGAAGACCGGTCAAAACTCATATCTTGCAGAGCATAAATGATATCGAAACCGGCAACCCATGCGGTGATTCCAATCATCAAGGCACCTGGAACCCAGGAAAAAGAGCCTCCTGCCGCAAGCCAAGCACCATAAGGCGCAATGCCAAGTATCGTACCCAAAACCCCATGGGAAAGCCACGTAAATCTTTTCGTCACAGGGTATAACCACGCAAGGAAAATCGGCACGGGCGAAAGCTTGAAACACAAAGGGCTAAGGACTGCGGCGCTCATCAAAAATACCGCCCCGAAAAGCAGCGTTAAAACCCAAACAACTTTGAGGCTGAGTCTGCCTGCCGGCAGGGCACGTGTCTTGGTGCGCGGGTTTGCGCCGTCAATATGACGATCCAAAATACGGTTGGCTCCCATGGCCATGGTGCGAAAACTGACCATCGCTAAAGTAATCCAGAAAAAAAGAGGTGCGGAGGGCCAGCCTTTGAGTGCAAGAAAGAGACCCAAATAAGCAAAGGGAAGGGCGAAAACAGAATGCTCAAACTTGATCATTTCAAAAAAAATACGTATTTTCTCCACCCCCTTTTTCATGCCCTCTTCACCTTGTCTCCAGGAGCGCTGCCTTTGGATCCCGGACAAAAAAAGGTCAAGGCACGAAAAAAAACCGAAAAGCCTCCCAATCGATAGCCCCTCATAACCTTTTTGAAACGAACAAGCTCATCAACTTCAAAAAACTCCGCTTTTTTAACGGCCTGCAGGGCAGCTTCGGTATTTTCCGCTTCCCCTAAAAAAGAAAACAGGCCTAGAGCAAAGAAAAGCATTACAAAAACCTCTGCCGCTTTAAAAAAAACACCGTTCTCTCCAAAGACAACCGCCAAAAGAAGGAGTCCCCAGGAAACAAGCCCTGCATAGGGAACCCATAGAGCGGCGCCTTCCGGAAAGTCCCCGGAAGTCATCCAGAGCTTTGGAGCCGCAAAAAAATGAGCCGCGCGAACGGATCGCGCCAGATCCTTGATGGACTTGCCATGGTAAAGGACTTCGGGAAGGAGAAGTTCCTTGGAGCGAAGGGCTTCAGAAGAAGGTACTGACTCAAGGATCTCTACAGATGCGGAAGCCTGACCCATCGCATCCAAAACAGCACGAGCTGCCTCACAACCGGTTATTTGACGCCGGTTCTCAACAGCTGCATGTTCTTTTTGGAAACGAATTTGAATAAGCCAGGCTAGAAAAGAAAGGATAAAAACAAATACCAAGAGCAGCCTCCGCGGGCATTATAAAAGAACTATTCGGCAGATTCAAGACGCGCGAGAGCTCGACGCATATCCTCGGGAAGATCCGCGTCAAAAATCATCCACTCCCTAGTGACAGGATGACGGAAACCGAGAACTTTGGCATGCAGGGCCTGCCTTTTGATAAAGGCGGATGGGATCCCGTAAACAGCATCTCCCAGCACGGGGTGGCCCACAAATGACATATGAACACGGATTTGATGCGTGCGCCCAGTCTTAGGGCGAACCTCGACAAGCGTGGCGTTGGAAAAGCGCTTGGCGACGCGAAAAAATGTCAGGGCGTCCTTTCCGCCCGTCGGACGAATCATCACTTTTTTTCGGTTCAGAAAAGCCCGGCCGACAGGCTCTTCACAAACGCCCTCTTCATGCTGCATAACACCACGGACAATCGCATGGTAAACACGTTCGATCGAATGATCCTTAAACTGCTTGGCGAGGAAGCGGTGCGCCCGGTCGTTTTTGGCAACCACCATAACACCGGAAGTGTCCTTGTCGAGACGATGAACGATCCCCGGCCGCATTGCATTTTCCGATTTTGAAAGAGTTCCGGAATGAAAAAGCAACGCATTGACGAGGGTGTGCTCGTAATTGCCCTGTGCTGGATGAACCACCATTCCGGCGGGCTTATTGACCACTATCAACTCATCATCTTCGTAAAGAATGTGGATGGGAATATTTTCAGCTCGAGCCTGGAAATCAGGTGCTGCAATCAAAGCAACAAAAACACGGTCATTTTTTTTGACCTTATAGTGCGCCGTTACATCGTGCCCCGATACTTGAACCCTGCCCAGCTCGATCATCTTTTTAACCTGGGAACGCGAGGCCATTTCACCGAGTTCCTCGGTCAAAAAAACATCGAGACGAAGACCTGCTTTCTCTTCAGAAACAACAAACTCTTGATTCATGAAGCAGCCTTGGATTTGGCACTAAGGTGCCTAATCAAACATTCAGCGGCTCCGGCACTTAAAAGAACCACCATGCTAATCCACTGATTATAGGTGAATCCAAAAACGGCGGGGTTTGAATTTCTGACAAACTCAACTCCAAAACGGATCAAGGCATACCCCATAAAGTAGCGGCATGTCACAATACCTGGAAACGGATGCGCTTTTTTATACCTCTGCAAGGAGAGAAAAAGAACAACGTCCAAAACGGCTTCATAAAGCTGTGCCGGATGTCGGGCAAAGGCTTCGCCAGGAAAATGAACTGCCCAGGGGAAATTACAAATATCTCCTGAGCAACAGCCGTTTAAAAAACACCCGATGCGGCCAAAGGCATGTGTCAAGGCAATATATGGAACCAAAAAATCAAACGACTTTGGTACTGAAAGCCGACGGACTTTTAAAAAAATAAAAAGCGCTGCAAGAGAGGTTGCCATCCCCCCGTAAAAAATAAGGCCGCCTTCCCAAATGGCAAAAAGCCCCATGGGAGAGGACGCATAGTCACGCCAGTTCTCGATAACATATAGTAATCTGGCTCCGATAAACCCGGCGACCACCGTTACAAAAACAAAATCAAAAGCCTCTTCTTTCGCTGGAAAACCGCAGCGAACCGCTTCGCGCCCCATGAGATAGAGTGAAAAAAGCACACCCAGGGCCACCATCACTCCAAAAGAGTAAATTTGGAAATTTCCAAAATGAATTAGAACAGGAAACATAACAACTCCAGAAGAGTCTAGGTTCCGGCCGAGGGAGCCCCGGATCCAGAGTGCTGCTTTTGAGGACCCCGAAAAGCAGCCCAAAGATAAATAACAACACCGACCGTAATCGCGCTGTCGGCAAGATTAAAGACCGGCCAAACACGGAAATCCAGGTAATCCACGACGGCGTGGACACGCAGGCGGTCAATCCAGTTGCCAATAGCACCGCCAATAATAAGGGCCATTGCTGTGCGAACAGCGGTTCCCTGCCCCGAGAGGAAACGATAGGCGGAAACAAGGAAAATCAAGCTCACCGTAATCAAAATGAGAAGAAATGCGCCATGTTCCTGAAATAGACCAAAAGCGATTCCGTGGTTAAAGACCAGCGTCAGATGAAAAACTTCTGGGATGACAGGAACGGACTGCCCTTCCGTGAAAGTGCGAAGGACAGAGAATTTGACAAGCTGATCGAGAAGGACAACCAGGAGGACAAGACCGTAAAAGCGGATTACTCGGAACGTTTCTTCTTTTCTTCGATTTCTTGACACGAGATACAAAAAAGCGCATACGGCATTGCCAAAAGCCGTTTTTGAGGAATGGCCTTTGAACAGAATTCACAAAAGCCGTAGCTGCCATCCTTAATTTTGCGAAGGGCCGCTTCAATGAGATTCAAACTTTTCTGCTCATTTGAGGCAAGACCAAGGTTGAACTCACGGTCGAAATTATCCGTGGCCATATCCGCCATGTGGTAGCTGTAACCGGACAAATCACCCGAAGCATCCCGCTGGCTGCGGTTCAGGGCATCACCCTCAATATGCTCAAGATCACCGGCGACCTGTTCCCGGAGGGTTTCCAAAAGCTTCTTATACTTGCTGAAGTCTTTGGTTTCAGCTTTCTTCTCAGCTTTTTTTTCTTTTTTCTTTTCCGGCTTTTTCTCTATCTTTTTCTTGGCCACTCTATTTTCCTTTTCTGATGGGGTTCAAAAGGAGTGCGCGGATTATACCCATAAGGCTCCGAAAAGCAAAGGGATTTCGGCAAAACGGGATGGATTGCTATCGGGAGGCCTCCTCCTCCCGGGGACTGAAATTCCGTTTCCTCATTTCGCGCTGCATAGCCCTAACAAAGGCCTCCACAACAACAGGGTCAAATTGTTTCCCGGCGCACCGTTTCAATTCCTCAAAAGCAGCTTCAGGAGGTTTCCCTTTGTTATAACATCTCGTCGAAACAATCGCATGAAATGCATCGACAACAGAAACAATTCGCGCCTCGACGGGAATCTCCTCCCCTTTTAACCCCCGGGGATACCCTGAGCCGTCATAGTGTTCATGGTGACAGCGGACAATCTCTCGGACTTCCCGGAAATCTGACAAAGGCTCCAGGATTTTGGCACCCTTATCAACATGGGTTTTCATGATTTCCCATTCTTCATCTGTAAGGCGGTCGGGTTTGTTTAAAATATGGTCTGGTATCCCGATTTTTCCCACATCGTGAAGGGTAAGCCCTGCGGCAAGGATATCCTTTTTCCGTCCGCTGAGGTCTAGCCCCATTTCCTTGGCCGTCAGAACACCCAGCCTCTCCACCTGGCCTACGTGCCCAAAAGTGTAGGCATCTTTTGCATAAACTTCGCTGGCTAGAGACCTCATAATCTCATAATAGGTCCTCTGCTCTTTTTCACGAAGACTGCGAACCTCTTCAATTTGCTGCTCAAGCTGAGCGTTTTTTTCATAGAGGGTCCGCTGATACTCGGCCGTTTTAACAACCATCGAACAATCCTGGGTCATGATCTGAAAAAAAGCAATCTCATCGGAAGAAAATGGGCGCTTGTCTTTCCTGGCTCCTAGAATCAAAAGTCCCAGCAGCTGCTTTTTAAAATAGGCTGGGATCACAAGTTCCAAACGCAGACTTCTCATCACATGAGCCGCCCTATCCCATTCGGCAAGAATGCCGGGAGGAAGGTTTTTTCTGCCCTCTACCAACGTACGTTCAAGCCCGGCATAGGAGAGGTAATCGTTCAGAGAAGGTTTTTTTCTTTTAGGGGAACTAAACCAGGAAACGAGTGGATGACTTTTTTCAAATTTGACAAGACTTGCCGGAATCCGGCCCTTGCCGCGGGAGTCTACGAAAGTGTAATGCTCCTGCCCTTCTTTAAAAACCATAATTCCGGCATGAGAAATTCCCATGTCCTTATCAAGATAGCGGAGGATGAGTTTGAGGAGTCTTTCGGGCCGATGCAGCCGGACCATGCTTTGAGAAATGTTCCGAAGAATTTCCTGATAATCAACGGGGGGCCGGGAATGCATAAGGTCCGGTTAGAAGTTTCCGGTGAGCAGTCCGATCTTTTCCTGAACATCTTTTTCAAGATATTCCAGGCTAAGCGGTTTAGTGATGTAATTGTCCGCTCCAAGCCTCATGGCTTCCTCGATTTTTTCCTGGGTTTCGATCGCCGTCACCATGATAACTTTTACGCGGGGGTATTTCGCCTTGATCTGCTTAAGGACTGACATTCCGTCCATACCGGGCATATGCACATCCAACAGAACAATCTGCGGATTGCCGCTCTGGACCGTGCTGAGGGCTTCAAGTCCAGAATTCGCAGTTTGAACTTCAAATTCGCGCTCTTCAAAAAAGCTCTTTAGAAAATCGCAGATTTCCGTCTCATCATCCACCACGAGCAACTTCTTCATGATCTGCCTCCTCGCTTGATGCCTTGACAAAAATGAATACGATAAAAACTTTAAGACTCCGGAAAAAGGCTCAGCGTAACCGCCTCTTCAGACGGGGTCATCGGCTGTGAAGCTTCCGAATATGGGAACCTCACAATAAACAGACTCCCGCGGCCTTTCCGGCTTTCGACGCGGATCGATCCGCCATACCGGTGAACAATCTGCTTGGTCACAAACAGCCCAAGCCCTACAGCATCATGCCGTGTTGTAAAAAACGGGTTAAAAAGCTTGTCGATGTGATCCTGTTCAATTCCCGGCCCCGTATCCGAAATCTGTATTTCTATAATCTCATCCGCAGCCTGATAGTTCATGTCCACATGAATTTTGCCCTGAGAGCCGATGGATTGCACGGCGTTAAGGATGAGGTTTAAAAAAACCTCCCTCAATTCATGGACATTCGCGTAGAGATTCGGGATACCGGCTCCTATCGACTTCGTAATTTCGATGCCATCAAGGGAAGTTTGATAGGAGACCAGTGCGATTGTGTCTTCGAGGATCTGTTCGAGCCGAAGCTGTTCTTTCGGGGCTCCGGAACCTTGAGAAAACATCAAAAGCTTTCGTGTAATATCGGCAGCGCGCTTGGTTTGCTTCACGATTGTTTTGAGAACTTCCTCAACCTGCTGATCCAGCGCCGAGCGGTCCTTTTTTAAAAGAAGAACCTGGGCTTTTCCCGAAATAATGGTCAAGGGATTATGAATCTCATGGGCTATACCCGTCGCAAGCTGCTCAATGGCTTTAATTTTAGTGCTTTGAATCAGCTGAGACTGAATGTCGACAAGCTCTCCGTTGACAATTTTCAGCTCTTGAACGCTGAGTGCATTAAAAATGCTTTTAGCGACACTTCTCGCAAACTCTCTAAAAAACTGGAAGTCCGTTTCGTCAAAAGCCGCGTCCGGAACATAAGAAGAAAACGCGATAAGTCCCGTAAGCTCATCTTTGACAAAAAGCGGAATAATCCAGCTTGATCTCAGGGAATCAAAATCCTGCGTAAGTTTGTTGGCTTCCTGCCATCCCAGAGTTCGAACCACCCTGTCCCGAACCAAAACATGGGGGCCGCTTTCCCGAATAACTTTTATCAGTGAAGAATTTTCCGGAAGCCTTACCTTGCGGTAATCTGAGAGGTTCCATCCGTAAGCGGAGGCGATTTCAAAATCGCTGCGCATACGGCTTGGAACAATAAGGGCAACGGTCTTAAGCTGCAAGACCTCTCCAAAACTGTTGACGATCAGATTCGCTAATTCCTGCAAATCCAAGATTACACTTAATTCTTCCGTCAGGTTCATCAGGGTAATGTGGCGGAAACTTTTTTTGCGGTTAAAGTAGTTTTTAAAAAGCGTGACCACCGCAAAATCAATCGGCTTGTAGGCCACAAGGCAGATCAGAGTCATGAGGAGAAGCAGAAAAGTGGGATTTGATGTCCAAGGGTGCGCTGGCAGGCGGGAGAGCGCCCAGAAAAAGAAAGCACCGATAAAGAATAAAGCGGTGCCCACGAGAATTTGCTTGAAGAAGCGTTTTCTTTTCCTTAAATAAAGGCCCATAGTTTCAAAGGGGGTTGAAACGACCTTGGACAAAAAGAAAAACCTTCGAACGAACTTACTCAGCTATTTACAGCTGATAGTGCATCAAGACATTTCTCACAAAGCCCGGGGTGTTCCGGGTGACTGCCAACAGCGGTTGAATAGTTCCAGCAGCGGACACATTTGGAACCGTCCGCCTTTGCGACCGCGATGGCAATTTCAAGAATTTTATCAGAAGTCTCCCCGAAAGGCACGCCTGTTTTCTCCATTCCGTCTTTAATTTCGGAAACAAGCTGAAACTGGGAGACAATCAGAACTCGGGCTAGATCCTTTTCATATTTTTTGAGCAGCGTGTAGAGATCACCGCTGGCAAACAAAAGAACCTTGGCATCAAGACTTGCGCCAATCAGTTTTGCTTCACGCTGTTTTTCAAGGCTCAGTGTCACCGCATTGCGGATAGCCCGGAGCTGGTCCCATTCGGCCAAAAGAGCCGGGTCCGTCCCCTCGTCCGCCTGAGTAAAAACGCTCGCGTGAACGGAAGGACAGTCTTTTTCTAGAGGAAAGGCACGCCAGACTTCATCAGCTGTGAAGGGTAAAATCGGTGCCGCCGCTTTCACCAGGCCCGAGAGGAGCTCAAAAAGCGCGCTCTGGCAGGATCTGCGGATATAAGAGTCTTTCCTTGCTGTGTAAAGAGTGTCTTTAAGGATGTCAAAATAGTACGAGCTGAAGTCCATCGAACAAAGATCATGAATCAGGCGGTATATTTTGTGAAATTCAAAGTTGTCATAAGCTTCATGAATTTCTTTAAGCCTGCGCCGGGTGTGCAGCACAGCCCATCGGTCCAAAGGATGCATCTGCGCAAACGGAAGTTTGTCTTTGGCAGGAGCAAAATCATAAAGGTTCGCCAGCATATAGCGAAACGTGTTGCGGATTTTCCTGTAAGCGTCGGCAAGCTGCTTCAAAATTTCTTTTGAAAGCCGGACATCAAACTGGTAGTCGCATGAAGTAACCCAGAGGCGGAGTATATCCACGCCGTATTCCTTTACAACCTCTTGGGGACTGACCACATTTCCCGAGGACTTCGACATTTTTTTGCCTTCTCCATCCACGACAAAACCATGCGTCAAAACGCCTTTGAACGGAGCCCCGCCTTCCAGGGCAACAGCTGTCGTAAGGGAGCTCTGAAACCAGCCGCGATGCTGATCCGAACCTTCCAGATAAAGATCCGCGGGATAAGCAAGATGAGGGTGCTGACGCAAAACAGCCTGATGGCTTACGCCGGAATCAAACCACACATCGATAATGTCATCCTCTTTTTTGAGGTTCTGCGCTCCACAGCACTCCGGAGCCCTCTCGTTGAGAAAAAAGTCCTCGGCCTTTTTTTCAAACCAGACATCGGCCCCCTTTTCACGAAACGCCCTGACAATACTTTCGCGTGTTTCGGAAACAAAGGCACGCTTGCAGTTCGAACAATGGATAATAGGAATGGGAACTCCCCAATAACGTTGGCGGGATAAACACCAGTCTGGCCGAGTTTCGACCATCGAACCAATTCGGTTCTTGCCCCAATCCGGCGTAAACTTGATCTTGGACTGAATTTCCGAAGACATTTTTTTCCGAAGCCCTTCGTGATCTACTTTCATGAACCATTGAGGCGTCGCGCGGAAAATAATCGGCTTCTTACAGCGCCAGCAGTGCGGGTATGAATGTTGGTGAAGAGCTTCTGCAAGCAGAAGCTTTTTCTGTTTCAACATTTCAATAATGGCGTCATTTGATTTAAAGACATGGATTCCCTGAGAGGGAGGATATTGAGCCGTAAACCGCCCCTTCTCATCCACGGGAGAAAGGATCTCCAGCTTGTTTTCAATATAACCAGCAACATAGTCCTCTTCACCATGCCCCGGCGCAATATGCACAATCCCAGTTCCGTCTTCTGCGGAAACATAATCGGCAAGAATAGCGCGCCCCGAACGTTCCAAAAAGGGATGCTGATAGACAACGCCTTCATAAGCTCTTCCAGGCTTTGACCACAAAACTTTTCCAAAAACAGGGGTGTCCAGTTTCTCCAGTGTTGAAGCCCTCGCAGAGGCCAGAATCCATACCTCGCCATCGGTCTGAAGGGCGTCATAAGACAGCTGCGGATTCAGTGCAATCCCAACGTTTGCGGGCAAAGTCCAGGGAGTTGTGGTCCAAACTAAAAAGTAGACGGGACGTCCATTCAGCCCCTCAAGTGTTTCGGCTCCCAAAACTTTTGCCAGATTTTCAACTGCCACCGGAAACTTCACATAAATAGATTTTGACTGTTTGTCTTCGTATTCAAGTTCTGCATCAGCCAGAGCGGTTTCGCAGTCAAAGCACCAGGGCACAGGTTTCAAACGCTGTTCTATGAACCCCTTCTCATAAATACTGAGAAATGCCCCGGCAATGGCTGCCTGGTATTCAAAGTTCATCGTAAGATACGGGTTCTCCCATTCCCCAAAGACCCCGAGGCGCTTAAATTCTTCACGCTGAATGCTGACAAACTTTTCAGCATAAGCACGGGCCTGCTTGCGGAAAGGAACCCGCTCGACTTCCTCCTTGCGCTTTCCCATATCTTTCAGGCATTGATGCTCAATGGGGAGCCCGTGGCAGTCCCATCCAGGCACATAAAGAGAGTCCAAACCGCTCATCGTTTTGTGCTTCACAATGACATCTTTCAAAATTTTGTTCAGTGCGTGCCCGATGTGAATGTGCCCGTTGGCATAAGGCGGTCCATCGTGAAGGATATAAGTCTTTCTTCCTTGCGAGCGCGAACGAATGGCCGCATAGAGCCCCTCTGTTTCCCAGGCTTTAAGCATGTCGGGCTCGCGGCGGGCAAGATCAGCCTTCATCGGAAATTCCGTCTGCGGAAGATTCAAAGTTTCTTTGTAGTTTTTTTCCTGCGTCATAAATCCCGTGTCCTGACTCTTAAGATAAACTGCCCACTGTTTTTTCGATCAAAGCATCCAAGCGAGGCCCTGCTTCGTTAGCGATCCGGATAATTTCCTTAATCTCAACAGGTTCGAGATGATCCGGATCGCAGACATCGGTCACCACACTTAAAGCGAGAACATCTACACCCATATGGACTCCGGCAATGACCTCGGGAATCGTAGACATCCCCACCAAATCAGCGCCCCAAGAGCGCATCATGCGATACTCTGCCCGGGTCTCAAGGTTCGGACCCAAAACACCAATATAAACACCACGGCGAAGAGAAATTTTAAGCTCCCTCGCGGCTTGATCCGCCAGTCCTGCAAGACGCGCAGAATAAGGCCTGGACATGTCGGGAAAGCGCGGGCCTACACGTTCATCATTTGCACCGGTCAGAGGGCCAGAACCCATAAAATTGATATGGTCTTCGATCAAAACAAGGTCCCCTTTGCGATACCCCAGATTGAGCCCTCCCGCGGCATTGGTTACAATCAGGACCTTCGCACCAAGTCGCGCCAAAACACGAACCGGAAAAGAAACCTCCTCGGCAGAATACCCTTCGTAAAGATGAAACCTGCCTTGAAGGGCGGCTACCGGCTTTCCTGCCAGCGTCCCCAGCACGAGCTTTCCGGCATGAGACTCCACCGTTGAGACGGGAAAGTGCGGAATACTTTTGTAGTCAATCTCACACTCCACTTTGATTTTACGAGCCAGGTTGCCAAGACCAGTACCAAGGACAATTCCGGCTTGGGGCTGAAAAGCTGTCCGGGTCCGGATAAAAGCCTCGGC
>CAYRBY010000007.1:22666-44085 GCA_964422635.1 uncultured bacterium
ACCGGAAACCATGAAATAATGATCCTCGCAAATAGAAGCCAGTAAAGAAGCTGACAGATTCCATTTACAAGAAAAGCCAGACTTTTAAATAATTCACCGAACACAAACATAAATCCCCCGCTCCAGGCTATCTGCCTCTTAATTCACGGCCGCGGTTCGCTGCAGCATCATAAGCAGCGGAAAATAGTTCGCGGACATTTTTCGATTCCAAAACCTTTAAGGCTGCCTCTGTGGTCCCGCCTTTGGAAGTCACCATTTCACGAAGCTCCGCAGGGCTCTGAGATGATGCCCGGCCCGTAAGCGCGGCTCCGACAGACGTTTGAATCGCAACCAGCCTGGCGGCTTCTCTGGGGAAGCCTTGTTCCAAAGCTTTTTTTTCGATTGTTTCCATGAGCAGAAAAAAATATGCAGGTCCGCTGCCCGCGAGTGCGGTAAAAAAATCAAAGTGTTCTTCACCAAGTCTGACGGTCCTGCCGCAGCCTGAAAACACGCTTTCGGCAACGCTCAACGCTTGCGGCGAAACTCCTGTCAGGGCCGTCAAAGACTCACCGACTTTGGCTCCCAAATTCGGCATCGCGCGGACAAGCCAGGCCTTCTTACCGAGCGCCTCTTCAAGCTTTTCCAGAGTCATGCCCGCCAGGATTGAAATAACGGTTTGTCCCGCTTTAAGATTGCCGCGAAACTCCGAAGCCACAGCCGTGAGGTCCTGCGGCTTTATGGCAAGAATCAAAACGTCACAAAGATCTGCAAGTTCGACGTTCGAAGCTGCCACTTTTACTTGATGCTGGCGGGCAAATGCCTGGGATTTATCTCCCATTTTGTCATAGACCCAAATACGGGATGCCGGGGCAAGCCGCCTCCCGATGAGTCCTTCCACAATGGAAGTCCCCATGTTACCGACACCAATCAGTCCCAGGTTTTGCTTATCCAGCATTAGAGGGGTTCTCCTGCCCGTGAAAAAAGGTATCTTAACATAAGTTGCTTTAAAATCTAGGCCTTCCGTGCGTCTTCGGTATTAGGACGAGCCCCAAAAACAAGGCTCCCAACGCGGATCAAATTAGCGCCCTCTTCAATCGCAATCCGGTAATCGGCCGACATCCCCATGGAAATTGTCCCCCAGTTTTTCTGAGGAAATTTCCCCTTAAGCTCTGCGGCCAATGCCTTTACAGAACGAAAAGATTTCCGGATAAGGTCCAAATCCTGGGTTTCAGGGCCCACAGTCATAAGCCCCTGGACTTTGATCGGAGATTTGTCTGAAAGGCTGCGTACAAACGCCTCGACTTCCTCAAGCGGCAATCCGCCTTTCTGGGGCTCGCCGGAACTGTTGACTTGGATCAGGCAAGGCACTTCACTGCGGTTTTTTTTTGCCGCTTGACGCTCAAGCTCTAAAGCCAAGTCGGCACGGTCAAGAGACTGGATCAAAACAACGCCCTCGCGCATAAGATATTTCACTTTATTCGTTTGAAGACGGCCGATCATGTGCCAGCGGATGTCGGGGGGAAGCTGGTCCATCTTCTCTTCCAGCTCCTGAACCCTGTTCTCTCCAAAGTCACGGACACCGGCTTGATAAGCCTCAAGAATTCTTGCGGGCTCCACAAACTTGGAAACCAAAACGATTTTTACGGCATCCGTACGGCCGTGAACCCTCAAGGAAAGGTCTTGAACCTCCTTGCGCAGAACTTCCAAACGCTCCGCAATCGTGCCGGTCATAAAGCATCCCCTTGGGTCACGGATGCGGCGGCTTCCGGAGCGGCCGCTGCGACTGTCTGCGCAGGCGAAAGTTCTTTCAAAGCCATGGTGCGAAAAAACGCAAACACTTCTCCCACCCTGTCCCGGGCAACAAGAAAGACTCCGTTCTCGCCATCCTTTCGGGCATAAAAAGCATCCCTCACCGGAAGCTCATCCCCTAAATGCAGCGATTCCATCTCTCCAGGGTTGATCCCTGTTATTTGAAGTACGGTGTCAGGGCCAAGCTCCCCAAAACCTTTATCAGAATCGTCGGCCTCAGCGCCAAGAAAGTCTTTGATAAAGAGATTTCTCATGGCCGTAACAACCGTATCCAGCATCTCCTCGGAAATGCCTTTACCGATAAGCTCGATAGGCTCCATCCAAACCCAGCCGCTCTCCTGTTTTCCTAACTCATAAACCTCGGATTCGTTTTGAATCTTGATTTTTGAGATATCCCGGAGCGGCATGTGGAATATTTTCTTTTCCCTGAAAGAATAAGCACTCCTTTGGAAGGCCTTCATCAAATTCTCATCCAGAAGAAAATACTCTTTCTCGCCGTCCCACCGGGCGAAACGAGAAGATCCCACGGGTGATTTGTCACCAAAAAAAAGATGCTTCATAGCACCGCCTTTGAGCGTTCCAATTCCCACCTTCACAGCAGGATTTTCAAGCCCATACTCCGCCCACCCCTTTTCCGGCGTCAGCCGTCTTGCTTTGGAACTCAGTGTAAGCGCTGCGGCAAGACCATCCACAAGGATCTTATCAGCCGCCCCTTGAACCGGCTGACGTAAAGACCAGGCCCCTTCTTCCCGAACAAAAACGATTTTCTCTTTTTGGGCAGCATTTTCAACTTCGAGAGAGACGATCTCATCATTTTCTTCGAGAGGAAGAAGCTTGGATATTTCAGGGGAGCCTTCTATTGCGGCGTTTTTTGAAGGCGGAACAAGATAAACGTAGGCCGCAGCAACGGCCAGGAAAAGAATGAAGAAAACGAGCGTCAGGGAAAACTTCATGAGGACTTGTTCCGGAAGATCAGCGCAAATCCCCCGGTGCAGAGAAAGAAAAAAGGAAAGCCTCCGAGAACAATGAAAAGCAGCCGGGTTCTCTGGGAGTCTTTAAGGAATAGCGGTTTAAATTCCGGACGCCTTGGGTTGATGGTTATCGCACGTTCATCTTTTGTGAGCCAATTGACCATGCCAAGAGCCAGATCCCTGTTCCCCGAAAGATCGAGATAAGCGTTTGAAACGAAATCACTGTCCCCCACCACCACGATGCGTCCGCCAGGCTGACCCGGCATATCCTTCTTTTCAGAAGCAACAGCAATCGACAAGGGCCCTGAAACATCGGACTCTGCCTGAAAGTCAGTTTCTCCTTTTTCCAATGTGCTTAAATCAGACTCGGCCCAGCTTCCCGACCCTGTAAAGGCAAGCGGGGTGACCTCCAAAGCCTTCGGGGCGTCCGTAGCCGGCTGAACCGTTCGGGCCACGGGGTAAAAGGTAGGAAGCTTGAACTGAGCAGTAATCGGGTGCTGCAGCACATATTGGCTGACAAGAGGCACAAGGAAATCACCGCCCACCATACGGCTCATTTTATCAACGATCACATCCGCACCGAGCGCAATGCCAAAACGCTTCATAAAAGCCCGGAAGGCTTCTCCAGTACCCGGATCCATCGGATCAATGAGAAATAAAATCCCCTTCCCTGAATCGAAAAATTTCGCCAGCAGATCAAACTCAGATTGCTCCATATCCCGGTGAGGCCCCACGACAGCAACAACAAGGCAGGCGTCAGGAACAGCATCCCGCAGCAAAATGATTTCTGAAGTTTTATAGTTATTAAATTCCAGGCTCTGACGGAAATAGCTAAGACCGTTGCGGTCCTCATGAGTCACTGAAGCTTCTTCATGTCCCGTGACAAAACAAACTTGAAAGTTTTTCGGGTTCGAAAGGCGCAAAAGAGCATTGGTAAAACTTTCCTCCGTGGGGCGGACCACCCGCTCCTGCAAACCGTTATATTTGATCACGGCTGTGTAAACATCTTTCACGTCGTACTGCTTGGCAAGACGCGGTACGCGGTCCGGATCATAAAAATCAAATTTGAACCGGGGGTGGCGAAGCGCTGCCTGTTTGAGGAAAAACTCAAATTCTTTCTTGCCGGGGTCATCCTCAGGGTAAAAACCAAGAACTTCAATCTGAGAGGCCGTCATTTTGTCCAGCATTTGTCCAGTGGGCTCTGACAGAGAATAAATTTTTTCCTTGGTGAAATCCCAGCGATGGTTGTGCCTCATGACAATAATCAAAGTGAGCGAGAAGGTCGCAAAAAGCAGAATCGACACAAAGGCCAGCTGGGTACGCATGAAGAAATGTTTCATCAGGCTTTCCAGTTGCGCGTTTCAACGGAGCGCATGGTCAAAAACAGAAAGAAAAAGTGAAAGAGGAGAAAGTAAACGACATTGCTCAGATCAAGGATTCCGAGTGTAAAATCACGGTAATGCGCAAAGGGTGAAAGCTGTTTGAAAAAGACCGCTCCAAAACCGCCCACAGCCGAACCCACCCACTCCAGCATCCAGACCACAAGAAGGCCTGCGAAGGTCACTATCGCACTGACGACCTGATTTTCCGTCAAAGAAGAAACAAAAAGTCCCATGGAAAGAAAAGCATTTCCAAGAAGCCAAAACCCCAGATACGCCGTAAGTATCGGCCCCCAATCAAAAACGCCGCCGAGCCAGTGAACAATCCCAAGGTAGGCCAACGTCGGAAGAAAAAGCAGTTCGAATATCCATACAAGCCCGAGAAATTTTCCTGCCACAATGTCAAAATCGGAAAGCGGGTAGGTGTAGAGCAGCTCAAGAGTCTGCAGTTTCTTTTCTTCCGCGATTGCACGCATCGTAATCAGGGGCACTAAAAACAACAGAACCGCACTTAGATTAAGAAAAAGACCGCTAAAAACAAACCGGGTCAGTCCCAGCCCCTCGACGGATTGGTACCCCTCTTTGAGAGACTCCATGGAAATCTGCGCATAACTGAGAACCGCGAGGGAAAAGAAAATACCCGCGACCAGATAGAAGAAAAAGAAAACAAGCACACCGGACCAGGACTGAAAAAAAGTCCTCGTTTCTTTAGAGGCCACGACAAAAACGTTTCTCATGCCCCCTCCCTTCCGACCGGCCCGTCTTCGCGGACAACAAGCTTCATGAAAATTTCTTCCAGGCTGAGATGCCCGGAGCGCATTTCAAGAAGTGGAATATTTTGACTCACAAATAGACGGCTGATTTCCGACCTCACATCGCGGCCTTTGGCTGTTCCAAGACTGAGTGTCAAAACGCCGTTCTTTTCCTCCGCAATATGAATGCGCTCAATATCCTTGATTTCTTCAAGCAGTTTGATTACGGACGCCTTATCTGCAGGAGGCCCCAAGGTCACCATAATCTCATGCCTCTCGCGAAGCCCTGATTCAAGCTCATCCGTAGTTCCGCTCGCAATCACACGCCCCTGATTAATAATAAGAACCCGGTCGCAGATCATGCTGACTTCGGGAAGAATGTGTGTGGAAAGAATCAGGGTCCGCTCCGCAGCAATTTCTCGGATCAAGCTCCTTATTTCGATAATCTGTTTGGGATCCAGGCCGTTGGTGGGTTCGTCAAGGACAAGAATCTCAGGATCTCCAATGAGGGCCTGCGCAATGCCAGCGCGCTGACGATAACCTTTTGAGAGCCGCTTAATCAAGCGGTGCTTCACATCCCAAAGCCCGCAGCGCGTTAGTTTCTCTTCAACATCCTGACGTTTTTTTTTGCCGCCAAGGCCGCGGACATCCGCAACAAATTCAAGAAACTCGCGGACTTTCATGTCTCCGTAAAGCTGCACAGTTTCGGGAAGGTATCCAATTTTGCGCTTGAGCTTCTTAGGTTTTTTGAAGAGGTCCTCACCCTGAATCAAAACGCGGCCCTTAGAGGGCGGGAAGAACCCTGTCAGGATGCGCATAGTCGTTGTCTTTCCTGCGCCATTGGGTCCTAAAAAGCCGAGAATTTCACCTTTCCGGAGCTGGAACGAAATCCCGTTAAGCACACGGACACTGCCGAACTCTTTTGAAACACCTTCCATGCTGGCCAGAACCGGTAATTCGGCTGGCAAAGGCATATCCGGCGGCGCTATCTCAGGCACGATGCTGGACCCTCACAAACTTACGCTTGCCGCACTGCACAAGAACAGGCTCGGTCAAACTGATTTGCTGGTTCACATCCAGAACTTTTTCCTTCTCAATCTTGACCCCGCCTTGCTGAATCATCCGGCGGGCCTCTCCTTTACTGGCAACCATTCCTGCCTCGAAAAGAAGCGAAACAATATCGGCCGAAGGGCGAGGAAAGGAAAACTCCTCGATCTCGTCAGGGAGCCCCTTGTTCTTGAAAATCTCGTCAAACTCCTGCCTCGCATGAGCAGCCTTGTCTGAGCCGTGAAAAAGTTCCACCATACGCGCAGCGAGTGCGGCCTTGGCCTCCCTGGGATGTGTTTTTCCTGATTTGATGTTTTCTAAAATCTCCCGGACTGTCTTCACAGGAAGCGCGGCGACATAACGGTAATAGTTTTCCATCAAGGCATCGGGAATCGACATCATTTTCCCGAACATCTCTTTGGGAGAATCCTGAATCGCGATGGCATTGCCGAGACTTTTGCTCATTTTCTGAACGCCATCCGTACCCTCGATAATCGGGAGCGTCATCACAACCTGCGGCTCTTCCCCGGCTTCGCGCAGAAGCTCCCGCCCCACAAGAAGATTAAACATCTGGTCACTGCCCCCGATTTCTACGTCGGCTTTCACCACCACTGAATCGTGTCCTTGAAGCAGCGGGTACAAAAACTCCACAAGAGCAATCGGTTTTCCCGATTTGTAACGCTTGTTAAAATCATCCCGCTCCAGAAGCCTCGCCACCGTGTATTGGGCGGTCAGACGCAAAAAATCTTCCGGGGTCATGCGTCCCAGCCATTCGGAGTTGTACCGGGTTTCAGTTTTGGAGGGATCCAGAATTTTGAACACCTGTTCCTGATAGGACTTGGCGTTTTTCGCCACTTCTTCAGCTGAGAGCATTTTCCGTGTTTCGCTGCGCTGGGTAGGGTCACCAATGCGGGCCGTAAAATCCCCTATGATAAAGACCACTAAATGTCCGCAGGCCTGAAACTGTTGAAGTTTCCGGAGAGGCACCGTGTGCCCCAGATGCAAATCAGGAGATGAGGGATCTGCGCCATACTTGATGCGGAGCGGCTTTTTCAGGCGCTGCGACTTTTCAATCTTTTTGGCCAGCTCCTCCTCGGAGATAAACTCAATCAGGCCTTCTTTGAGAATTTCGAGCTGCTCTTTGACATCGAGAGACACGGGAGCTTCCTTTGCGTTAAGTGATTGATTGGCTGGATTTTAGCAAGTATCCAGAGGAGCGTCAATTACGCATCCCAGAGGCGTGGACAAAACCTGGGGCCAATGCTAGAATCCGCGCCATGTCAAATATCCATCCCACGGCCGTTATTGGCCAAAATGTCCAGATTGGCGAAGGCACCCAGATCGGTCCCTTTGTTATCGTTGAGGACGGCGTCATCCTCGGCAAAAACAACAATATCCGTGCGGGTGTCTATATCGGAGCAGGTACTGAAATCGGGGATGCTAATGACATCCATATGCGCAGCGTCATTGGTCATATCCCTCAGGATGTTTCCTTCAAGAATGAACCCTCATACACGCGTATTGGCAGCCGGAACCAAATCCGCGAATTCGTCACGATTCACCGCGGAACAAAGCCTGGAACCTCCACAGTCATCGGCGATGATAACTTCCTCATGGCTTATTGCCATGTGGCACATAACTGCCAAATAGGAAATCGTGTCATTATGGTCAACCAGGCATCCTTAACGGGACACTGTATCGTAGAGGACCAGGCTTTTCTTTCCGGCATGACAGGGCTTCACCAATTCACGCGGGTGGGACGCCTCTCGATGTTAAGTGCGCTTTCGGCCGTCAACAAAGATATTCCTCCCTACATGACCTGCGGCGGCAGGCCTGCCGTGGTGGTTGGAATAAACGTAGTGGGAATGCGGCGGGCGGGCTTTTCACCCGAGACTCGGAGTGAGATCAAACAGGCCTACAAACTTCTTTACCGCTCGGGGTTGAACGTCAGCCAGGCTCTAAATCTCATGCGAGAAAAACTGAAAAGTGCCGAAGCTGCCCATTTGATTAATTTTATTGAGAATTCTGACCGCGGAATTCTGGATGGCGCATCAAGCGAAGATACTTCTGACGACGAAGAAACCCTCAAAGCCCGCAAGTAGGCTTTTCTAGACTTTCCCCAAAACCAAAACTGAATTTTTCCCGCCAAATCCAAAAGAATTCTTCATGGCATACTTAACTTTTGCTTCGCGGGCGTGATTGGGAACATAGTCCAGATCGCATTCAGGATCGGCTGTTGTGTAGTTGATCGTGGGTGGAATAAGGCTGTTTTCCATGGCAAGAATTGTGGAAACAAGCTCAACGCTTCCGGCGGCTCCAATCAAATGGCCAATCATCGATTTGGCGGAGCTAATGGGAACCTTGTAGGCGTGATCGCCAAAAACTTTCTTGATAATCAAGGTCTCTGTTTTGTCGTTAAGTGCCGTCGAAGTCCCATGAGCATTGATGTAGTTGATGTCTTCCGGGTTCAGCTTTGCGGTTTCCAGCGCCTGACGCATTGCGCGAGAAGCTTCTTTCCCTTCGGGATCAGGGACTGTCATGTGATAGGCATCGCAAGTCATCCCATGCCCTAAAATTTCAGCATAGATATGCGCGCCTCGCTTCTTGGCATGCTCATATTCTTCAAGCACCAGCATACCAGCGCCTTCCCCCAGAACAAATCCGTCCCTGTCGCGGCTGAAAGGACGTGAAGCAGCCTGAGGATCATCGTTACGGGTGGAAAGTGCCCGTGCGACACAAAATGCTGCAAGGATTCCAGGGTAAATAGAAGCTTCAGCCCCGCCCATAATAAGAAAATCCACAGTCCCGCTGCGAATCGCGGCAAATGCATATCCGCAGGCATCAGAAGCAGAAGAACAAGCTGTGGCAATTGAAAAACTGGGACCTGTTACGCCAAGTTCAATTGAGACATTACTGGCACAGGCGTCAGGAAAAGAAGCTAATGCGGTGAAAGGATTAATGCGCATGGGACCTTTTTCTCGCAAGGTCACATGCTGCTCAAGAATATAACCGTGCCCCGCCATGGCGGTCCCAATAATCACACCGGTTCTATCCGGGCCATTACATTTGGGGTCGACATTCGCATCCTCAATGGCCATTTTTGCACAAGCCACGGCCAATTGAGACGTGCGATCCATCCTCTTGAGTCGTTTGGGATGAATATACTGGGAGGGGTCGAAGTTCTTGATTTCCCCGGCAAAACGCGTCGTGAAATCCGATGTGTCAAAGGCTTCAATCATTGACACACCTGATTTTCCGGCTTTAAGGCTTTCCCAAAATTGGTTTTTTCCAAAACCAATCGAGGTAATCGCCCCTAGGCCGGTAACGACAACTCGTCTATTCGTGGATTTTGACGGAGACACTGGATTCCGAGGTCTTCGCTAAGCCGTCGTGACTTCGTTTTTGCAAGTCAGAGCAATCTTGCGGGCCTCATGATCCACGTGAAGAATGCTTACCGTGATGGGATCCCCCACCTGGAAGCGCTTCTCGAGATCTTCGGACTGCACGCCCGGAATTTCGGACACATGCACAAGTCCTTCGAGCCCGTTTTCAAGCTCGACAAAAAGACCGAAGCTCACGATGCGGGTAATTTTGCCGCTTAACTGAGTACCCGTCAGAAGCCCTTTGGTAAGGTCTTCCCAGGGATCAGCGCTAAGCTGCTTGATACCAAGAGAGATTTTCTGGTTATCCGCGTCGATCGCAAGAATCATCACATCCACAAGGTCGCCTTTTTTCAAAACTTCACTGGGGCGGTTAACCTTATGCGTCCATGATAGATCAGAAATATGAACAAGCCCGTCAACTCCGGGTTCAAGTTCAACGAAGGCGCCGTAATCTGTAAGATTACGGACAGTCCCCTTCACGCGATCTCCCACCTGATAACGATCCTTCACCTTGGCCCAGGGATTTTCCTGCGCCTGCTTGATACCGAGGGAAATCTTCTTCCCGTCTTTATCAAGGTTAAGAACCATGACTTCAACCTGATCTCCAATTTTGAGGAGTTCAGACGGATGACTGACGCGTTTGGTCCATGACAGTTCGCTGATGTGAACCAAACCTTCAACGCCAGGCTCGAGCTCCACAAATGCCCCATAAGGAAGAATATTCACAACCTTACCACGGGCCTGCGTACCGGTCTGGTACTTGCTTTCAATTCTTTCCCAAGGATTCTGGCTCTTCTGCTTGAGGCCAAGAGAGACCTTGCGGTTTTCCTGGTCAATCGAGATCACCATAACTTCAATCTCGTCGCCAAGCTTCACCATTTCGGAAGGATGGGAAATACGGCCCCAGCTCATGTCCGTAATGTGGAGGAGACCATCAAGATCACCGAGATCGATAAAAACACCGAAATCCGTGATGTTCTTAACGCGTCCCTTAACCACATCGCCCTTGTTAAGGCTTTCGAGCTTGCGGGAACGCGCCTGCTGCTTTTCCTTTTCAAGGTAGTCTTTACGGGAGACAACGATGTTTTTGCGTTTCTGGTTGATCTTCGCAATCACAAACTTGTCTTCCACACCCAGGAACTGATCAAGGTTACGGGTCGGCTTGAGGTCAACAAGGGAGGCCGGAAGGAAAGCTTCCATACCGATATCCACCATAAAACCACCGCGGACCTTCTTGAAAATCTTTCCTTCAACAATACTACCTTCGCTTGCATTGGCAATAAGGTTGTTCCAGGTACGCTGACGATCCGCCTTGCGCTTGGAGAGAATTGCGCAGCCATGAACATCATCAAATGACTCAAAGAGAACTTCCAGCTCAGAACCAAGCTGGATCGACTTGGGGTTACTAAATTCATCAAGGCTGATAACGCCTTCGGCTTTATAACCGATATCCACAACAAATTCTTTTTCCCGGACAGCGACCACAATTCCTTTAACGAGCTCGCCTTCCTTAAATCCGTGCAGGGTTTTTTCAAAAAGTTCAGCAAACAAAGAACTCATAAAGAGTACATCCTCCTAAAGCGTGTGAAATTTGGAGCCGCATTATAGCATAAAGCGTCCCCTTGCAAAGTTAAATTTCTTGCCTCCTTCGGCTTGATAGTAAAAGCTTACGGCGCAAGGCTTTGCTATTCTTTGATCGAACCATTTTCCGGAATGTCCTGATTTCTTTCTCATATCGGCCCAAGAGCCGATCCAGGACCTTGCTGTTGGCCAGAAAAATGGGTTCCCATATCGTCGGCGGGGCTGCGGCCACCCGCGTTGTATCTTTAAATCCCGAAGCTGCGTAAGCAAAATGCCTGGGGTCAGCTGCCGCCATAAGACAAAAGGCCGCTGCATGCGGCAGATGGCTGATGTCCCCCACAATGGCATCATGCTGTTCAGCTTTCACGGTCACAATCCTGGGTGTTAGAACCTTCCAAAAGCTCTGAACTTTTAAAAAGGCTTTCTTGCTTTGCCCGGATGTCCGTATCAAAAAAACAAGCCCGTTATTGTAAAGATGTGCTGAGGCTGCCTGAATGCCCTGCTCGTGAGATCCCACCATGGGATGGGCAGGCACAAAAGAAATCCTTCGAAACTTTGCCTTGTTTGTCTGGCTGAGCAATTCTCCCTTTACACTGCCAACATCTGTCACACAAAGAGGTTTATGCGCAGCTCTGTCAATAGCCTTCAGGAACTCGATCTCCGTATCGACAGGAGTACAGAGAACGGCGAGGTCAGCTCCCACGAGAGCAGTCTCAAGATCTGAACAACCTTCATGGATCCACCCCTTACGCAAGGCATAGGATAAAGCCTTTTTGTTCCGGGTCACCGCAGCAATTCTGCAATGCGGAAGCTTTTGGCGAAGGGCTGCGGCAAGAGAACCGCCCATGAGTCCCAGACCAATGATGACAATTTTTTTTGCAGAATCTTTCATCACAAAGGGGAAAAGAGAGTTTAAATTTCGCGCCCGACAGCGGCAGCGATGACTCGCAGTTCTTTCATCAAGGCTTCAAACTGCTCAAAGCGAAGGGATTGGGGGCCGTCGCTTTTCGCTTCTTCAGGATTTGGATGTACTTCGATCATAATGGCATCCGCACCTGCAGCAACAGAGGCACGTGCAATCGGAAGTACGTAGTCACGCTTGCCGGTTCCATGAGAGGGATCCACCAGCACTGGAAGATGCGATTCCCCTTTGATCACCGGAATCGCATTGATGTCCACGGTATTGCGCGTGGCTGTTTCAAAAGTCCGGATTCCCCGCTCGCCTAAAAGCACCTTGAAGTTGCCTTTCGAAAGCATGTATTCCGCAGAAAGAAGAAGCTCCTGGATGGTTGCGCTTAGACCGCGTTTCAAAAGAACCGGCTTTTGCGAAGAGCCGCATTCTTTTAGCAAATCAAAGTTCTGCATATTGCGCGCTCCGATTTGGAGCATGTCGGAGTATGCTGCAACCTGCTCCACATTCCGGGGATCCATGACCTCTGTCACAACAAGAAGTCCATAAGTGTCTGCGGCTTCGCGAAGATATTTGAGCCCCTCTTCGCCGAGGCCTTGAAAAGCATAAGGTGAAGTACGCGGTTTGTAGGCTCCCCCGCGAAGAAAAGTGGCGCCGGCTTTACTGACCGCTTCAGCGGTTTTAAAAAGCATCTCACGGCCCTCGACAGAACAAGGGCCCGCCATCACGTGGATACGTTTACCGCCGATGACTAGGCCACGGCCCATATCGATTTCTGTGGGCTCAGCCCGAAAATCGCGGCTGGCAAGTTTGAAGGCTCTCTGAATCGGAACTACGGAATCAACACCCGGAAAAGCTTCCAAGGGCTTAACAAGAAGCTTTTCTTCTTCACCGATAACAGCCACGACCGTACGCCCC
Source organism: uncultured bacterium (assembly GCA_964422635.1). GTDB lineage: Bacteria > Omnitrophota > Omnitrophia > Omnitrophales > Aquincolibacteriaceae > ZLKRG04. The sequence goes on from CAYRBY010000007.1 coordinate 35,396, forward strand.
ACCCCCCGGTTTAACTGAGGCGTCAGCCCCAGTTCACGGACTTTCTCGCAGACGTGATTAATTTCAGCCGCGGTTGCCGTTGGACGCATCACAATAATCATGCGGGCGACACCTTGCGGAGATAGGCTTTCAGCAGGCGGAAAAATTGGGCGTTTTGACTGCGGCGGCCGATTGTGACCCGGACCCAGGTCGCCATACCATAGCTTTTCATCGAGCGCACAATCATTCCCTGTTTCAAAAGGGCCTGAAAAACAGTTTCGCCGTCCATTCCCGTATCAATGAGTATAAAGTTGCCCTGACTCGGAAGATAGCGCAGTCCCATTTCCTTCAAGCGTTTGTAAAAAAACTTCCTGCCGGAAGTCACCAGCAATTTGGTCCGCCAAAGAAAAAAGCGGTCATCCAGAGCTGCGGCTGCGGCTGCCTGCGCAATCGAGTTCACGTTAAACGGCTGGCGAACACGGTGCAAATAATTAATCATTTTTGATTCGGATGCTACGGCATAGCCAACCCGCAGTCCAGCCAGACCATAGGCCTTGGAAAAGGTACGCATCAAGATGAGGTTCGGAAAACCTTTCTGAATATAGTCCATCATCCGAGGGAAGTCATGGGCATCCACAAAATCCACATAGGCTTCATCAAAGCAGACAATCACATCCTTAGGAACACGGCTGAGAAAGCTTTCCACTTCAGCCGCTGTCACATAGGTGCCCGTCGGATTGTTTGGATTGGCGATAAATATGATTTTCGTTTTTTCGTTAATAGCTTTCAGAATGCCATCAAGGTCATACCGGTAATCCTTCATCGGCACGCTCACAAAATCAGCGCCGCATGTCTTGGCTAAAAGAGGGTAAACGAGAAAGGATGCTTCTGAGGAAATAACCTGATCTCCCGGTGCTAAAAAACCGCGGGCCAAAAGCTCAAGGATTTCATTGGAACCATTCCCAATCATAAGCTGGTCTTCTCTCACCTGCAGTTCCTGCGCCAAACGTTTGACCAGATAAAAGCAGGAGCCTTCCGGGTAAAGATGGATTTCACGAATAGCCTTACGCATCGCACGAAGAGCTTTACGCGAAGGGCCGAGCGGATTCTCATTGGAAGCCAGTTTGATCACGTGATGAAGCCCAAGCTCACGTTCAACTTCACGGATAGGCTTTCCCGGTTCATACGGACGAATGGACTCTATATAGTTTTTGTACAATTCTTTCATCGTGGTTTCCATGAAATAAGATCAGCTCTCTTTAACAACGGATGACGGATAAGACCCCAGAATTTTGAGGAACTTTACTTTGTCTTCCATTGCATCGAGCATTTTGCGAGTTCGAGAGTCCAGTACATGCCCTTCAACGTCGATGTAAAAATAATATTCCCAGGCCTTTTTCTTGGACGGGCGGGATTCGATTTTGGTCATATTGATTCCATAACGTTTGATCGGAAGCAGGATGTCATACAACGCCCCCACCTTATCTTTCACGGAAACCAGAATGGACGTTTTATCTCTCTTCGTGGGTTTCGGAATCTGCTGCGATATCACAAGAAAACGCGTCACGTTGTTGGCGAAGTCCTGAATTCCTTCCGCCAGAACCGGCAATTTATAAAGTGTGCTTGCAAGCTTGGATCCAATGGCCGCGGTTCCGGCTTCGGTTTGAGCTTTTTTTGCAGCCTGGGTCGTCGTGACAGTCTCCACCAGTTCCACTTTGGGGAGATGCGCATCAAGCCAACGGCGGCACTGCCCAAAAACCTGCGGATGAGAGTAAACACGCCGGATGGATTTAAAATCGCAGTTTGCCATCAAGTGATGCTGGATTTCGAACAAAATCTCTGAACAAATTTTAAGATCCGAATCAATGAACATGTCCAGCGAGTGATTGACCGCGCCTTCCGTGGAGTTTTCAATTGGAATAACGCCGTAATCCGCACGCCGTTTTTCAACCTCCCGAAAGACTTCATTGATCGTCTCGGTGGGAAGATAGCGCACACTGGAGCCAAACTTGGAGAGAGATGCAAGGTGTGTAAAGCTCGCCTCCGGACCGAAATGAGCAATCGCAAGAGGCTTTTCGAGAGCCAAGGAGGCCGACATGATCTCACGGTAAATGGCTTTCAATGCCTCTTTCGGCAGAAGTCCTTTACGCGCACGCTCCTCGAGCATCTGGTAAATCTGGCTTTCACGTTCCGGAGCATAAATTCCCTGACCGGTCGCTTGCTTGGCCCGGCCGATCTCAACTGCGAGCGAAGTTCTCTCGTTCAAAAGATCCACGATCTTCGAATCCAGAGAATCAATCTTCTCACGAAGGTGCGTCAAATCACCGGTCTTCGTTTTGCTCATCCCCAGCCTCATCCTTTGACTCTTCCTGAATAATCATCTCTTCTTCGAAGTCTTCCTCAGCCTGAAGGGCCTTCTCAATCGCAGCATCAAGATCTTCCTGAATCTCGTCAGAAATGGGTTCTTCAGATTTTACAGTTTTATCCACGCTTTGCTCTTCAGCTTCAACAGCCGACTCGCTTTCCGCGGAAGGTTCCTGCCCCTCTCCCTGCGAGGCCTGCCCTTCTGAACCTTCCGGAGCAGTCTCAACAAGCTTCTGAGTGCCCAGCAGTTCATCCTTACGCACTGACTTTTCTACCAGCATTCGGATTTCTTCAATGTTCGGAAGATCCTTCAGAGTGTTCAAACCGAAATGCTCAAGAAATTTTTCGGTCGTCGCATAAAGAAACGGGCGGCCCGGAATTTCTTTCTTTCCAACAATCTTAATAAACCCACGTTCCATAAGATTCGCCACAACACCGCTCACATCCACGCCGCGCAACTCTTCGATCTCAGCACGTGTCAGCGGCTGCTTGTAAGCCAGGATAGCAAGAGTCTCGAGAGCAGACTGCGTCGCCTGCTTGGCCTTTTTCTGCATATCGGCACGGCAGATCCAGGGCGCATACTCTTTGCGCGTGGCAATCTCAAAACCGCCTGCAACTTCCAGAATTTCAAAACTGCGGCCGGCATCGGTGTACTCCTGCTTCAGCTCCGCAATCGCATCCTGAATCTCCTTGGCCGTTGCGGAACGCATGACCTTTTTGATTTCCTGGACGGTCATGGGTTTAGAAGACGCGAAAAGCAAAGACTCGATCACGCGCTTAGCCTTGGCGGGTTCGAGCTTTTCGTTGACGTCAATTTTCTCGACTTCAACGCGGATTTTCGACTCCTGATTTTCCTCCGGGAGCTGTTCTTCCAGCTGCTCTTCCAGTTTTTCTTCGAGATCCTTGCGAAGGGCTTTGAGTTTCTGCTCTTTTTCCTTTTCGCTGACCGCGGCATTTTTATTTTTCACCAGAGATCCTCCGTCTCATTAGGGATTAAGCGTCGGGACTTCATCTTTACGTTCGATCAGGATTTCACCAAACTGCTCTTCCTGAATCACCACAGCAAATTTTGAGCGTACAATTTCAAGCAAGGCCAAAAAGGTTGCGATCAGATAATTACGGGTGATCACGCCTTCAAAAAGAGACGAGAAAACAACCCGCTTGTGCGCAATAAGAGCGGACTTCATTTCCGCCATTCTTTCCTCAATTGAAATGACCTGCTCGTAAACTTCATGCATTCCTTCGCGGCCTTTGCGCGTCAAAACCTTCTGGAATGCCGACAAAAGATCAAAAAGATTCGCGCTGAAGGTGTCAATCCCGGCATCTTCAGCATCCAGGTCGGTCAGGTAATACTCCGCGATCTGACGGGTGAACACTTTGGTGCGTTCGGTTTCGAGAAATCCAAGCTCCTTCGCCGCTTCTTTAAACGCCTGATACTCCAAGAGACGGCGCACAAGTTCTGCGCGGGGGTCCCCGCCTTCTTCATCTTCTTCCACATTATCCTGAGGAAGCAGCATACGGGATTTGATATAAATCAGCGTTGCGGCCATCACAAGAAATTCGCCCGCAACTTCAAGATCGAAGCGGCGGAGTTCGGCGAGATACTCAAGGTACTGGCGGGTGATTTCCGAGACCTGAATATTGTAGATATCCATCTCGTTTTTCTTGATGAGATCCAGAAGAAGATCCAGAGGTCCATCGTAAATCGAGAGTTTCACATGCCAAGGCGCGCGCTTCTCAATAGGAAGAACACCCTCCGCCGGCGGCTGGGCAGGCGCTAGTTCCAGCACGAGATCTTCCTTGGGTGCTACTTCCGGAGTCCCACGGCTTTCATCGCTTCGCTCAGAGTCACCTGCGCGACCGACTTCGCCTTCCGGCAGCCCTGATCCAGGACCTGTCGAATCTTCTCGGGTTTCTTCGTCCATTCTTCTCGCCTCGTTCGGATAGGTTCTAAAAGTTCGTTCATCTTCTTTGCAACTTCAAGCTTGCAGTCCACACAGCCTCGTGCTGCATTACGGCATTCCGAGGCAACTGTTTCCACAGCCTCGGCATTAAAAAGCTTGTGATGCGCAAAAACCGGACAGACGTCCGGGTTTCCCTTGTCCGTCCGGCGAAGGCGCGCCGGGTCGGTCAGCATCTGCTTGGCTTTCTGCTCCACAACAGCCGAAGAGTCCGCCAGATAAATACAGTTGTTGTAGCTCTTGCTCATCTTGCGTCCATCTGTGCCAGGGACTTTGGGCGTCCGCGTCATAATGGCTTCCGGCTCTGGAAAAATTTCAACGCCGTAAAGATGATGAAATCGTCTCAGAATTTCACGCGCAAGTTCCAGGTGCGGGAGCTGGTCTTCCCCCACCGGTACTTTCTCGGCTTTATACAGAAGGATGTCCGCGGCCTGAAGCACCGGGTATCCAAGAAAACCGTGCGTATGAAGATCTTTGCCCTTCATTTCGCGGATCTGGTCTTTGTAGGTCGGATTCCGCTCAAGCCAGCCAAGCGGCGTGATCATGGACAGAATCATCGCCAGCTCCACATGCTCGGAAACTTCACTCTGGACAAAAATCGTGCATTTTTCCGGATCAAGTCCGCTGGACAAATAATCCAGCACGACCTCGAACACATTCTCGGCAATATGCGTGTGCGACTCGTACTCCGTCGTCAGGGCATGCCAGTCCGCAATCATAAAGAAAGCTTCTTCGCCCTGAAGGGCCTTGAAATTTTCAACTGCGCCCAGGAAATTACCGAGATGCAGTTTTCCCGTCGGGCGGGTGCCGCTCAAAACTCGCATGCGCTCTATCTAACTGATGATGTTATGTGTTTTTGGGAAAAGCAGGCGCCATTCTAAAGGCTGGTCAGGGTCCTGTCAATGAAACCGCTTCGAAGAAGCCTAGTTTTGGGTGGCTACAGCAAGAAGCTGGGGCAATGGAACGGGCAGCTCCACGGGCTTGGCAGGGGCTTCGGACTTAACCGCCTGAGTCTCAAGACGGCTAAGGTCGAGTGGGAGAGGGGTTCCTGTTTTCAAGGTTTCCATAAGATGTTCAAGACGGAAAAGCTCCTCAAGCAGCACTTCGCGTGCAGGGTAATAACTTCCATCTTTACCTTTGACCCAGACAACAACCCCTGAAGGAATGGTGCGGTAGCACCATTGCTGGATCCATGTTTGGGCCGCCTCGTTTTTGTAATGAGTTTTAATAAACCAGCGAGCCATCCGGGCTACCATGCCGGTTTTAAAGGTTTTGCCGTCGTAGAGGATCTCGACATCGGTTTCACCGAAGCGGTCAATAAGGTAGAGCATTTTTGAGAGTTCATTTTCAGGGCGGGAACGATACTGCTCAAAAGCTTTGGTGTGCTCAATAGCCGGAAACCGTGCGAGAAAAGATTCGGGAGTTCTCTCCCCCGCAAACGCGGAAGGTACGATAAAGGACAATAACCAGAGGGGTAAGCTTAACCGGAGCAGCCGTTTCATACCTTGAATTCCTTCCCTAACTCTCATTCCATACTAAAACTTAGCTTGTGGAGAAAGGAACCTCAAGGCACAAAATAAATATTTTTCAACCCTTGAAAAAAGATTGGCTTCAGGCGGTCACGAGGGAGAAACGGAAAGTAGTGTCCGAACGCGTTCCAGCCCCAAAGCGGCGCAAAAATCGCCGAATCCCTGGCCCGTCTTCCGGCTGTCACGATAAGCGGTTAAAAGAGGTGTCAAACGTTTGACAAGATCCGCCTGAGGAACCTTTTCAGCCGCCAGCTGAGCAAGACGATCTCCGATAAGGTTTCCGCCGATTTGAATATCGTAGGTGCCGACCGTACGGCCGATGAACGCAATTTCAGCATTGTAGGGCCGGGCGCAGCCATTCGGGCACCCAGTCATACGGATAATAAACTTCTGATCAGCGAGACCGAATCCAGCAACAACCTTTTCAAGTTCATCCATAATTCCAGGAAGTGCGCGTTCGGATTCTGAAATGGCAAGACCGCAAGTCGGCAGAGCCGGGCAAGCCATCGAATCGCGCCGGACGTTGGAAATTTGTTCAGGAAGTTTAACACCATGCGTTTTGAGCACAGCTTCGATTTCAGCCTTATCTCCAGCCTTAAATCCGCTAAGGACAATATCCTGCTGGCCGGTCAAATAAACATCCGTACGGTACTTTCCGACCAGAGTTTTCAATGCCGTCTTCAAACGAAAATCACCCTGATCCTTGATACGCCCGTTTTCAACAAAAATGCCGTAGAAAAACCGTCCGTCGAGCTGTTCATGCCAGCCCTGATAATTATCAATGCCTGCGATTTTAATCGGGTGCGCAGGCTCTGTTTTTTTGCCAAAACGCTTTTCCACTTCAGCCCGGAACCAGTCAAGCCCCATCTTGTCGATAAGATATTTCATTCTCGCCTGCTTACGGTCCACACGATTGCCGTTATCCCGCTGAACCAGGACAATCGCTTTGCAGATGGCAAGAAGTTCTTCCGGTTTCACAAAACAAAGAGGTGAACCAAGGCGCGGGTAGGTTGTCTTCACACCGTGAGTCGTTCCAAATCCCCCGCCAACAAGAATATTGAACCCCGTAAGATTGCCTGAAGCATCTGCTTCAGGCACAATCCCAAGATCCTGGGCATACACATCCACAGAGTTATCATCAGGGTAGGAGATCCCGATTTTAAACTTCCGGGGAAGGTAGGTTTTTCCGTAAATAGGTTCTACTTCTTCCGGAGAAAGCCCCTCAAGTTCGACTTTTTCTCCATCCAGCCAAACTTCCTGATAAGCCCCTGACTTTGAAAGGAACTGATCGGACACGGCTTTCGCATAACCATGAATCTGGAGCTGGGTTTTATTCCGAACAGGAACTGTGCAGCCCATAACATTACGGACAATGTCACCGCAGGCCCCAGATGTGGTCACCAGCTTTTCGTTCAAGCCCTTCATCACGGATTTCATGTTCTTCTTTAAAATTCCGTGAAACTGAAATCCCTGCCGGTTCGTGATGCGAATGGTACGGTTTCCATAAAGGTCAGCAATTTCATCGTGCGCGAGGTACTGCTCAGCCGTCATCTTGCCGCCCGGGATCTTCGAGCGAACCATGAGAGAATAGGCGGGCTCTTTCTTTTCTTTGAGAAGCTGCTGGCGGATGTCGCGGTCATCCTGCTGATAACTTCCGTGAAACTTCAGAAGAACATTCTCGTCCTTATCAAAGTGGGTGGTGTCTTCGGCAAGACTCTTGGCAATAGTTCCGCGCAGGTATCGGCTGTTTTCCTTAACCGTCTCAAGAGGTGATAATTTTTTTGTTTCTTCCATAAAAGTCTCAAACCTTGCTTTTGAATGAAATTTAAGCGAACCGCGGGATGAAAGCTTAAAGCAGAGTTCCTGACACGGCAGGGATCGCTAGGCTGACTATATTAACAGGTTATCGGCAGACGGAAAAGCACCGTTTTTAGGCTTCAAGCCATTGGAGGAATAATGTCGTTTTCCAGCCAGGCATACTTATCGGCCAAAACATCCTGGGCAAGTCGGTAAGCCTTGGCATCGGAATTGTGAAAAAGAGATCTAAACTGCTTCTCAATGCGCCCTTTCGCTTGACGGCAGAACAGATCTGCAAGCTCCACAGAGTTAGCCTTTTCGGCTCCTTTGCCGGCGAGCTGCATCGCCCTGGAACAAGTCGCGGCCATCGCAAAAAGATCTGTTCCGATGTTGACCAGACGGGCCATCAGCTGCTGCTTGGCTTCCAGTTTCTGCTGATAAAGCCCCATGGCATGAAACAGATTACGGGCCAAGCGGCGCGCTGTTTTTCCAATGTACTTCATATGCGGCAGCAAAGCGGAGGGAATCTCCACCCCCTGCGGAAGCTGGCTTTCAGGCAAAAACTGGCGCGGATACCAGCAGGCGTAAAACTTAAGCGCTTTCAGCAAAAGCCCTGGTTTATCCCCCATCTTTGTCTTGGGTGACATGAGCGGCATGATCATTCCGACATGCGTGTCCATGGCTTCGCGCGCAATAAACAAACGCATGATCTGGCTTGTTCCCTCAATAATGGTATTGATTCGGGCATCGCGCATCATACGTTCCACAGCATAGCCCTTTTCCCCGCGGGCACGCAGAGAGGGCCCCGTTTCATAGCCTCTCCCGCCTCGAATCTGAATCGTACCATCCACAATCTTCCAGCTGGCTTCCGTGCAGCAAAGCTTCGCCATTGCAGCTTCAAGACGGATATCAAATTTCTTTTGATCCGCCATGGCTGAGGCCATGTAAGTCACAGCATCCATCGCAAAAATCGTGGAAGCCATTGAAGCAAGTTTAAGCGCCACCGCTTCATGCTTGCCAATCGCGGATCCCCACTGAACACGTTCATTGGACCATTCCC
>CAYRBY010000007.1:44185-47898 GCA_964422635.1 uncultured bacterium
TCCACAATAAAAGCGGTAATTTGCTTTCTTTCGCGCCCATTCACAACCTTGGGAGGGGTCTGAGCCATAACAATTAAAATGTCCGCAACAGGGCCATTGGTACACCAAAGCTTGTCGCCCTTAATAATAAAGTGTTTGCCATCGGGGGTCGGAGTGGCAATTGTGCTCATTTTTGCCGGGTCACTTCCGACATCCGGCTCTGTCAGAGCAAAGGCAGAAATTGCTCCTTCGACAAAACGGGGCAGGTATTTCTTCTTTTGCTCTTCGGTTCCAAAGAGGATGAGAGGCTGCGGCACGCCGATGGACTGATGAGCTGAAAGCCAGACCGCTGTCGAGGAACAGTAACTGGCCACAAGATGCACGGCCCGGTTGTAATTCGACTGCGAAAGCCCAAGACCACCATAGGCCTTGGGAACCTTCATGGCGAAGCATTTCATTTCGGCAAGGGCCTTAATGGCCTCAGAAGGAATGTCCCCGGTTTCGTCAACTTTATCCGGATTGATATATTTTTTTAGAACAACTTCCAGCTTGGCGAGGAATTCATCGCCCATTTTGCGGTCTTCTTCAGTTTGGTCGGGGAACGGCAGCAAGAGGTCCCAGCGGACCTTGCCTTTAAAAAGTTCTGCAACAAAACTCGGGTGAGTCCAATCCTGCTCGCGGGAGTCCTCCGCCATCTCAAGGGCTTTGCGTTTTCCTTCACTAATGTTTTTATTATCGAGGATTTCCATGGCTCATCTCCTGTTGTTGCTTCCACTTAAATATACTTCAAGAATCGTAATTTTTCCGGAAATCCTTAACAAAAAGGCAGGAAATATTAAAAAAAGTTCATAGAACCTGGCAAAGCAGGCCTTTTAAATACTCGCCTTCAGGGTGTCCGATGCTCACAGGGTGATCCGCAGCATGCCCTGTGCGCTGGATCACACGAACATCCCGGCCGGAGTCTTTAGCCGCCGAAAAAATGACTTTTTGGAAAAGATCAGGCGTGATGTGGGAAGAACAGGAGGCTGTAAAAAGAAAGCCGCCGGGTTTCACCATGCGGAAGGCCAAAAGATTAATGTCTTTATACCCCCGGCAGGCTTGATCAATTTGGGCTTTGCTCTTACAGAAGGCTGGCGGATCAAGAATAATAAAATCGAAAGCATTCGACGTTTCGCGCAGGTATTGAAAAACATCCCGGCGGACTGCTGTGTGAGGGGTCTTCGGCGCGTTCAGCGCCATGTGCTTTTCTGCCAGCACCAGGGCAGGAGCCGAGGTGTCTACAGAAACCACAGAGGCAGCGCCTCCCCGCGCTGCGTAAACAGAGAAGGCTCCCGTATAAGAGAAAGCGTTGAGAACAGCTTTTCCCGGCACCAGCGAGCCGACAAGGCGCCGGTTCTCTCTTTGATCCAGAAAAAAGCCTGTCTTCTGCCCGCCATACAAATGCACCAGGAATTTGTTTCCATTTTCCAGGATTTCTATTTCTTCAGGAATTTCATGGCTTCCGGCCAATAATCCGGAGTTTTTTTCAAGCCCTTCCCGTTCGCGGAACTCGGAATCACCATTTTCATAAATCGCTTGGGGCTCGACCACTTCCATCAAAGCTTCGGAAATTTCTTTTTTCCAGCGCTCCATGCCCGCAGTCAGAAACTGGGCGACAAGATAGCCGGCATACTGATCCACAATAAGGCCGGGGAGGAAATCCCCTTCCGCATGAATCAGCCGGCAGGCATTGGTGGATTTATTCAAAACCCCTGTTTCCTTTCGCAGCTGAAGAGCAGAATGGACGCGGCGAAGAAAAAAATTCCGGTTAATTTCCGTTTCTTCGAAGGAAAGAATGCGAATCGTAATCTGGGATTCGGGGTTTAGATATCCAATGCCGAGGAAAGTGTGATCGGATGACAGGACCTGGACAAGATCACCTTTGGCAAAACCTTCATCGATTTCGTCAATGGCACCGGAAAAAACCCAGGGATGGCGCCCAAGCGCCGGCTTTTCTTTGCCCGGTTTGAGGATACAGCGAATCATGGCCATGTATGCCGCCCGGCTTTGAAAAAGTTAGAGGTACTCGGCAGCAGTTTTTTTTAACTGCTCAACAACGTCACGGATGGATTCCGTTTCCGATTTGGGGCAAACGAGAAGTGCGTCAGGCGTATCAACTACCACAAAATCTTTCATCCCGACCAGCGCTACAAGCTTCCGGGGCGACTTGACGAAGTTGCCGGACGAACGCACGAGCACGGATTTCCCTATGCAGACATTGCCATCCTTGTCTCGGGAAAGAAGCTCGGAAAGAGCATTCCACCCTCCCACATCACTCCAGCCAAAATCCACCGGCAGAGTCAAGATGCGGCCTTTCATTTTCTCCATAAGTCCATAGTCGATCGAAATGTTGGGCATCTTGGGAAAAAGGCGTTTCATATTAACTTCAAATTTTTTTCCGGCAATGCGGACGGCCAAATCATAGGCTTCCGGAAGGTGCTCGCGAGCGGCGTCAAGAAGGCGGTCAGCGCGCCAGACAAACATGCCGCTATTCCACAAGAACCGTCCGGTTTTAAGAAAGCGGACAGCTTTTTCACGGGAAGGCTTTTCATGAAAGGCCTTAAGACGGTGAATGGGAAAACCTTCTGTCTTTTGTAAAACGGGTCCCATCTCAAGATAGCCGTAACCGGTAAAGGGGCCCGAAGGGCGTATTCCGAAAGTTACAGGAAGTCCTGTGGTCCGGGCCGCTTGATAAGCGGCTTTCATCGAACGCTTAAAAATACCGGGGTTGGCAATGTGGTGATCCGATGGAAGGAGGGAAATAACAGCGTCCGGATCTTTTCTTAAGATCTGCTCGGCTGCAAGAATCATACAGGGAGCGGTATTACGTCCTACGGGTTCGCCGATAACCTGCGAGGAAGGAATTTTTAACAGGCGCTTCACCAGCGCGGTTTTGCTCTGCTGGGTCACGACCACAATGCGGTCGCGCGTAACAATCCCGGAAAGACGGTCTGCGGTTTGCTCAAGAAGTGTTTTGGATCCGAAAAGAGCGAGAAACTGTTTAGGAGTCGCGTTGCGGCTTTCAGGCCAGAACCGCGTTCCGCGGCCGCCGGCCATGATCACAGCCCAATTCATCAGTGAGTGCCGAGCTTTTGAATCGTCCCTTCGACAAGGGAACGGATTTCACCAAGCCGTTTTTCGCTGTTGGCTTCAAAGCGCATCACAAGAACGGGCTGAGTGTTGGACGCACGAACAAGCCCCCACCCGCCGTCAAAAAGAATCCGGGCCCCATCGGTATCAATAACCCGGTACTCCTTCTTGAAATGCTCCACAGCGCGGCGAACAAGATCAAACTTCACATCGTCTGCACAATCCACGCGAAGTTCCGGCGTGGAAAAAAGCTGCGGCAGATCGGCCAAATGCTGGGAAAGGGGCCGCGGGTCTTCATCCACAATTTCCAGGACGCGGCATGCCGCATAAATCGCGTCATCAAAGCCGAACCAACGGTCCACAAAAAAGATATGCCCGCTCATCTCACCGGCAAGCTCCGCATGCTGTTCTTTCATTTTAGCTTTAATCAAAGAGTGCCCGGTTTTCCACATCACGGGGTTACCGCCCCGCTTCTTGATGTCATCATAAACAGTCTGGGAGCATTTCACATCGCCGATAATCGTGGCACCGGGCTTCTTCTTCAAAATTGCGCGTGCGCACAAGAGAAGAATTTTATCGCCAGGAAGAATATTTCCCTTTTCATC
>CAYRBY010000008.1:0-28168 GCA_964422635.1 uncultured bacterium
AGACTGTAAATCTGTTGGCTTATGCCTTCAATGGTTCGAATCCATTACTCCCCACATTTTTTCAAAGCCCACCAAAATCATTCACACCTCGATTTAATTAAGCGGCTTTCCATCCAAAAGAACAGAGTTTTCTGGGCTGTCTCATTTAAAAAAGGCCCAATAGCCCTTTAAAGGGAAATTTTGCAACTCTTTGTGATTGTCTAAGTTATATAAAGTATCAAGGTGGTTAGATTAAAGGCAGAACGCTTTAAGATTTATTAGGATTTTTGAAGGAATCTTGTATAATACGCGGGCTTTATAAATTTGGCCCTGAGGCTACATATGCAGACCCTTCCGCTTAAAATCCTCTGCGTTACGGAAAGCCAATCTGTTCGAGATCTTTTGAACAATCTTTTTGAGTCAAAATACTCAAGCGAATTTCAGCAGCGCTGCATTTCTCCTTTTATGGCTTCCTCAGCTTTTCTATCCAGCCAGACCTTTGATGGAGTTGTCATTGAACTTAAGCCCGCAGATAGTGAAAGCCTGCAAGTTTTGGAACGTTTTCAGGCTGTCATTCCGGAGGTGCCCGTGATTGCTCTGCTGAATGCGGAGCATGAACCCTGGGCCGAAAAGGTCGTTGAAGCCGGCGTTGAGGACTATTTTGTTTTGGACGATCATGAACCTGCCCTTCTTATTCCTTCGATCCGGCATGCTCTGGAGCGCCGGGAAATTAAACATCAGCTTTCGACCGTGACTCAGGAACTTCATGCCATGAGCCGGCGTCTTGAAAGGCTCGCGATGGTCGACCCCTTGACGGATCTTTTAAATAGGCGGGGGCTGCAACAGGCCCTGGCCCGTGAAATCGAGTTTCTTAAGCGGGATGATACCGGGCTTCTCGTTCTCATGATCAATCTAGACAATTTTAAGCAAATTAATGAAAGCATGGGGCACGCCGCGGGGGATGTTGTCTTGCAGGAAATTTCAGGCCGTCTCAAGGACACACTCCGCGTTTGTGATTATGTGGCCCGGATCGGCAGTGACGAGTTTGTGATTCTTCTTCCTCAGACCCGCTTTGCGGAGGGGATGTGGGTTGCAGAAAAAATCCGATTGGCCATAGGACAGTCCCCGGTTTCCGTGAACTCAGGGGAAGCCGTCCGTGTTACGGCAAGCCTGGGTCTTGTCAATGTTTCAAGAGATACGCCGTCTCTGGATCAGCTGCTTGCCAAAAACAGGCTGCTTCTCAAAACCAGCAAGCGCGAAGGCAAAAACAAAGTTGCGTATGAAAACTCAGAGGAATTGGCCGGGCTTTCGGGCAGCCGGCTGGAAGATGTCCGTTCCATTCTTCAACGCGAAGACCGGTTTATGGCACTCAAGCAGCCCATCATCGATTTGCGTCAAAGGAAACCTATCGGGTATGAATTTCTCAGCAGGTCTTTAGTGAGCGGATTTGAAACGCCTGATCATTTCTTCAGGCTTTCGATGGAGGCCAATATCCTGACACTGGTGGACTATCATTGTTTCAAGACTTGTGTGCGTGCCGGTCTGGAGCTGGAAGATGCGACTTGCCGGCATCTGAATATCTTCCCATCGACTCTGATGGACACGCCCGTAGAGTCTTTGATTGAAACGATGGGGGCTCGGGGAGGGAAGCATTATTGCCTGGAGATCAGCGAGCAGCAGATTATTGGAGAGCCGTCTTATTTGAAGGAACCTGTGGATGCACTGCGCAAGGCGGGTGTTCAGATTGCAATTGATGATGTGGGGTTTGGAAGAAGCTGTCTTGAAAGTTTGATTGTACTTGAGCCGGACCTTGTGAAAATTGATAAAAAATGTGTCTTAGGTATACGTCAGGACGAACTTCTCCGCCGCTCCCTAAAAAGGCTGTTGAAAGTGACTCAGTCCCTTGGCTGTGAAATGGTGGCAGAGGGAATCGAAACTTTTGAAGACCTTGAAGTTCTGCAGGACCTTGATGTTCTCTATGGTCAGGGCTATCTCTTCGGGCGTCCCGAATAACTAGATTTCGGGAACTTCCGGAACCCTTCTCCGGAAAGCATCATCCAGTATTTCGGCCAGGTGTTTTCCTTCCACGCCAGTTAAATGCCGTACCTGCTCCCGGCAGCTGAAACCGTCACTGATAAGAATGGCCTTGTCCTTGGAGTTTCTTACAGCCGGTGCCAGGACCCTTTCTGCGCAAGCCTTGGAAACCTCCTGATGCTTTTGGAGGAACCCGAAAGAACCGGCCATTCCGCAGCAGCCTGCATCCAGAATTTCACAATGCATCCCCATTTTCCGGAAAACGCTTTTTTCAGCATCGGTGCCCCACAAGGCTTTTTGATGGCAATGGCCATGCATCAGATAATGACCCGCCAGGAGAGGAAGTTTCGCCGGGTCCGCAAAGCGGTCCAGAAACTCGGCAAAGGAAACAGCCTGTCGGGATAGAGATTTTGCGGTGTCATCATCAGGAAAAAATTTGGGAAGTTCATCCCGGAATACGCTTAGGCATCCGGGTTCGAGGCCAATGATGGGGATACCAGAGAAAATAAGCGGGCGCAATTGGGTCAAAATTTGTTTGAGTTTAAATTTGGCCAGATCCATCTCACCAGCTTCATAAAGAGAGCGGCCGCAGCAAAGGCCTTCCTCAGAAAGCGTGACTTCAAACCCAAGTTCGCGAAGCACTCGCCAGGCAGCCTGGGCGATCTGGGGTTGAAAGTGGTTTGTAAAGGTGTCGACCCACAGAAGGACAGAAGGTTTTTCAGGGTCCGGGCGGTAAGCCTTCCGGTGCCATGAACGGAAAGTTTCCTTTGCAAAAGAGGGAAGCTTTCTTTCTGGAGCAATGCCAGCCATTTTTTTGAAAAGAGATCCTGTCAGGCGTGAGCTCAGAAGAAAATTGAAGAAGGCGGGGAAGATAGCCGCCGCACGCGACAGCAGGGGAAGATGAGCAAAAAGAACAAGGGAAAGCGGTTTTGTATGGGTGTGGTAATAACGTTCGAGATACTCAGCCTTATAGTGAGCCATATCAACACCTGCTGGGCACTCGGTCTTGCAGGCTTTGCAGGACAGGCACAAATCAAGAGCTTCTTTAACGTGCGGATCATCCCAGCCGGAGATCAGCCCCTTACCGCTTGTCATTTCAAACAGCAGGCGCGCCCTTCCCCGGGTGGAATGCTTTTCGTCGCGTGTGGCCATAAAACTTGGGCACATGGTGCCTTTGTCTGTTTGGCGGCATTTCCCCACACCAATGCAGTTAAGACTTGAAGCTGCGATTGAAGAGCCGTCGGAAACGTAATCTTGTCCCAAACGCAGATTTTCATCCATTCGGAGAGGCATAACCACCTTACCAGGATTCATTTTGTGCTCGGGATCCCAAATTTCTTTGAACTCCCGGAAGGCCTGAACAAGTTCGGGGCCGTACATTTTGGGGAGCAGTTCGGCCCGCGACTGGCCATCGCCATGTTCTCCTGAAAAAGAGCCGCCGAAGCGTATCACCAGGTCTGCGGCTTCCAGAATAAAGGAACGGTAACTTTCAATGCCTTTAGATGACGCGAGGTCAAAGTCAATACGGGAATGCACGCACGCTTCTCCAAAATGGCCGTAAACGACAGATTTATAGCCGTATTTTTCAAGGAGACCATAAAACTCCCGGAGGTAGGCTCCGAGTTTTTCAACCGGAACCGCGGCATCTTCCCAGCCGGACCAGCTGTTTTTTTCCTGGGGCACAGCGACGGTCGCAGCCGTTGCCGCTTCACGGACTTTCCATATTTTTTCCTGATCCTCAGAGGCTTCAAACCATTCTGTGCTTGGAGGAGAAACGGTTTCGCTGAGCGTTTTCCGGAACGCTTTGGTTTGATCGCGGAGTTCATCCAAGGTTGAAGCTCCGAATTCCACAAGGAGCCACCCCGAACCGCCGGGGAACTTGCTGAGTGCGGGAAGATGGAGGTGCTTTTTGCGCATGTTTGCGACGAAGCGGCTGTCGATGCCTTCAAGGCCGATGGGGTTGTGCTTCAGCAGCCGGGGGACGTCGTCAGCCGCGGCACAAATGTCCGAATATCCCAGGAGCGCGATCGTTTTGTGCCGGGGCTCTTCCATGAGTTTCATAGTCGCGGCGAGGATGATGGCGCAGGTTCCTTCCGTGCCGGTCAATGCCTGCCCAAGGTGAAAACTGTTTTCGTCGAGAAGGGCATCCAGGTTGTATCCCGAAACCCTTCGAGGCAGCTTGGGGTAACCTTTGCGGATTTTTTCCGCATATTTTTTTCTGAAAGCATCCACTTTCCCAAAAATCTCTGCCGTTTTTCCTCCCAGACGGAGCTGATCCGCAAGTGTTTGCGGAGATATTCTACCGGCCCTCAAAATGAGGCCGTCATAGGTCAGGATTTCAAGTTCTTCCACCCGGTCTGCAGTTTTTCCTGCAATTAGGGAGTGAACGCCGCACGCATTATTGCCGATCATGCCACCCAGAGTGCACTGTCCCTGTGTCGCTGGATCGGGGCCGAGGAATAATCCGTGTTTTCTGGCCTCACGGTTTAAATGTGCGAGAACGACACCCGGTTCAACACGTGCCATTTTTTTCTCAGGGTCGATTTCAAGGATTCTGTTCATGTGCCGGGAGAAGTCGAAAATAACTGCTGCATTGCAGCACTGCCCGGCAAGACTGGTTCCGCCGCCCCGTGAAAGAATCGGAACGCTGTGTTTCCGGCAGACTTGTACGGCCTTTATGACTTCATCCCGGGTTTTAGGGAGGATGACGCCGAGAGGAACCTGGCGGTAGTTGGAGGCATCCGTGGAATAGACAGCCTGAGTGCCGGCGTCAAAATGAACACCGCCGGTCACAGCTTGCTGTAAGTCCGCTTCGAGTTTTTTGAGATCAGGGAAATGATTCATAATTTTTAGGCAGGAGGAAGCCTGTCAAAATATCGGCAAACTTTACGGTTTCCCGACCCCCTTCCTTCGATTACACTAGAGATCCTTCGCGCTCCGAGAGCAAAGAAGGCAGAAACAGTTGAAAAATTCAATCGAAAGGATTCATCTATGTCAGAGTATCTCACCGTGATCGCTGAAGTCCAGGCTAAGCCTGGCCATGAAGAGGCTGTCCGCGCCGGACTTCTTGCGCTTGTAAAGCCCACCCATGCTGAGGCAGGGTGTATGAGTTATGATCTCCACGAATCAATTGACGAGAAAGGCCTTTTTTTCTTTTATGAAAACTGGACTGGAGAACAAGCCCTTCAGCAGCATTTGGCAACACCTCACATTCAAGCTATGATGGCCCAATCAGAGCAGCTTCTGGCCCGTCCTGTCAGCATTAAGCTTTGCCGCAGACTGAACCAGCCCAAAAACGTTTTGCCTGGAAAATAGCCCTTATGCCAGACCCCAGTAAATTGCCCTATCTGTTGAAGCTTTTAGATGACGACTCTCCGGTTGTCCAAAAGGCTTTGGCGGAAGAACTTTCTTCGTTTGGGCCTGCACTTCCTGAGGCGATTGCAAAACTTCCCTTTGGGCTGGAGCCTGATCAGAAAACGAACCTTTTCAATCTTTTGGAGGATCATCAGAGAAGTACGCTCCTCAAAAGATGGGAAGAGTGGGCCGGAACCCACGGGGATGGTGCCGCTAAAATAGAAGCCGCCTATAAAATTCTTTCAGATTTTCAGAACGGGCCGTTTCACAAGCGTGATTTGAGTAAGCAGCTTGATCTTTTAGCGGAAGAGTACCGCTCCGGAAATGATGCCGTAGACGTCTACAGGCTCTCGCAGTTTTTGTTCCGCCAAAAATCACTTCGGGGTGCAAGCGAAGATACTTATTACGATCCGGCCAACAGTAATCTTATGTATGTGCTTGAAGCTGGAAGGGGACTTCCGATAAGTCTTACGGCGATCTATATGCTGCTTGGAGAGCGTCTTGGACTCAGCATTACCGGGTGCGCATACCCGGGACACTTTCTTGCCCGGACGCATTTTACCGGCAAGATTTATCTCGTGGACTGTTTCAACGGCGGACGTTTTGTTGAAGAGGATCTTTTTTGGGAAGAACATCCATTGCCTGAATTCGATGATCTTCGCGAAGATGTGCCTGCTGGACTATGGATGCGCCGGGTGCTAAGAAATCTTCTCGAAGCTTATACCCGCGCAGGCTGCTCCAAGGATGCTGAAGTGATACGGGAACTTCTTGAATCAGAAAACGGAGGCGGGGTATGAAGCGTTTCCGGAGCGTTGCTCTCGATAGTGATGGGAAAAAATATGCGGGATCCTTCCATGCCGAGAGTCATGAGGAAGCGCTGCGGATGCTCCACGCGCAAGGGTTTCAGGTTCTTACACTCGAAGAGATCCCCGATGAAGAGGTTGAGGTCGAGAGTCCTTCAAAAATGCTCGCGCAGGCCTCTCTCAAGAAACCGGAGCCGAAAGCCGGGCAATCGCAGCCTGCCAAGGCAGGCTTTGCTGCTTTTCAGGCAGGCGGGACATCGATATGGAAGACACTTGGAATAGGAGCCGCCGTTCTGGGGGGCATTCCGCTTCTCATTTTTGTTCTGATGCCGCGGCCGCCGCTTAATAAACCCGAAGACGTAACCCGTTCCTATTTTCAACTGGAAATGGCGGGAGATTATTCGGCGCAGTACGGGCTGTTTTCAAATGGGCGTGCCGTGCTGGCGGGGACCCGTGAAAGTTATACAGCGAAGCGTCAGGCGGAATCAAAACGAAAACTGGACAAACAGGCCGCGGCTGTGGCTGAAACCGGCGAAGAGCCTGACGCCGACGCAGCTGACAAACCGAAGCCGTTAGAAACGGTTCCTGCATTAGCAGGTGTTGAAAAGCGTTCGGAGACAGAGCGTGAGGCGGAGACGGCGGCTTTTATCGTCCGCGGCTCTGTCCAGGAAGAGTACGTTTTGAAACTGGGCCTTGAAAAGAGGACTTGGAAAATTAAAGACATCAAATTTTCCAAGCGCAAAGAACTTGGTAAGCCAAAGCCGGAAAAAGAAGACAATGACGACGGCGCCAAAACAGAAGACACGCCCTCTGTGAAAGCGGAAGACAAGGCGCCCGTTAAAACAGAAGCGGAAAAACCGGAGTCCAAAATGACACCTTCGAAATCTGGCCTTAAGCCGGTGCCGGGGGAAGAACTTCAGCCCGAGAAACCCTCCCCTCAGGCTGCCAAGACACCAGGATCCCCGCCGGCAAAAGCG
The DNA here is from genome assembly GCA_964422635.1 of uncultured bacterium. Taxonomy (GTDB): domain Bacteria; phylum Omnitrophota; class Omnitrophia; order Omnitrophales; family Aquincolibacteriaceae; genus ZLKRG04. Next base: position 7,148 of record CAYRBY010000008.1, read on the forward strand.
AATGTGAATGCCGCAAAACAGCAAGCTCTCGATCTGATAGACGAAGCCCGCGAGCGCGGCGTTATTGACGAAAAAGAATACCAATATCGAAAAAAACAGTTAGGACTGTGATGATGAAGGATACCCAGCAAACAGCTCTTCCGCCCGCAGCAAAAAAAATCACCCGCGAAACGCAGGTGCACGGCGCTCTTTTAAAAGATGATTATTTTTGGATGCGTGAACGCGCAAACCCGGAAGTGCTGGATTACCTTAAAGCGGAAAATGCCTATCTGGAAAGTGTTTTAAAGCCGACCGAACCCTTGCAGAAAAAGCTATACGAAGAAATGCTTTCCCGCATCAAGGAAACGGATCTGTCCGTACCGGTGAAGCGGGGGAATTACTATTATTATTCGCGAACTGAAAAGGGACTCCAGTACCCTTTATACACAAGAAAAAAAGGCAGTCTGGATGCGCCTGAAGAGCTTTTGCTGGATCTGAATCTTCTGGCGGGAAAATCAGAATATTTCAGTTTGGGGGCCTTTGACGTCAGCCCTGACCACCAGCTTTTAGCCTATTCTACAGATTTTACGGGGGATGAAACCTACACCCTGCACATTAAAGACCTTAAAACAGGAAATCTTCTTTCGGACACTATCCCGAACACCGCGTCGGGAATAGTCTGGGCTGAAGACAACCGGACCCTTTTTTATACGACGCTGGATGAAATGAAGCGCCCGTATCAGCTTTTCAGACATGTCCTGGGAACAACCCCTTCTTCCGATGTCATGGTCTTTCATGAGAAAGATGAGACCTTCCTTTTGGGTATCGATAAAACCCGCGACCGGCGCTACCTTGTGCTTCATCTTTCCAGCAAGACCAGTTCGGAGGTTTACGTCCTGGAGTCTTCAAAGCCCGAGGAATCCTTTCGTCTTGTGCAGCCGCGCGAAAAAAATATCGAGTATGCGCTGGAGCATTACGAAGGAAGCTTTTTCATTCTGACAAATGATGCCGCGGAAAACTTCCGGTTGATGCAAGCGCCTGCCGAAGCCCCTGGCAAAGAGAACTGGAAAGAAGTCCTTGCCCACCGCCCTGAGATCAGGCTTGAAGGGCTATCCGTTTGCAGGGATCATTTGATTGTTTATGAACGTGCGCTAGGTTTGATCCGGATCTGGGTGAAGCATCTTCCTTCAGGGGAAGCGCATCATGTCGCCTTTCCCGAACCGGTGTATACCGTTTGGGAGGGGAATAATCCCGAATTCGAAACATCGACGCTTCGATTCGGTTATTCTTCGCTTGTGACACCCGATTCTGTTTATGACTATGACCTTCGAAGCCGGGCGCGCGAACTTAAGAAACAGCAAGAGGTGTTGGGCGGATACGATGCTTCAAGGTATGAATCCAAAAGAATTTTGATTCCGTCGCATGACGGCGTAGAGGTTCCCGTTTCCCTGGTCTACCGTAAAGATTTGCGCAAGGCCGGGCCACAGCCCCTGCTTTTGTATGGTTACGGCTCCTATGGAATTTCAATCGATCCTACTTTCTCTTCAAACAGGCTGAGTCTTTTGGACCGCGGATTTATTTTTGCGATTGCCCATATCCGCGGCGGGGGGGATTTGGGAAGGCCTTGGTATCTTGACGGGAAGTTTCTGAAAAAGAAAAACACGTTTAAAGATTTTATTGCCTGTGCAGAAGGACTGATCAGCAAAGGCTATTCAAACCCAGGGCAGCTTGTCATATCAGGCGGAAGTGCGGGCGGGCTTTTGATCGGCGCGGTCGTCAATGAAAGGCCTGAGCTTTTTCAGGGTGCCATTCTCCATGTGCCGTTTGTCGATGTCGTGAATACAATGCTGGATCCCACCCTGCCGCTTACGGTTCCTGAGTACGAAGAATGGGGGAACCCCGAAGATAAGACTTATTTTGATTTGATGCGCTCTTATTCTCCTTACGATAATATCAAGCCGCAGGTTTACCCCCACATGCTTGTGACCGGCGGTTTGAATGACCCGCGTGTTCAGTATTGGGAACCTGCAAAGTGGACCGCGAAACTAAGAGAGCTTAAGAAGGGTGAAAACCTTCTGCTGCTTAAGATGCACATGGGGGCCGGGCATGCAGGGGCTTCCGGACGCTATGACTACCTGAAAGAAATAGCGCTTGATTACGCATTTTTATGTTTCATCCTCGGAATCGAATAAAAGGGCGGATGGCTATGTCGAAGAAAATGTTTTTCATTTTTTTCTGGGTTTTGTTTTTGAAGGCCGTTTTTGTCCCTGCTTCTTTTGCCGGAGAGCCTGAGACAAAAGAAACGGCCGGAACCCTCAAAGCTTTTGACACTGCGGACCCCTCCGCCGCCGGAATTGATTTTGAAAATTACCAGCGCAACATTGATGACATTTTTCATGTAGCGCTCATGACCAATCCTGACCTGGGTTACAGTGTCAACAGCATCATTGTGGATTTGAACCGCAGACTCGCTGAGAATCCTACAGACCCCAGAACACTGATGTCGCTCGGACACGTTTACAGGATTTTGGGGCAGCCTTCCGAGGCCAATCGTTTTTATACGAAGGCGCTGGAACTCGACCCTAAGAATTTCCATCTGAATTTATTTTCCGCCATGATGGACACTGAGCAGGAGTCTTTCGAAGAAGCGCTCAAACATCTTGATGAGGCGCTTCAAATTCATCCGCTGGATGTCTATACATGGATGACCAAAGGTAAAATCCTGATGGCTCTTCGCCGGGACAAGGAAGCTGCAGACAGTTTTCAGAAAGCGCTTGAGATTCAACCCGAAAACCGGCAGGCAGCCTTTGCTTTGAGTCTTCTGGAACAGCGCCTGGGGCATAACGAAAAAGCCCGGGAGATTCTTGAGAAACTCCGCGAATCACAGCCGCGCGATCTCTTTGTCCGCTATCACCTTGGTGCGCTTGCCTTGATGGATCGGAAAGCCGGCAAAGCCCTGGAGTATTGGGAGGGGATTTTTCAGGAAGGAATTCGAGATCCTTTTTTTCTTTTCAATCTTTCGCTGGCGTACCAGGAGGCAAAGCAGCCTGAAAAAGCCGAGAAGATCCTTGAGCATCTGAGGTTCTTTATGCCGCGTGAGCTTGATGTGGAGCTTTTGATGGCAGATGTTTATGGCCAGATGGGGCGTCTTACGGACGCCGAGCGTGCTTTTCGGGGAATTCTTGCTGAGCAGCCTGACAACCTCACTGCAGCAATGGGACTTGGCCAGGTCCTGGAAAAGCAGGGGCGAAAATCTGAACGTGACGAAGTCCTGCAAAGTGCTTCTGAATCAGCCCGGAAAGTCCGTAATCTTCAGGCTGAAAAATCGAATCTTGAAAATGCGTTTCCAGAAACCTCTGAGACGTCCTCCCGCTAAAGCCTTTCTTTTCCTCCTGTTTCTTTGAGTTGGCATGTCGCTTGCTGTTTTTACCTGCGAATTAAGCAGGGTAAGAAACAGATGTCTGACACGGCGACAAAAATGTAGTACACCCCCAACGATTCAGAAATTAAAGGAGTTGTTCAGTGAAAAAAGTTGAATGCATTATCCCGAATCACAAGTTTATTCCGTTAGAAAAAGCCTTGAGAGAAAAAGGCATCCATGGCATGACGGTCAGCGATGTCAAAGGGTACGGGAATGAGCAAACCCGGCCGGAACCCTATCTCTTTCTTCCTAAAACCAAAATAGAGCTTTATTGCAAAGATGACGACCTGGACTCTGTTATGGGGACTATTTCGACGATTTGCAAGACGGGAAATCTTGGTGACGGCAAGGTGGCGGTTTTTGATATGGAAGACATTTTGCGTATCCGTACCGGAGAGCGGGGTGAAGTTGCTGTTTGAAGTCTAAAAGGGCGGGTCATTTTTTCTCTTTGGAACAGCCTCTGCAAGAGCTATCATATCGCTTCCACGAACCCGAACCACCGTTAAAGGATTTGCGATATGAAAGACGAGGCTCCGAAAATCATCTATCTCAAAGATTACAAGAAGCCCCCGTTTCTTATCCCCGAAATCGATCTTCATTTCGACCTGTACGAAAACAGCACGCGGGTATATTCCCGTCTGAAGATACGCCGGAATCCAGCGGCGTCTTCCCGATCCGAACCGCTTGTTTTGAACGGGGAGCGGCTGAAGCTGATTCAAGTGAAGCTCGACGGGAAGCTGCTTTCCGAATCCGAATATACGGTCTCCGATTCCCATCTTACGATTCCCGGCACCCCGGACGTTTTTAATCTGGAAATCGAAAACGAAATTTATCCCCATGAAAATAAAGCCCTGGAAGGGCTTTATGTGTCGGGATCGATTTTCTGCACTCAGAATGAACCGGAAGGGTTTCGGAAAATAACCTATTTTATTGACCGGCCCGATGTGATGGCCCGGTATACGACCACCATCACTGCGGACCGTAAGAAATATCCGCTCCTGCTGTCCAATGGCAATCCCGTGAAGCATGGTGACGCTGCCGAAGAGGGGCGCCATTTTGTAACCTGGATGGATCCCTTTCCGAAGCCTTCCTACCTTTTTGCTCTTGTTGCCGGAGATTTGGGAGTCTGCGAGGATGTTTTCATAACAGCCTCTGGCAGGAAGATTGATTTGAAAATCTATGTAGACAAAGGCAATGAGTACAAATGCAGCCATGCTATGCAGTCTCTCAAACGCGCCATGAAGTGGGATGAAGAGACTTTCGGCCTGGAGTGCGACCTTGATATCTATATGATTGTTGCTGTGGACGCCTTCAATTTCGGGGCCATGGAAAACAAGGGGCTTAACATCTTTAACTCCCAGTATGTGCTGGCGGACCCCACAACCGCGACAGATCAAAATTATGAGGGCATTGAAGGGGTCATCGGCCACGAGTATTTTCATAACTGGACGGGAAACCGCGTGACCTGCCGCGACTGGTTTCAAATTACTCTGAAAGAAGGGCTGACGGTTTTCCGTGACCAGGAATTCTCGTCGGATATGACCTCAAGGCCCGTGAAACGCATCAACGATGTCCGGACGCTCCGGGATTTTCAGTTTGTAGAAGACGCCGGCCCGAACGCACACCCGATTCGCCCGGCATCCTATATCCAGGTCAATAATTTCTACACAGTCACGGTCTACAATAAAGGAGCCGAAGTCATCCGGATGATTGAAACCCTGATTGGACCTGAAAAGTTCCGCAAGGGGATTACCAAGTATTTTGAACTTTATGACGGTAAGGCCGTTACGACCGATGATTTTCTTTATGCTATGGAGCAGGCTTCCGGATTTGATCTGGAGCCCTTGAAATCCTGGTACGATCAGGCGGGGACCCCCGTGTGCCGGATCACCGAGCAGTATGACGAATTCAGCAAGGTCTACGAACTAACCGTGGAGCAGCTGCCTCCAAGAACCACCAGAAATACGGCGAGCCGGCCTTTTTATTTCCCGCTCAGCATCGCCTTGCTTGACCCTGACGGCAATGATCTCAAAGCAGCCGTCGAAGGAAATGCCGCAAAAGGAACGGGTGAAAACCAGATCCTGATTATTTCAAAACCAAGGCAGAGTTTCAGATTCCGCAATGTTGCCAAGAGGCCTGTTCCCTCACTTCTTAGAAATTTTTCCGCCCCTGTGAAAATCGAGTTTGATTATTCGGAAGAAGATCTTGCGTTTCTCCTTGCCCATGATTCCGATCCCTTTAACCGCTATGATGCCGGCCAAAAACTGGCGGAAATTACTTTGAATCAGATGATCTCAGCCGTGCAGCAGAAGAAAAGTCCGGTGCCCGATGAAAGCTTTGTCGAGGCCTTCGGTAAACTTTTGACAAATGAGTCGCTTGATCCTGCCTTTGTTGCGGAAGCCATGACGCTTCCCAGTATGACAGCATTAACAGAGCCCATGGAAGTGTGTGACTTTGAGGCCGCCTTCATGGCGAGAGAAACGCTGATCAAGACCTTGGCTCGAAGGCATCAAGACCCGCTGACGGCTATTTACAGGAAATACCACGTGCATGGAAAGTATTCCGCTGACTCGGCCTCTGTTGGAAGAAGAAGCTTAAAGAATGCTGCCTTGCGCTATCTGTCTGCGCTGGATACGGCGGAAACCAAAAGGCTGCTTTTGACGCAATTCGAAACCGCAGACAATATGACAGATGAAATTTCGGCGCTTGAACTGCTGAGTCACAGCGATTCCGTTGAGAAGCAAAAGGCTTTGGCCGCTTTTCGTGAAAAATGGAAAAAAGATCCGCTTGTGATGAATAAATGGTTCGCTGCGCAGGCAGCTTCCAAAGCGCACGGAACCCTGGCTGCCGTACGAAAGCTTGAGTCCGACAGTCTTTTTGATATCCGTAACCCCAATAAAATCCGGGCGCTGTTTGGCGTATTCGGGCAGAATCTGATCCGTTTTCATGAGGCCTCTGGCAGCGGCTATAATTATCTGGCAGAGAAAATTCTGGAAATCGATTCTTTCAATCCAAGTGCTGCGGCCAAGCTCTCCAGCGTATTTAAAAAATACGCCCGTTTGGATCCAAAGCGCTATGAACAAATGCTCCATGCCCTTAACCGGATTCTTTCCTCTCCAAAGCTTTCCAGGGATGTTTATGAAATCATCTCAAAGACTTTGGAGGCTGGAAAGCCCGCATAAAATGATATTTCCCAAGGAGAAATGATGTCGAGCCGGACTACCCTTGCCTTTGCCTGTCTCATGGGATTCCTTGCAGTCATTTTGGGGGCCTTTGGTGCTCATGCCCTTAAAAACCATCTTTCGGCGGTGCAGCTGGCGATTTATGAAACAGGGGTCCGCTATCAAATGTTTCATGTGTTTGCGCTTTTGGCGGCGGGACTAGGCGGCTCAAAGGGCGATCTGAAAATTCTTGGCAGAGCTTCCTTCGCATTCGCTGCAGGGATTGTGATTTTTTCAGGAAGTCTGTACGCACTTGTTTTTTCCGGAGTTCGTTTGTGGGGAGCTGTGACGCCCGTCGGAGGCATTCTTCTTATGGCAGGCTGGATTTTTATGGGGATTGCTTTTTGGAAAGGAAACAAAAGCTAAATGCGCTATCACGCAGCGGGAAAGAAATATTTTCCGGAGCTCAAATTAACCCGGCGGTTTTGGATTGCGGGATTACTTCTGATAGCTTTAAGCGTCCCCTTTGCTGCTGGAACGGGACGCGTTTTTTTTTATTCTGTAAAAGACCAGTCTGAAATAAACCAGGACTCAGGTTACGCCCTTCAGATTCCCACATCATTTTCGGGACTAAATGCCGGTTTTGCTCTCCCGCATCAAAATCGCCCCGGCGATTCTTTCTGGCTGCATCTTTCACTTTCCAGCAGGCCCGAAACCGGCTCCGGGCCTTATACGCTCAAGATCAAAAAAATCGCTATTAGAGATGAAAATGGCCCTGTGTTTCTGGAGGCCAGGCTTTCCGCGAACCCTGATTTTGCCAGGGCTGTTCATTATGAAGAAGGCGGTCTGACGGGGCTCCGTCCCTTTACCTTTGACCAGGTTTTTGTTGCGGGCATCCCTTTTGAGCTCAGTCCTGCGCCCCGGTATTTATTTTTAGATTATGATGTCACACTCCGCAATAAAGACGGAAAAGAAGAAGCTCTGCAAGGAACTCTCGATCTTCAGAGAGCTGTGAAGCACCGTTTTCGGCTTCCGCTATGACCCAAGAAAACCTCACCCTGATTGAAAGAAAAAAAACCGAACAGATCGCAGGGCCGTGGACTGCGCATAATATCCAGCTTAGGCCGGGTGTTTGCACCATGGCATCTGACTATCCTGGCGATGCGGACCGTCTGCGAAAAGTTTTGAAAATAGCCTCTGACTTTGCCCGGAAGCCTTTGAGTGATTTAAGGATCTTGGATCTTGGCTGCATGGAAGGTCTCTTTGCTGTCGAGTTTGCTCTTCACGGGGCCGATGTCATGGCCGTGGACGCAAGAGAAGAGAACCTGATCAAACTCAAATTTGTAAAGGAAGCGCTGAAACTGGACCGGCTTCAGATCGTTCAGGATGATGTCCGGGATTTGAGTTTAGAAAAATACGGCTCTTTTGACCTGGTGTTGTGTCTAGGCGTTTTTTATCATCTTGATGCCCCGGATGTTTTCCTTTTTGCGGAGAATCTTTTTAGTGTCTGCCGGCATGCGGTTATTTTTGATACCCACCTCAGCCTGCAGGAAGAGTGCGTTAAGGAGTTCCGGGGAAATTCTTACGCCGGGCGTATTTATAAAGAAACCGCTCAGCATGCAAAGGATTTCCGGACGCCGTTGTGGGCCTCTTTTAAAAACACAGAGAGCTTTTGGCTGACGCGCGCGGCTTTTTACAACCTGATTATAAATTCAGGGTTTTCATCTCTATACGAGTGTCACGAGCCGACGTTTACTGAAAGACGCTCAGACCGTGTGATGATGACAGCGGTGAAAACCCCTGACCTTTCTGTTAAAGCCTGGCCGGGCGCAGACCATCTTGTCCGCACAACGGCCGTGGAATCGGGCTTGCATCCGCCTCGAAAACCCTATGGCTATAAAAAACCGGAAGGCTCGGCATGATTCACAAAGTCAGGCTGTTTCTGAAAGATGAGCTTTGGAGAATCCGTATCCGCAAGCTTCCTCCTAGACATTCCTTTTTTATCCGGGCGTTGCGTGTGCTGATGCTGTCTCTCCGGCAGTTTGAAAAAGATAATTGTCAGCTGCGGGCATCCGCATTGACCTTTTTCTCGCTGCTTTCCATTGTTCCGGTTTTTGCCATGGCGTTTGGAATTGCAAAGGGCTTTGGGCTTGAAAAGGGGCTCGAAACGCAGGTTCTTGAAAAAATGGAGGGGCAGGAGGAAGTTGTCCGGCAAGTCATCGATTTTTCTAAGGCCCTTCTTGAGAATACAAAAGGCGGTGTAGTTGCCGGGATTGGGGTTGTGTTTTTGTTTTGGACGATCATCAAGGTCATGGGGCAGATTGAGCAGTCCTTCAATGACATCTGGGGAGTGAAGAAATCCCGCTCCCTTGGCCGGAAGTTTACCGATTACCTTTCACTCATGTTGATCTGCCCGCTGCTTTTGATTCTTTCAAGCAGCGTGAATGTTTTTATCGTAAGCCAGATTTCTCATCCTGCTGCGGGGCTTGAATGGTTTGGTGCACTGCGTCCTTTGGTTATGACCTGTCTTAGAATTTTTCCCTATCTTGTTATTTGGGGGCTTTTAAGTTTTATTTATGTCTACATGCCCAACACCCGCGTTAAGATGAAGTCAGCCCTTTTGGCGGGTGTTATGGCAGGCACGCTTTATCAGGCCGTTCAATGGGCGTATATTCACTTCCAGATCGGCGTTGCAAACTACGGTGCCATCTACGGAAGTTTTGCGGCTCTCCCGCTTTTTCTTGTGTGGCTCCAGATGAGCTGGTTGATTGTGCTTTTTGGCGCGGAAGTTTCATTTGCGCACCAGAATGTGGATACCTTTGAATTTGAATCGGAGTGTCTTTCTGTGAGTCAGTCCTTCAGGAAGGTGCTGGCTTTACGCATCGTACGCCTTTGTGTGGAACGCTTTGAGAAGGGGGCGACTCCCTTGACGGATGACGAAATTTCGGACTGCCTGGAGATTCCGATTCGTCTTGTCCGGCAGATTCTTTATGATTTGAAAAACAGCCAGGTTTTGACAGAGGTTCGGACGGCTGAGGAGCGAGAGACTGCCTACCAGCCGGCCTGCTCAGTGGATCTGCTCACGCTTTCGGGGGTGCTTCAGAAGCTGGAATCTTACGGGCTTGATTCGCTGCCCGTGCTGAAAGATGAAGATTACAAAGTTATTGAGGAAAAACTGGCGAAGTTAAAAATAGAGTCAGAGAATTCTCCGTCCAATGTCCCGCTTAAAAATTTAACGAACGTCCGAAGCCGCGGATAAACGGTAAACCCTCCGAAGTTCCGAAATCTGAAACTCAGTTTCCCGCAAGGCCTCAGGCGGCAGCATTCCCGGTTCCGCTGCGAGAAGAATCTTTTCGATGCTCCTTCGGGTGCTGGAAGAAAGGGGAAGGCTCCTTGCCAAATCATGAAGATTGTGACGGACGAGCTGGAGTTTTAACCCCGACCGGGGAGATTCCTTCAAACAAATCTCCATTTGATCGAGAAGCTTTTGAAGACGGAAGGAAGATTCCTGGCTGAGGTAAAGACTCTCGTTCACCGAAGGCTCCTTTCTGGCGTGTTTTGTGTTGCTGTCAAAACTCTAACTTGGGGAGCGGTGTTCTTAAAGAAGGTTATTGCGAAACCGTGCTGGGAGTCTCTTATGGAAAGAGTTGAATCGGTTTTTGCGAGTTCGGCCGGCGGAGGAGAGGGCAGTAATTTGTCCCATAGAACACCCCAAACTGCTTATTTCGTACTCTTTAGTATCTCCAACTCTTTTAGATGTAACAGGTTACATTTTTTAAACTTGTAAAATATAGAGGGGTAGCGTACTTTTTATTTAGAGGTGAAGGCATGTTCAACCGGCAGAGGTCGGGAAGAAGAAGTCTTTGGCGCATTGGAGAAATTATGCTCCAAAAAGACTGGATCAACTGGCGCCAGCTGGCGGCGGCGCTAAACACCCAAAATATCCAAAAAATTTTATTGGGAGAAATTCTCATTCAGCAAAATCAGGCATTAACCCCGAGACATGTATTGAAAGCTCTTGCCATCCAGTACGGCCTTGATTATGTGGATCTCAAGCAGCTTGGGCATGTGGATGAAGACGCGCTGCGTGCAATCCCCCGGGCTTTTGCGGAGCGCTATGTTGTTCTTCCCCTAGAGCTGAGCCGCAAGCGTTTGAAGGTAGCCATGCCGACTCCCTTGAACCATTTTGTCAAAGCCCTTTTACGGGAGTCTTCAGGAATTCCTGATATAGAAGTCGTGCTGGCCGCACCGGAAGATATAGAAGCCGCAATCCGCAATTATTACCCCCCGCTTCGTCATACTGCCTAAACTGTTTTGGAGCCTCCCGGGTACGTGTTATGATAAGTCCGTTTAAACCCCAAAATGAAAATTATGCACACCCCAAAGCACGCCATTCTTTTTTTTAAAGTCCTGATTTGCTGCACGGTTCTTTGCGCCGGGAAGCCGTGTCTTCTGTTTTCCGGCACGACGGATCAATGGGTGCAGAAGGCGGGAGCGGCTGTAACTGATCTTGCAAAAGGCAATCCGCAGGGTGCCCTTTATCAGGCTGCCCCTGCGATTCAAACTCCTTTGCCAAGCCGTGCTTCAGCTTACGCAAGGCTTTCGGGAGCTGGTATCCGCCAGCCCCTGCCGCTAAAGCTTCCGGTGCACGCGCCTGGACTTGATAGTGCCTATAATGCCGGAACGCGTTACGGTCTTAAACAGAAGCCCCAGTTTTACCAGAACGTTCAGGTTTCGGCGGGCAATCAGTATTTATCGAACACTACAACGGTGACACCGCCATCGTTAAAGCGAAAACCCTGATATTCAAGCCGTCAGATTTTCAAAACAAGAAAGGATACTCCCTTGAAAGCTTTGATTAAGACAACCCTAGGCGATATGACAATTGAGCTTTTTTCTGATGACGTTCCCCGTACCGTTGAAAACTTTACAACGTTAGCCAAAAAAGGTTTTTATGACGGGCTTATTTTCCATCGTGTGATTCCTAATTTCATGATTCAAACAGGAGACCCCACCGGCACGGGGCGGGGCGGTCCGGGCTACCAGTTTAAGGATGAATTTACCCCCAAGCTCCGGCATGACAAACCCGGCGTTCTTTCCATGGCCAATGCAGGGCCGAACACAAACGGCAGCCAGTTTTTTATCACGGAAGTTCCGACCCCCTGGCTGGATAACCGGCATAGCGTTTTCGGAAATGTTGTGGAAGGGTTGGATGTCATAAAAAAGATTTCATCGGTGCCAAGGGGAGCGGCGGACAAGCCTGTCGAACCGGTTAAAATGATTTCTGTGACGGTTCTCGAAGACTGATTTTTCTAAAAAAACTCCATTCCTTTAAGAAAAAGCCGATTTTAAAGAGAGTTCCTTGTCGTGTTTTAACGTTTTTTAGGGTTCCTAAACTATGAACTATGCGAAATTTCTGGAGCAGGTCAGGCACGTAAGGAACGACCACGTTCGCACAGACACGCCTGATTACACCGAAATTGTGATTCCCAAAACCTCTCTTGCGGACATGGAAAAAGTCATGGGGCAGTTTCTTGGCCCCCCGGCAAAGCCTCTTGGACAAAAGCCGGCACCCGAACATCTTGCTTTAACAGACAAATACGGCGGAATCCGGCCCGATCAGATTCTTTACGTTCACTCGGAACGGGAAGACGGAGTGCTGGTCATGTTTTGGCCATGGGGTAACGGGCTTCTGATTACAGTGAAGATTTTTCATGGCAATTTCAGTCTCGGGCCTGACAAAACCCAAGGCCTTTTGGGGCGTATTTTTAAACGGATTTCTGACGCGCAAGAATAAATTCGGAAAGGACGGGAGCCACATGCTGAATGTCACCCTGGATAGTTTACGTGCAACGGAAGCTGCAGCTTTGGCTGCGTCCAAATGGATTGGCACTGGCGACAAATTGAGCGCGGATAAGGCCGCAACGGAAGCGATGCGGGACCGGTTGAACAGGATTGATTTCGCCGCGAAAGTGATGATCGGTGAAGGAAAGAAGGATGAAAGCTTCGGTCTTTTTTTTGGAGAAAAAGTAGGGCGAAATATTAATGATCCCAAAGCGATGGTCTGTGAACTGGCTTTGGATCCGATTGACGGTACTCGTCCGACAGTAACCTCTGGTCCGGAGGCTTTGAGCGTTCTTGCCGTGGCCGAAGAGGGCGGCCTTTTTACAACAGAAGCTTATTATATGAACAAACTGGCTTATGGCCCGGAAGTGGCCAGCCGGGTTGAGCTCAGCCTCACGGATCCCATAGAGAAAACAATCGAACTTGTTTCCAAAGCGACCGGAAAAGATCCCAGCCGTATCGTGGTCTGTATTCTTGACCGCCCCCGGCATGAAGCCGTCATCAAAAGGCTTCGTAAGATCGGGACGCGTATCAAATTAATTCAGGACTGTGACATCTCCGGGGCCATTGCGACTTGTCTTCCTGACAGCGGTATTGATTTGCTTTACGGTGTGGGAGGGGCGCCGGAAGCCGTCATTACAGCCTGTGCCATGAAGTGTTTGAAGGGCGGTTTTCTTGCGCAGATTGCAGAGGATGACGGCACGGTAAAAGAAAACTCCAAAGTTTATGCCATTCAGGACATGGTTAAAGGGCATTGCGCCTTTGCGGCCACAGGCATCACCAACGGGAGCCTTTTGAAAGGGGTTCGTTTTACGAGCCGCGGGCCAGTGACAACAAGTGTTGTGATGCGCTCCGAAAGCGGTACGGTTCGCTGGGTGACGGCTTACCACGGTAATTAATCAGAATGAAAAACAAAGAACCTCTGCTTCATTTCGGACTTTTAATTCTTCGTGTTTTAACAGGCGCTGGAATGACCTATCACGGCTGCCTTATTCTTTTCTCCGGAAAAATGAACGGATTTGTCCACGGGGTCTCTCAGATGGGGTTCCCGCTGCCTCATTTTTTTGCCTGGGCCGCTGTGCTCTCGGAGTTTGCGGGCGGAGTTTTCCTGATGCTTGGTTTTTATACCCGTGCGGCTGCTTTTTTTATTTTTGTGACTATGATGGTTGCATTTTTCATCCGCCATGCGGAGGATGCCTTTGCTGTGAAAGAGCTGGCCCTGGTTTACGGGACGGCTGCCGCATCTTTAATGCTGACAGGCCCTGGGCTTTTCAGTGTAGACTCCCGCAAGTCCTGATAGAATCCCCCTGAACTGGAGTAAAGCATAATGGCATCAGTTTCCCTTCTATGGTTTCGTCTGGATCTAAGGCTGGATGACAATCCTGCTTTATGTGCGGCAATAAAACGCGGAGCGCCCGTGGTTCCTGTTTTTATCTGGGCACCTGAGGAGGAAGGGGCATGGGCGCCGGGGGGAGCCTCAAAGTATTGGCTTCATCATGCGCTGACCGATCTGGAAACGAGCCTTGCAAAAGCGGGTTCGCGGCTTACGATCAGGCAGGGGAAAAGTTTTGAAGTCCTGAAAGAACTCATTTCTGAAACCGGGGCCGACGCTGTTTTCTGGAACCGCCGTTATGAACCTTCTCTCGTGAGGCGGGACGCCGAGATAAAAAAGAATCTGAAAGCTGACGGTATTGCTGTTGATACATTCAATTCTGCCCTTCTCTTTGAGCCCTGGGAAGTTGAGACAGGAGCCAAAACACCTTTCAAAGTTTTTACAGCCTTCTGGAATAAATGTCTGACATTACCGTCGCCGGCTGAACCTCTGGCTGCGCCCAGGAATTTTTCTCCGCCCAAACAATGGCCCGAATCCACGGCTCTCAATAAATTGAAACTGGAACCCGGGATTGATTGGGCTTCCGGCTTTCGCAAATCCTGGGACATGAGCCAGCACGGAGCTTCAACCTGTCTGAAAAGCTTCAGCACGGAAGCGCTTTCGGGGTATCTCACACAGCGTGATCTTCCAGACATCCGCGGGACCTCAAGACTTTCTCCCTATCTGCATTTCGGCCAAATCAGTGTTCGCCGAGCCTGGCACACGATCCGCAAATCCGGAAGAAATGGTGCCGGCTATTTAAGACAGCTCGGCTGGCGCGATTTTGCGCACCACTTGATGTTTCATTTTCCGGAGACGCCTGAGTCAGCACTTCGGCCCGAATACCGCACGTTCCCCTGGAAAAACAATACTGCGTTGTTAAGGGCCTGGCAAAAAGGCCTCACGGGATACCCCATTGTGGACGCCGGGATGCGTGAGTTGTGGCATACGGGCTGGATGCATAACCGGGTGCGCATGATCGCGGCATCTTTTCTCGTTAAAGATCTTTTGATTCCGTGGCAGCGCGGTTCCGAATGGTTTTGGGATACGCTTGTGGATGCGGATCTGGCTAACAACACGATGGGCTGGCAGTGGACTGCCGGATGCGGCGCGGATGCAGCCCCCTATTTTCGTGTGTTCAACCCTGTTCTTCAGGCCGAGAAGTTTGACCCTGAGGGCGCGTATGTGCGCCGATGGGTGCCCGAGCTGGGATCCGTTCCCGCGAAATGGATCCACAAACCCTGGGAAGCACCCCAAGACATTTTGTCCAAGGCAGGAGTTGTTCTGGAAAAACATTATCCGAAACCGATAGTGGATCACGACTTTGCCCGGCGAAGAACTTTGGCAGCTTATGAATCCTTTCGGAAGCAGCAAGCATCTAAACAGCCGAATGAAATCGTTTAAACTTGAGCCCGGCTTCCGCCGAGAAGTTCTCTTGCTGCTGAGAGCCTGCCGTAAAATGCCTTCACACCAAGGTGATTACCGGGTGAAGGATTATGTCATGAATCTTTTTGTGACAGTTCTAGACTTCCGGATGCATGCCAGAGTTCTTAACCGGGCCCTTGAGTTTTACCGCTTGCATTTGTGGGATGCGGTGCGTTCGCATGAGGAGCTTAAAACTTTTTTAGAAGGGTTTCCGGACACAAAGAATGGGAATACCCAGGCGGCTTTGTCCCTTTGGGGATATAAGTATTGGACAAGAGCAGGGCTGCTTCGTAAACTTCTGCGGTTTTTTGAGAAAACCGGTATTCATGATCAGAAAACTCTTCAGAAATGGGCGCGTAATAGTAATTATGAAAGAGACTTTAAAAATCATGTACCGGGACTCGGGTTTGCAGTCTATCAGTGGCTAGTGATGCGGCAGGGCGTAGAGTCCATAAAACCCGATACGCATGTGAAGCGTTTTGTGCAGGAAATTCTGGGGTATGAGGCTTCGGAAACGAGGGTTGTGGAACTGCTCTGCCAGACTGCAAAAGCGATGAAAGTTAAAGCCTATGAACTGGATTGGCGGATTTGGGAAAACGTCCGTTCGAAGCATGGAAAGCCCGGCGTTGTCAAAGAACTGAGCGGGAGAAAAAGATGAGCGGGGAGAAAATGGATTTACAAAAGCCGGGATTACGCATTGCGGTGCTCGGTGCCGGGGTTGCCGGACTTACGGCGGCTTTTCTTTTGTCCGAAAAGCATGACGTGACGATTTACGAAAAAAACGATTATGCTGGAGGGCATACCAATACGGTCATTATTCCTGACGGCCCGGACGCCGGGACTCCTGTAGACACAGGGTTTATTGTTTTCAATGACCGCAATTACCCTTTTTTTATCAAGCTTTTGGCGAGGCTCGGGATCAAGGGGCAGGCGAGCGATATGTCCTTCAGCTTCACGAGCGAAAAAGACCGTTTCACTTATTCCAGTTATGTTCCGCAGGGTCTTTTGGCCCAGAAGCGGAATCTTTTCAGGCCTGTTTTTTACCAGATGGTCTCAGACATTCTGCGGTTCAATAAAGAATCAACGAGTGACCTGCATTCGGGAGCCTTGGGCCGTCAGACCCTCGGCGCGTACCTTGAAAAAGGGCGCTATAGAAAACCCTTCATGGATTTTTACCTCATTCCCATGGGTGCTGCCATTTGGTCAACGCCGACAGCGGAAATGCTGGATTTTCCTGCGGAGTCCTTTCTCCGTTTTTTTGACAATCATGGGCTGCTTGCGTTGAAAGGGCGCCCCAATTGGATGACCGTACCCGGTGGAAGCCAGGCCTATGTCCGGGCTATGTTTTCCAGGTTTAAAGGAAGTCTCAAGGTAAATAGTGAAATCGCGTCGATTCTGCGTAAGCCTGGTCAGGTGGATGTGATCCTGAAAAACGGCACGACTTCTTCTTATGATTGTGTAGTGATTGGCGCCCACGCGAATGAGGCGCTGCGGATGCTGGGAGATCCCTCGGAAGATGAACGCCGGCTTTTGGGTGCCTGGAGTTATACCCGTAACCATACGGTTCTCCACACGGATGCCACAGCAATGCCTTGGACAAAAAAATCCTGGGCGTCCTGGAATTACATCCTGGAGAATGTCCCCGGCGAAAAAATACCGGTTTCCTTATCCTATGACATGAACCGGCTTCAAAGTCTTAAGACCATACAGCACTATTTTGTGACTCTGAACCGTTTTGCGCCACTGGCCAAAGAAAAAATTATCCGGGAGTTTGACTACACTCATCCGTCTTACACATGGGACTCCTTTTCGACGCAGGAAAAGCTGCCTGGTTTGAACGGGGTCAGAAGGACCTTTTTCTGCGGCAGCTATTTTGGTTATGGCTTTCATGAGGACGCGGTAAAATCTGCGCTGCAAGTGACCCGGCATTTTGGAATTGGATTGGATAACGCATGAAGTCGCGCATTTATACAGGAGAAATTTATCACGCCCGTCTGCAGCCCGTGAAACATGTCTTTACGTACCCGGTTTACTTTTATGCTTTTGATCTTGATGAGTTGGAAGAGCTTGGGAAAAAGATCTCTTTCTTTAGTCATAACAGGTTTAACGCGGTCTCGATTTTTGACAAGGATTATCTGGACCGGGGCCCCGGCTCAATCCGGGAAAAACTTTTAAGGCAGCTTAAAAAGTCCGGCTGCAAGGAAGATATTGCCCGGATTCAAATCATCACCACAGCCCGTTATTTCGGTTATGTGTTCAATCCCGCCAGCTTTTTTTATTGTTATGACTCGGCGGGAAAACTCGTTTGCACTGCAGCTCAGGTGAACAATACTTTTGGGGAAATGCATCTCTATGTCACAAAGGATCCTTTGGGCCCCTTGGCAGGGTTTGCGGGGCATTATGAGACTGCCAAAGATTTTCATGTCTCACCTTTTTTTGACAGAAAGGGCACTTATGAGTTTAAATACTCCCCCGTTGGGGATGATTTGGAAATTCAGGTGAACCTGAAAAAAGACGGTCATTACGCACTCGTTTCCAGGATGACCGGAAAAGGCAAACCTCTTACAGCAGGGATTCTTTTGAAAACCCTGCTTTGTTATCCCTTGGCGGTTCTTTTGACCATACCCAGAATTCATTGGCAGGCTGCCAAGCTCTATTTTCAAAAGAAATTACCGGTATATTCAAAACCCATGCCCGAAAGTTCGAATACTCTGCGCACTCAAAAACCGAAATTCCATGAGGCTTTAAGCCGCCGTCTCGTGGAAAACTATTTGAACCGTCTTCAAAAGGGACGGCTTGAACTTTTGCTGCCTGAGGGGGAGGCGTTTTCTTTTGGGGAGAAAGACGGCCCCGTGACAGCCCGCATAAGGGTTCTGAACCATCGGTTTTTCTGGCGTCTCGTCAAGGACAGCGGTATCGGTTTAGGGGAAGGTTTTGTCGCCGGGGACTGGGACACAGATGATCTTACGGCCGTGCTCCGGCTTTTGGTGGATAACAAACCGGCCGTTTCCTCGAAAGCTTCTTTTTTTGACGGCTTGGGCGATTGGATCAATCGTCACCGGCACCTTCGCCGCAAAAACACACTCCTGGGAAGCCGTAAAAATATCGAAGACCATTACGATCTCAGCAATGATTTCTTCCGTACCTTTCTGGATGAAAGCATGATGTACTCCAGCGGTATTTATCAGACCCCTTCGGACACTCTCTACGCTGCACAGCAGAACAAACTTCAGCGCATCTTGGACAAAGCCCGCATTACCGCTGAAGATCATGTCCTGGAAATCGGCTGCGGCTGGGGCGGGTTTGCAATTAAGGCCGTACGTGAAACCGGGTGCCGCGTGACAGGGATTACCCTTTCATCCGAGCAGCTCAAAGAAGCGACAGAGCGGGTCCGCGCTTTGGGTCTTCAGGACCGCATTGAGTTCAAGCTTTGCGATTACCGGAAAATGGAAGGAAAGTTTGACAGGATTGTTTCCATTGAAATGCTCGAAGCTGTGGGCCATGAATATCTGGGAACTTTTTTTGAAACCTGCGAACGCCTGCTAAAACCGGACGGCCTTGCGGTGATCCAAACCATTACGATTCCTGATCAGCGTTATGATTCCTACCGCCGCGGCTGCGACTGGATTCAGAAACATATTTTCCCAGGAGGACATTTACCCTCACTTCAGGTATTATGTCGGGCCATGACCGGGAGCTCCAGCTTCTTTATAGAAGATCTGGAAAATATCGGGACGCATTATGCCCGGACGCTGCATGAGTGGCGTCAGCGGTTTAAAAATGCGGCTTCGCGCATTGCAGAGCTCGGGTTTGACAATAAGTTTATGCGCAAGTGGGAATATTACCTTTGTTATTGTGAAGCCGGATTTGCGGGAAGGTATCTGAATGACATTCAGATTGTTCTGACCCGGGCCGGCAATCGGACACTCGATCGTACGGGAGGATTTCAAGATGTTGAAAAGCCAAGAGAAAGAAACCTGCAAATCTCCTGAGCCTGTGCCTGCGGACGAACGCATTGAGCTTTTGGGAAACCTGCCGTTTGTTTTTCTTCATGCGGGGTGCCTGCTTGTGTTTTTTACAGGCTGGAGTCCTGCCGCTGTCGTGGTCTTTTTTCTGACCCTTCTTCCCAGGATGTTTGGACTTACAGCCGGTTACCACCGGTACTTTTCCCACCGCTCTTTTAAGACGTCGCGTTTCTTCCAGTTTGTTCTGGCGTTTCTCGGCGCCTGTTCCCTTCAAAAGGATCCGCTTTGGTGGGCTGCGCATCACCGGCTCCATCACCGCCATGCAGATACGGCGCTTGATGCCCATCCTCCGGGAATGAAAGGTTTTTTCTGGGCGCATATGGGGTGGGTGATGTGCAAAAAAAACGCAAATCTTAAACCGGATGATTTGGTTCCTGATCTCATGGTCTATCCCGAGCTCAGGTTTCTTCACAGGCACCAGAAATTTCCAGCCCTTTTTATGCTGGGACTTTTGGCCTTGATTGGCTATGGGCTTGAAATTTTTGCACCGCAGCTTCAAACATCACCGCTTCAAATCGTGGTCTGGGGTTTTTTTCTCAGCACCATCTTTCTTCATCACGTAACTTTTATGGTTAATTCCGTGGCCCACATTTGGGGCGACCGCCGTTTTCAGACCAAGGACCACAGTCACAACAATCTTTTTGTGGCGCTTTTAACAATGGGGGAAGGATGGCATAACAACCATCATAGGTTTCCTTCCTCGGAGCGTCAGGGATTTTACTGGTGGGAGATTGACGTGACGCACTACATTTTGAAAGTGCTTTCCTGGTTCGGGATTGTTTGGGATTTGAGGGTGCCGCCGAAGGAAGTTTATGAGGAGGCCCGGCGCCTTGACCGTGAGCGGAAAGAAAAGAAGACGGTGCGAGCATGAAAAAAACAGCAGCTGCAGTTTTGTTTGTTTTAGGCATTGGAAGTTTTTCTTCTTCTGTCCTGGCGGCCGCTTCTTCTGAGCAGCCTGGATGCCTCAAAGAAGTTTGTTTTGCTCTGGATAAAGAAATTGCGGGCCAGAAGCTTCCTCTTCACGGCGTGGGAGATCTGCAGTACCTGATGCTGGACATGTATACCGGGGCTTTTTATGCGCCCGCAGATGTGAAAACAAGCGCTGATGCCCTTGCGGATGTTCCCAAGGCACTGGTGCTGGAATACCACCGGGGGATCAAGGTAAAGTGGATGAATGAAGCGGCTGAAAAAATCCTCCGCAAGAATCCCGAGAACGATATTAAGGCGCTTCAAAGCCGGATTGACCAGATTGCCGCCGCCTATCAGAAAGTATCCAAGGGGGACCGCTATGAACTGCGCTATGAGCCCGGGACCGGAACCTCTCTCCTCCTCAACGATAAATTGATCGTAACGATTCCCGGCGTGGATTTTGCCCGGGCTTATTTAGGGATCTGGCTTTCAGAATATCCGGCCAATAAAAAATTCAGAGATAAGATTCTGGGGCTCTCTGCTTGAAAAATATTTTAAAGCTGCTTTTTGCAGGTGTGCTTGTCGCCATGACGGTCGTGACTGTTCAGGCTTCTCTTGACCGCGGCGTATTGGAGGCGGGGCGGGGACTTTGGCCCGACCTCTGGTTTAAAGCCACGCTTTGCGATACCTACTTTGCCTTTCTTACCATTTACCTTTGGGTGTTTTATAAAGAGCGCGGCTTTCTATCCCGTTTCTTATGGTTTTGGCTGATTATGCTGCTGGGTAATTTTGCCATTGCGTCTTACATGCTCATTCAGCTCAACCGCCTTAAAAAAGATGAGCCCATCTCAAATCTGCTTTTAAGAACCCGCTGACGGAGCTTTA